>NZ_JAGSXH010000010.1 GCF_018283645.1 Actinocrinis puniceicyclus | reverse complement strand
GGGTCGGGGTGGCCGACAGGCCCGTCCACTTCTGGTTGCTGCCGCCGTTGCACGTCCAGATCTCGACCGCGGTGCCGTTGGCCGTGCCGGCGCCGGTGACGTCCAAGCACAGCCCCGACTGCACCCCGACCACCGTGCCGTCGGAGTTCACCCGCCACTGCTGGTTGGTCCCGCCGTTGCACGTCCAGATCTCCACCCGGGTGCCGGCGGTGGTCGCGCGGCCGGGCACGTCCAGGCACTTGCTGCCGTACACCGTCAACGCGCCGCCGCTCGTGAGGGTCCACTGCTGGTTCGCGGCTCCCGAGCAGTCGTAGATCTGCAGGTAAGTACCGTCGGTCTGGCTGGCGTTCGGTACATCGAGGCACCGGCCCGAGCCGACACCGCGCAGTGCGCCGGTGACGTCAGCCATGGCCGGGCTGGCCCCGAGCGTGACCGCCAATACCATCACGGTCGTCGCCGCTGCGGCCAGCGCGGCGATCAGGGATCGGCGTCTGCGGCTGATGCGTCCTGTGTTGATCACGACCTTCTCCCAGTCAGCTTCGGGTCTGTTTCCGATTGCTCCCGCGGTGACACATCCGGCAGCGGCGTTACGGCGCGACGGTTGTGACCGCTAACATACGTTGCGTCAGCTTGGCATTGACAGGAGACTTGTCAATCCATGCGCCCCCGCACCCGGGCATCCGGACGCCGGGCCGCGCCATCTTGCCACCCCAAGCCACCATTCGATGTCTGCGAAGCACGGCTGGGCATTGAAAGTTTCCGATACTGCGCGGGGCAGCGCACGCCGCACCGGCGCCATGCTGAGCGGTTTGATGTTCGTGTCGCGGTAGTCGACCGTTGCGTTCGGCGCGCAGTTCGTGCCACCGCAGAACACAACGCTGGCGATCGCCGCGCGCCTGTGCCACGTCGACAGACGTTGTCGGCACCGGCGCGCGGCGCTTCGCCGAGGCGGTTCAGCTCGCGGTGGTCATGCTCCATTGCTGGTTCGTGCTGCCGGAGGAGCTGTACTGGCCGAGGTCGGAGCCGGAGGCGGTCCGGCCCATGCCGTCGATGTACAGGCCGGTGGCGCGGTTCTGGATGCGCACGTTGCTGCCGGCCGCCACCATCGTCCACTGCTGGTTGTTGCTGTTGCTGTCAGACCATTGGCCGGTGGCGGAGCCGTTGGTGGTGCGGCCCATGCCGTCGATGTACAGGCCGGTGGCGCGGTTTTGGATGCGGGAGTAGCTTCCGTCGGTCACGACGGTCCACTGCTGGTTGTTGTTGCCGCTGCTGCACGTGGACTGCTTGACCGTGGCGCCGTTGGTGGTGCTTCCGGTGCCGTCGGCGCACAGGCCGGTCGCGGCGTTGCGCAGCTGGACGTAGGTCGCGCCGCCGCCGCTGCCGCCGCCGCCGTCACCGATGCCCCAGGCGTATTGCAGGCGCGCCAGTCCCGAGGCGTTGACCAGCGAGAGCGAGATGGACGAGCCGCTCCCGGTCTTGGTGGTCATGCTGTACCAGTCGCCGTCGCGCAGGCCGGGCCAGTAGACGCTGCCGACGCCGAGGGTGCGCATCTCGCTGCTTTCGCCCCGCACGTAGTCGTCGAAGAAGTTCGTGCCCGGGACGCTGTAGTCGATGGTGTTGTAGTACACCCCGTTCTTGGTTCCGGGGCTCATCGGGGCGCCCCACTCGGTGACCACGGTACGACTGGCGAAGGAACCTATCTCGCCGGCCAGGTGGTTCGCCCACTGGGATTCGGTGGTGTAGGGCGGGCTGACGAAGAACGAGTAGTCGTGGATGCCGATCAGCGTGTTGTTCAGGCGGCTGTCGTTGCCGACCGCGGCCGCGTTCTGGGCGTCACCGGTGCCGTCGAGGATCACCCTGCTGCGCGGCACGCTCGGGTAGCGGGTCAGCCAGGTGTTGTAGAGGTTGTCCAGGTCGGTGCCGTTCAGCCCGTACGGCTCGTTGATGACCTCGAAGTAGGCGTTAGGGTTGCTGCCGTACTTACCGACGATCGTGTCCCACATCTGGTAGAAGGTCGTGGTGTTCGGCGGCTTGCCGCCGGTGTACGCCCAATAGGCCAGGATCACGTTGCCCTTGCCGAGCGCCGTGTCGAGCGCGCCTGTGTAGGTTCCCCAGAACGTGGAGACGGTCGGCTCGTTGACCGGGATCCGCACCGTGTTGGCACCGGTGATCGAGTACATCTGGCCGATCACCTGGTTCGCCACGGTCGCGGCCGAGGAGTAGGTGTCCGTGGAGCTGAGGCCGGACGGGTAGAGCACGCCGTTGACGAAGTTGTCGCGCTGGTCGGCCCAGTTCACGCCCCGCAACTGGCTCGTGGCGGCGTGCGCCCGGCTCTGGTTGACGGTCACGAACGCTGCGGCGGCGAGTGCGCACACCATCAGTAGCCTGAATGCCGTGAGCAGGTCCCTGCGGCCTGCGACGTGACCGGATGATCTCGTCATGTTCATCGTGTAGATCCTTTTTTGTGGGTACGTCCTTGTACTCCTGCGGGTCCGCTGCCGGCCGGTTGCACTGCTCGGCAGGCGCGATCCCGTGCGCGACGGCCGCCGCGCCACATAGCGTTGTGTTGATACGCCGTGATGCTCCCGGGCGGTGCCCGGGCCGTGTCGGGTGCGTTCATCGTGGTCTTCCTCCGTAGGGCGGCAGGCGGTTGCTTACCGCCGTCCATCACAGCCCGAGGGCGCGCAGCGTCGGGATGGTGCGCCCGACCCAGGCGAGGTCGGCGTCTTCGGTCGCTCCCTGCGTGCGCTGCGTGCCCGCGAGGAACCACAGGTAGTAGGTGGTGTATCCGGGCGCGCTGACCACCGTGTGATATCCGGAGGGCATCATCTGGACGGCGTGGTCGCGGGCCGTGTAGTTCTCCTCGTATCCGTCGTCCGTGTACACGCGGCTGATGCCGAAGCCGCCGGCGGGCTTCGTGCGGAAGTAGTACATCTCTTCGTGCCGCGCTTCGGCCGGCAGGTCGTCGAACGCGTGGCGGTGCGGCGGGTAGGTGCTCCAGTTCCCTGACGGCGTGTAGGTCTCGCCGACGATCAGCCGTCGCGTCGGCAGGTCCGGCTGGGAGATCTCGGTGAGGATCTGGTGGTAGGTGCGGCCGAAGTTCGCGGCGCCCCATCGGCCCTCGGCGACGCGCGCGGGTTCGATGACGTACGGCTCGGCGACCAGGTCGCTCGGCGCGCTGGGCAACGCGATCTCCACCGGCCCGGCGGCCTGTACGGTGACTGCGGATCCGGCCGGGATGTACACCGAGTGCGGCTTGCCGGAGAAGACGTCGGCGCGTGCGCCCACGTCCGGGAACGTGTGGCCGCCGACCGTGAAGGTGGCCGTGCCACCGAGCACGACGGCGAGGATTTCGCGGTCCCCGGACTCACCGGACCAGGCACGGCCCGCGTCGAGTCTCAGAAACTTGAGATCGAGGAGGCGGCAGGGGTTGAACGGCAGCGCGTTCAGGCCGTCCTGCGCCGGGATGTCGCAGTGGTAGCGGTAGTCCATCAGTCCTGTCTCTCGTGCGTCACGGTGCTGTCCGGTGCAGGGCGAAAAAGCGGCGGTCTACCAGGGGTCTGACCAGGCGGCACGGGTGGCTCGGGTGAGGGCTTCGAGGTAGAAGTAGTCGCCCCACAAGGTGCCTTCATCGACCCCGACGCCTTTGGGTTTGTCGTACACGCCGTGCAGCAGCAGCGCGTTGGAACGCGGGTCGGCGGCCGTGGAGTATCCGCTGATGAGGGAGGCCAGGATGTCGGCGGCGGCGGCGCGGTAGCCGTCGCGGCGCGGGCCGGCGGGCAGGTGGCCGGCGAGTTCGATCAGGCCGGTGGCGGCGATCGCCGCGGCGGAGCTGTCGCGCTCCTGTCCGCTGCCGTCGGTGAATTCCAGGTCCCAGTACGCGACGTGGTCCGTGGGCAGGTGGGCCAGGAAGTAATCGGCACAACGCTGCGCCGCCGTCAGGAACGAGACGTCACCGGTATAGCGGTAGTTGAGCGTGAAGCCGTACACGCCCCAGGCCTGCCCGCGCGCCCAACAGGAGTCGTCGGAGTTGCCTTGTTCGGTCTCTCCCCGCAGCGGCTCGCCGGTCTGCAGGTCCCAGTAGAAGGTGTGGAACGTGGTGTCGTCCGGTCGCAGGATGTTGTCGCGCAGTTGCGTGGCATGCCGCAGCGCGGCGTCGCCGTAGCGGGGATCCCCGCTGGTCCGGCTCGCCCAGAACAGCAATGGAGTGTTCATGAGGCTGTCGATGATGGTGCGGCCCCGCTGGCGCGGATCGCTCAGGTCACCCCAGGCCTGGATGATTCCGGCCGGTTCGAGCACGCGGGTGAGCAGGTGGTCTGCGGCGCAGAGGGCGGCGCGGCGCGCGGATTCGTCCTCGGTGCGCCGCCACGCGGTCACACAGCCGAGCGTGTAGAGGAACCCGAGGTCGTGGGTGGCCAGGTCGATGCGGCGCTCGACGCGTTCGACGAAGCTGCGTACGTGGGCGCTCGCGGCGGCCAGGTACGTCTCGTCCTCGGTCAGGTCGAAGGCCAGCCAGAGCATGCCCGGCCAGAAGCTGGTGGTCCAGCCGGTGTTGGCGCCTTCGGGCAGGCCGTGAGCCGCGGGCCGCAACGGGTATGTGCCGTGTACGGTCGTGTCGCCGGGATAGCGCTCGCCGAACTCGGCGATGTTCGCGTCGATCGTGCGCAGCGCGGCGGCCACCGCAGGCCCGGTCGCTTCGGCGTCGGGGCTCGGACGGACGTCGATCGCCGTCATTGCTGTCCTCTCCTGGTTCGTCCGCGGGCCCGCGAAGCGCGCGGGCACGCACCTGCGCGCCGGGTGCGGCGCAGGCGGGTCGGGCGGTGTGGCTCAGCCGGGGTTCGGTCCAAGCGCCTCCCGCAGGGTGAAGTGGCTGTTGGCCCAGACGACGTACAGCAGCGGGGCCGCCGCCAGGCCGAACGCGATCGCCGGCCGGCTCGCGACGAGCGCTTCGAGCAGTGCGAGAACGGCTAGCGAAAACACCGTCAGGTACCAGCGCCGCAGCGCCAGGTAAAGGCAGGCCCGTAGGGCGTCGCGCAGCCGGACCGCCGGGCGTTCGGCGATCACGACGAGGGTCAGCAACGAGGTCGAGGCGATCAGGGCCATGGCCGTGACCAGCACCGGGATCACGGCGGCGCCGACCGGGTGTCCCCAGGCGGCGTGCGCATCCACGCCGAGGACCACCAGCGCCGCGGTGGCGAGGGCTCCCAATGCGGTGGCCCGGCGCAGCGACGCGCGCCAGGCCGCGACGAAGGTGCGCACGACCGCGTTGTCGCCCCCGCCGCTGAAGGCGGAGAGCACCGCGAACGCCGCGCACACTCCCGGCGCGCACAGCGGCGCAACCAGCGCCAGGAGCGGCCACGAGCGTGCCGGGTCGGTCACGACCAGTCCTGCCGCGAGCGGCAGGCAGCTGACGACGAGCAGCAGGTTGGTCATGAGCGCGACGTAGAGCATGTCGAAGGCCGTGCCGAGCGTCTCGTACTTGATCCGCATGGTCATCCCTTCAGGCCGGTGGTCGCGATGCCCTCGACGAAGTAGCGCTGGCCGAGCAGGAAGATCACCGCGATCGGCAGCACGGAGAGCACCGAGCCCGTCATGATCAGCGCGTACTCGGTGTTGTACTGGGAGATGAAGGTGCTCAGCCCCAGCTGGATGGTCCGCAGGTTCGGGCTGCGCAGATAGATCAGCGGTCCGAGATAGTCGTTCCAGGTGTTGACGAAGGTGAGCAGCGCGAGGCTGGCCAGTGCCGGGGCCGACAGCGGCAGCATGATGCGCCGGTAGATGCCGTATTCGCTCATCCCGTCGATGCGGGCCGCCTCGCTCAGTTCCTCCGGGATCGACTCGTAGTACTGCTTCATCAGGAACACGCCGAGCGCGCCGAAGGCCTGCAGCGCGATGATCGACCACAGCGTGTTCGACAGCCGCAGGTGCGACATGAGGATGAACTGCGGGATCATGTAGGACTGCCAGGGTACTGCGATAGTGCCGACGTAGACGATGAAGAGCAGATCGCGGCCGGGGAAGCGCACTTTGGCGAATCCGTACGCTGCGAAGCTGCCGGTGAACAGCTGCAGCGCGGTCACCGCGAAGGAGAGGATCAGCGTGTTCTCGAGCCACGTGGTCATCTGCGACTTGCGCCAGATGTCGAGGTAGTTGTGCCAGACCACGCTGTGCGGCAGCCACTTGACCGGCACGGTGACCACGTCGTTGTCCGTCTTCAGCGACGAGACGACCATCCAGTAGAACGGCAGCAGCACGCCCGCCGCCGCGGCGACGAGCAGCACGTAGATGAGCACCCTTACGGCAGGACTGGCGCGCTTTCCATTGCGTCGGCGCGGGACGGGCGCCGGCAGGGCGTCCGTCGGCGCGGGCTTCAGCATCGTGTCCATCACACGCTCCTGCGCTTGTTCACGTGGAACTGGACGATCGTGGCCACGAAACAGAGCACGAACAACACCACGGAGATTGCCGAGGCGTATCCGAAGTGGTTCTCCTGGAAGCCGGTCTGGTAGATGTACTGCGAGAGCACCAGGGTCGACTGTCCGGGGCCGCCGTTCGTCAACAGCAGGATCAGGTCGAAGACCTTGAAGCTGCCGATGGTGAGCATCACCGTCACGAAGAAGGTCGTCGGCCGCAGCGAGGGGACCGTCACCGCCCGGAACCGCTGCCAGGCGTTGGCGCCGTCCACCCGGGCCGCCTCGTACAACTGCGCGGGGATGGTTTGCAGTCCGGCGAGGAAGATCAGCATGTAGTAGCCCATCTCCCGCCAGGTGCCGACGAGGATGACGGCGGGCATCGACCACGTGGTGGATACCGTCCAGCCGGGCGGGTGGGCGATCCCGAGCGGCCGCAGCACCGCGTCGATCGGCCCGTACTGCGGGCTGAAGAGCATGTTCCAGACCTGGGCGGCGGCGACGATCGAGGTGATGTAGGGGAAGAACGCGACGGTGCGGAAGAAGGCGACGCCGCGCAGTCTCCGGTTGAGCAGCAGCGCCAGGCCGAGCGCCGCACCCAAGGTGAGCGGGATGTGCAGCGCCGTGTAGTAGAGGGTGTTCTCCAGCGCCGTCCAGAAGCTCTGGTCGTGGATCAGCCGCCGGAAGTTGGCCATGCCGGTCCACCTGGCCACGCCGAACACGTTCCAGTCGGTGAAGGCCAGGTAGAACAGCACCAGCACCGGCGCCAGCGTGAGGACCGCGAAGCCGATGAAGTTGGGCAGCAGGAAGGACCATCCCACCGCGGTGTTGCGCCACACCCGCCGGCTGCGCCGGCGCCGCGCGGGCCGCGTCGGCCGGGCGGGGGCTTCGATCGTCGTTGCCATGGGCTCTCTCGGTTCGATCGGCGTCACGTGACCGGGTCGGGGGCGCGGTGCGCACCGCACCCGCGCCCGGTCACGCAAGTGACTGCCTTGCCGGTGCCGCTGGGATGCGGCGCGGCGGGTTCGACGCGTGGTGCTTATGCCGTGCTTGATGGCACTGGGTTCGACGGCACTGGGTTCGATAGCACTGGGTTCTGGCACGGCGTCACTGGTTGAGCACCTGGCTCTTCGCGCGTGATTGCGCGTCGCTGATCGCGCCGTCTATGCCCTTGCCGCCTGACATCACCGCTGTATGCAGGTCGTTGAGTAGGTCCTGCAGGCCCGTCGTGTACTTGGACACCGGGTTCTCTGGCTTGGTGTCGTGCGTGGAGAAGGCGAACTTGGACAGCGAGTCGCTCGGCATGCCCTTGAGCGAGAAGAAGTCGGAGGCCACCGCGGCGGTGTCCGCCGGGGTGATACCGATGGCGGCCAGCGACTTGGCGCCCTGTACGCCGGCCGCGTACTCGAGGAACGCCTTGGCCGCGGAGACCTTGTCGGAGCTGATGGCCGGGTTGATGCCGAGACCGGTCGGGTCGCCGAAGGTGACCGGGGTCGCCGACGTCCCCGTGGTGCTCGCGTCGAACTGCGGTGCGGGCGCCATGCCCCACTGGAAGGTGTCAGCGTCACCGGTCCTCTGCTGCTTGAGCAGGGTGGCTATGTACCAGGTGCCCATGAGCATCATCGCGGCCTGCTGCTTGCCGAACTGCGCCTGGTAAGTCAGCTTGTTGGTGCTGACCGTGCCGAAGGTGGGCTGCGCGCCGGCGTTCTGCAAGGCCAGCGCCCGGTCGTAGTACGGCTTGAGATAGCTGAAGTCGCCGCTGGTCAGCTTGGCGCCGGGGGTCTGGGCGAGCGCGAAGCCCTGCACCGTCGACTGCCAGATGTGCTGGTAGTCGCCGACCGCCTTCGAACCCCTGTCCTTGAGCGCCGCGGTCAGCTGCTCGGAGATGCTGACGTACTTGTCCCAGGTCCAGGAACCGTCCGGGTAGGCGATGCCGGCCTTGTCGAACAGGGCCTTGTTGTAGAACAGCACCCAGGAGTCCTGGCGGTACGGGATCGCGTAGGCCTTGCCGCCGACCTGGTAGTCGGACAGGCCGCCGACGCCGCTGCCCAGGCTCTTGGCGACGTCCGAGACGTCGACGAGCTGGCCGCCGCTTTGGTAGGTGTAGAAGTTCTTCAGGTTCTTGAGCACGTAGATGTCCGGAGCCGAGTGAGCGGCCAGGTCCGCGATCATCTGCGTGTCGTAGTTGGTGGCGTCGTACTCCTTCAGCTGCACGGTCACGTTGGGATGAGCCGCGTGGAAGCCGTCGGCGAGAGCCTTGAACTCCGGCGTGGTGGACAGGGTCCAGCCCGCCAGGGTCAGCGTGGTCGGGCCGCTGGGCACGCCCGCGCTCGCCGATGCCGCAGGGGATCCGCTGCTGCAACCGGCCACCAGCAGCGAGGCCGCCGCGGTGAGGCCGAGCGCGGCGGAAACAAGGCGCTTCATCCTCTCTCCTTCGAGACGAGGGCCCGTCACAGGGCCCGGATTGCCACCGGGTCGCCGCTGTGGCTTCCCTGGCCTGTGCGCGTGGATAGGCGCGTGTGTGTGCTGCGGCCGTCCGGCCACTCGACCCTGACGCCGGGCGCCTGATCGCCCGAGTCCTGATCGACACGGTCTTCATCGACACGGTCTTCATCGAAACGGCGTTCATCGCCACCGATCCGAACGACAGAGCCCTGATCAACCGGGTCGAATGTGACGCGGCAGGTCCCGTGGTCGTGCCGGTTTGCGCTGCCGGACAGTCCGACGAGCGCGGCGACCCAGGCGCCGGGGCGAAGCGCGTGATCCAGCCACGGGACGCGGACCGGGCTGCCGAGCGGGCCGGCGTCGCCGTGGACTGCGACGCCCGCGCCGGTCGCGACCACGACGGCGTCCGCCGTGACGCCTCCGATCGGGATACCGTGCAGGCGGGAGGTCAGTCCCGCGCCAGTGGCCGTCACGCCCGCCGTCGAGACCTCGGCCGAGCCGTCGCCGGCGACCGGCCAACCGGAGATCCGCAGCCGCAACATGCCTGGGTCGAGACCCTCAGCCACGTCGTCGACTCGGCAGAGGCGCAGTTCCCAGGCAGTGCGTACCAGTGAATAGACGGTGAGCCGGCCGGCCGGGACGGATGGTCCGATGCGGCCGTTGCCGTAGTCGCGCTGGTCCGGTTCTGCCTCGACCCAGTGCGCGAGCGT
This sequence comes from Actinocrinis puniceicyclus, assembly GCF_018283645.1. GTDB lineage: Bacteria > Actinomycetota > Actinomycetes > Streptomycetales > Catenulisporaceae > Actinocrinis > Actinocrinis puniceicyclus. Next base: position 81,212 of record NZ_JAGSXH010000010.1, on the reverse strand, counting down.
CGTCGATCCGGCGACTGCGACCGGCCCGGCTTCGCAGTCGTCGACGCGCACGATCAGCGTTCGCATTCCGCTGCGATGCGTGGCCCGCCCTCGGCTGTCGAGCACGGCGACGCACTGGTCTGTCGGTCCGGTCCAGCCGGCTTCGTCGAGCAGGGGAGCGGTCGCGGTGGAGTAGCCCAGGCGGGCGTACAGCGGCGAGTCAGCGACCATCGATCCTTCGACGGCATGGTCGGTGCCGTGGTTGTTAACGCGCACAACACCGTCCGCGCGGGTGCCTGAGACCAGCCACCCCGGCGCGCTCACCGCGCGCACGTAGTCACCGGCCTCCACGGGCAGCGGCTCGGCCGGCGAGGTCCACACCGGGTGGTCTTCGGGCAGTGAGATACCGAGCAGTCCCTTGCTGGCCCAGTAAGGCGAGCCCGGGCCGGAGTAGATCTGGGCCAGCCGGGGCCATGAGCCGTGCCAGCCGATGGTGAGCAGGCCGCGTTCGTCGGGCGCGCCCCGATCGGCGAAGTGCGCGACGATGCGGCCGGCGGCGTGACGCAGCTGACCGGGCGTCAGCGACGGCACGCCGGCGACGGCTCCCACCCAGAACGGCGCCGCGGCGGCGAAACGATAGGTCAGGCTGCGCCCCTGGATCAGCGGCGACCCGTCCGCGCCGACGAGGGCGAGGGCGTCCTGGAGGAACCGGTCCAGCGCGGCGACGTCACGGCCGCGCCGGTCGGCCGCCAGGTCGGCGGCACCCGACATCCGTGCCCAGAGCGTGGGATACAGGTGCAGTGCCCAGCCCGCGTAGTGGTCGTAGGCCCGCTCTTGGCCGTCGGACAGCCAGCCGTCGGCGCGACGGAAGGTGTCGTGCGTGGCCAGGTCTTCCTCGATCTCGTCGACCGACGAGAGCGCGCCCACCGAGCGCAGGAACGTCTGCACGACGATGCGGAACCACACCCAGTTGATCTGCGGGTAGGTCGCGTCGCCAACGACTGGCGAGAGATATTCGACCACTCGCTCCTGCACCGCGGGCGTGAGCCGGTCCCAGATCCACGGCCGGGTCAGGTCGAGCACGAGCGCGATGGAAGCGGCCTCGACCTTCGCCTGCGCGTGCTCGTCGAGGCGCACCCAGCGCTCGGGCGAGGCGGGGTCGGTTCCGGTGGCGATACCCCTCGCGTACCAGTCGGCGAGTTCGTCGAGCCCGGCGCAGCGCTCCGCGGCGATGCGGAAGCCGGCGAGCAGGAACGTCCGGGCGAAGCCTTCGAGTCCGTCGACTGCCCGGCCGTAGCCGCCCTCGGGCCCGGGCGGCGTGATCCGTGCGTGGCCGGGCGAGGCGAAACGCCGCGCGGAGCCAAGCAGCAGGTCAGCGAAGCCAATCCAGTCCTGACGCGTCCAATCCGTCCCACGTGCGCGGCCGGGAGCCACTGGCGGATCGCTTGGCATGTCCCCTCCTGCGCCGGTGCTCACAAGGTGAACGGGAGTGTCGCAGGGACATGCAAGCGATCGAAAGCGAGCATGTCAATACTTCTGTGGCTCTATATGATCAAATACGATCCGATACGCTCGACCAATTCACCATCATTACGGCTAAATCCCTACAGCCACGTCGAACGAAGTCCGGTGTCAACGATCGATACCGATCGATGCGGCGGTGAAAGCTTCGCGCTGCGCAGCCTTTGGCCCTCCGTTGGCGGTACACATCGATCTGATACGCTCACATTCGATCAGCTGCTCGTCGTGGACGCGTTAAGGGGAGACATGTCGATCAGCGCGGACCGTTTCGCCGGGCCGCTGGCGTCCGCCTGGACCCCATGCTGACCGCGGTGGGCATACCGGTTCATCCGGCTGGAGGTCGACGTCACGGCGTCGGGTCCGGTCGGCCCCTTGAACTTACTGTGGAGGAACTGCGGTGAGTCCACCCGAGACCCGCGGACCGCTTCAGGTCGCTCGCCGCGCGCAACTGCTCGAGGCGCTGCGGCATGACGGTGTGCTGCGCGTGACCGATCTCAGCGGCCGGCTCGGCGCCGCCGCGGTGACCATCCGCCGGGACATCGCCCAGCTCGCGGCGGAAGGGCTGGTGCGCCGGGTGCACGGCGGCGTGGCGCTTCCGGAGTTCGACGACGACGCGGCGACCGAGGACGTGAGCGCCGTGATGCTCTCGAGCGGGACCCGCACGGTCGGCATGCTGGTGCCCTCGCTGGACTACTACTGGCCCGACGTGGCGCGCGGCGCGGAGGAGGCGGCGCGAGAGCTTCGCGCGCGCATCGTTCTTCGCGGCTCCTCCTACAAGAGCGAGGACGACCGGCCCCAGCTGATCCGGCTGGTCGAGCAACTGAGCGTCGACGGTTTGATCGTCGCCCCGCGGATGGACGCGCCGACCGCGGAGCGCACGGTCGACTGGCTGGCCTCGACGGGCATGCCGGTGGTGCTGATCGAGCGCACGGCCACGGTCGGCCCACACCACGCCGTGGTCGAGTCGGTCGTGACGGACCACGCGCTGGGCGCCGCCATGGCCGTGCGCCACCTGGTCTCCCTCGGCCACCAGAAGGTCGGCGTGTTGCTCGGTGAGCACAGCCCGACGAGCCCGCACGTGCACCGCGGCTGGCTGGAGGCGATCACCGACTGCGGGCAGGACGCCGCCGCGACCGTGGACGCTCAGGTCCCACCGCGCCCGGCAGCCTGGGAGGCGGCGCTGGACGTGGTCCTGGACCGCTGTCTCGCCACGCGCACGACCGCCCTGGTCGTGCACGCGGACGCCGAGGCCATCGCCCTGGTCCAGCGCTGCGAGGAGCGCCGCCTGTCCGTGCCCGGTGATCTGTCGGTGGTGGCCTACGACGACGAGATCGCGGGGCTGTGCAGCCCCCCGCTCACCGCGGTCCGGCCACCGCGTCGCTCCATCGGCCGCGCCGCCGTCCGGCTTGTCACCGACCGCCTCGCCGACCCCGACCTGCCCGCCCACCGGGTGATCATCAGCCCCTCGCTGACCGTGCGAGAGTCGTCGGCGCCGCCGCGCTCGGCCCGCTGACCGGAGCCAGGCGTTCAGCGGCCGCCCCGGGTCCTGGAGGTTCCCCGGACCCGGGGCAGCATCAGACTTCCGCGCGCGCAAGTCGATGCTGCGCGTACCTGGCGAGGTATCCGCAACGGATGGTCAGTGTGGTTGAGGCTCGCGAGCGCCACGGGCCCAGGTCGATACGAGTTCGGCGAGTGTGCTCAGGGGCAGTGCACCGTTTCTCAGCACGATGTCATGGAATGCCCGGATGTCGAAACGCGACCCCAGAGTGTGTTTCGCTTTCTCGCGTATGTCGAGAATCGCCATCTGCCCGATGGTGTAGGCCAGGGCCTGGCCGGGGAGCGCGATGAATCGGTCCACATCCCCGTTGATCTCCACGAGCGGCCGCGCCGTGTTCTCGCACATGAACGAGACGGCCTGGTCGCGGCTCCAACCGAAGGCGTGCAGGCCGGTATCGACGACGAGCCGCGCGGTGCGTCGGGCGTCGACGGCCAGCATGCCCAGCCGGGCGAGGTCACCGGAGTAGAGCCCCATCTCGTCGGCGAGGCGCTCCGCGTAGACGCCCCAGCCTTCGGCATACGCGGTCAGGACGCTGGTGCGTCGAAGCATCGGCAGATGGGAGAGCTTCTGTGCGAGCGAGAGCTGCAGGTGATGGCCGGGAACACCTTCGTGGTATGCCACAGCTTCGATGCCGTACAGCTCGCGCTTGCTCGCGTTGCCCGTGTTCACGTAGCACGTGCCTGCCCTCTCGCCGTCCAGTGACGGAGGCAGGTAATAGGCCGCGGGCCCGGATTCCGGGGCCGCCTCGACACTGCAACGTGCCTCGGGCAGTGTCGTGAACCAGTCCGGTGCGGCGTCCCCGGCGCGCGTGATCGCCTCGCGGGTCAGCCGGAGTATCTCTTCCCCGTCGCGGCACCGCAAGGACAGGTCCTCGCGCAGCGTGGTCAATGCGTCGGCGTAGCTGGACGTCCCGAAAAGGCGGCTCGCGATCTCGGCGAACGACTCCTGCAGCTCCTTGATGCGTTCGAGGCCGAGTTCGTGAAGCTCGGCGGCGCTGTGCGGGGTCGTGGTGTGGCTTCGTGCCAGTGCCGTGTACCACTCTTCGCCCGATGACAGCCAGCACAGGCCGGGCATGTCGTCCTGGCGGCTGTGCGGAAGTACCTCGTCCGCCAAGCGGTGGCGGTAAGTCGCGAAGGCCGGGCGGACCACGTCGGCGAGCAGACCGTCTCGGACTTCCTGGAACCGCGGGTCCGGTGCCGGCGGCGTCGGCCTGCGGAACGGGTCGCTCGCGGGATCGGCCAGATAGTCCTCGACCTGCCGGATGGCGGCGCGCACGAGGCGGGCCACCGCGGTTCGGCCGGCGGCGCCGCCCTGGCGGTTTCTGTCGGCGGCCTGGCCCAGCAGCGTCGGGATCTTCGCCAGGCGCGCCAGGTAGTCCCGCTTCTTGTCGGAATCCGACACCGACGCCGTGGGCAGGAAGGTGAGCAGTTCGGCGGCGGGCGCGAAGAACATGTCCGTGATCGTGTACTCGACGCCATGGCACCCGATCCGGGCCAGCAGCGCGGCCGCCTCATGTCTGACCACCGCGGTGGTCAGCCGGTCCTCGACGGACAACGCCGCGCCCTCGAGCTGTTCGGCGCGGCCGGCTATGGCCGCGGCCCGGTCGCGCAGCGAGGACTCCGCCTCCGGGCTCAGGTCTCTGAGTCTGTCGTCGTGGCCCGCGACGCCCAGTTGCGAGGCGTTGAGCGGGTCCTCCTCGCTCAGCAGCGCGAACAGGTCGTCGGCGAGTCGGACTGCGGTGGTCATCGGCCCCTCCGTCTACGCGGCGCGGTCACGGGAGGCGGCCACCCGGCGCAGTTCATCCCGGTCCAGCTTGCCCGAGCCGGTCAGCGGCAGTTCGGAGATGAACTTGTAGCGGTCCGGCACCATGTACGAGGGAAGGATCTCGCCGAGGCGCGCGCGCAGGGTCGGGCCCGGGTTCGGCGGCGCGCCGTCAGCCGGCACGATGCACGCGACGAGGAACTGTGCGCCGCGCGATGTCGTGATCACGGTGACAGCCGCATCCTTGACATCCTCGTGCGCTCTGAGCGCGGCCTCGATCTCCCCGAGTTCCACCCGGAACCCACGCAGCTTGATCTGCTGGTCGTCGCGGCCGAGGTACTCGAAGGAGCCGTCCGCGAGCCGCCGGGCGAGGTCGCCGGTGCGGTAGTAGCGCAGGCAGCCGCCGGGCCCGTCGACGACGAATCGCTCGGCCGTCAGCTCCGGACGATTCAGGTAGCCCGTGCTCACGCCGTCGCCGGCGACCCACATCTCGCCGACGCCGCCCTCCGGGACGGCCGCGCCGTCCGGGCCGCGCAGTTCGATGGACAGGTGCGGCAGACTGGAGCCGATGGGGGAACGCACCGGGCCGCGCAGGTCGCTTGCCGAGAGGATCCGATGCGTCGCGAACACGGTGGTCTCGGTCGGGCCGTACATGTTGACCGCGATCGGCGAGGATCCCCCCGCGTAGTCGGCCAGGAAGCCGGCGATGACGTCGAGGTTCACCGACTCCCCGGCGAAGACCAGGTAACGCAGGGACAGTCGCGGCCGGTCGGCCTCGGTGTAAGCCGCCGCCAGCGCACGGAACACGGAGGGGACCTGGCCGAGCACGGTGATCCTCTGCTCAGCCAGATACGTGACGAAGGCGGTCGGGGACTGCGCCACCCGCAGCGGCACCGTCACTACGGTCGCGCCCGTGGCCAGCGCCGCCCACAGTTCCCAGACCGAGACGTCGAAGCTGAACGAGTGGAACAGCGCCCAGCGATCGGCGCCGGAGACGTCGAAGAGCGGCAGGGCCGACCGCAGCAGAGACAGAACGTTGTGATGGGAGACGACGCAGCCCTTCGGGTCGCCGGTCGAACCCGAGGTGTAGATGACGTAAGCGGGGTCGCAGCCGCGGACCTTTGGAAGGGGCGCAGCGGGCGCGGGTGCACAGGCTGCGCCGTCCTGCCCCGGATCGACGCTCTGCACGTGCAGGCCGAGCTCCTTGGCCCGATCCGGATCGCCGACGACGGTCCGGATGCCGGCGTCCGCGACCATGTAGCGCAGCCGCTCGCCGGGATAGTCGGGGTCCAGTGGGACGTAGGCCGCCCCGGACTTGAGCGCGGCCAGGATCGCGATGGGGATCTCGGCGCAGCGGGGCAGCAGCAGCCCGACGAGATCGCCTCGGCGCACGCCCGCCGCGTGCAGACGCGCGGCGAGCCGGTCACTGGCCTCGTCGAGCTCGGCGTAGCTCAGTGACCTTGCGGCGTCGACGAGCGCCGTGGCGCCGGGGTTCTGCCGCGCCTGCGCCTGGAAGAGCTCGACCAGGGAGCCGGCGTCTGAGAGGTCTGTCATGGATTCACTCTCGCTCGTCGATCAGTTCCGCGAATCGTGCGGCCAACGCCGTCGCGAAGTCCGCTGCGACGGCTGCGGGCAGGTAGTTGGTGCACACGAGCAATCCGTCGCAACTCGGCCACACGTCCGTCTGGATCTCCGCGGGCAGGCCCGGATAGGTGCCCCGCAGGTGGGTCGTCCGCAGGCCGTTGAGGTCGAGCCGCGGTACGGCGTTGTCCTGGTAGGCCAGGATGTTCTGGAAGACCGCAGTGCGCTTCGTGCGCGGTGGGTTGAGCAGGCGTACGACCTCGCCGAAGCCGAACTCCTGCGTCGCGAGGGCGCGTTCGACCGCCTGGCCGACCTCGAACGCCGCCGAGAGCCCGCGGGTCAGCTCTCCGCGCAGGCGTACGCACACCATGTCGACGTGGCAGCCCACTGATCGGGCGAGCCGACCGTCGGCGCGGCGGGCGACGGGGACGCCGACGGCGAAGTCGCGCTGACCTGTCAGTTCCGCGAGCGCCTGTCCGTAGCAGGCCATGAGGGCGCAGAATCGCGTCACGCCCGCCGCGCGCGCGACCGTGTCCAGGCGGTTCACGGCGTCGTGGCCGATGAGCGCCTGCGCCCTGGCCGGTCCGGCCGCGTCGTCGCCGGCCGGGACCGGTGGGTAGACAAGGTCCGGAGTGTGACTGAGCTCTGATACGAGTTGCGCCTGGTGCCGTTCGAGGTCGCAGAGCGCGCGCTGGTCGCTGCGAATCGCCCACGCCTCGGCGAGAGACGAGCCGGCCGTCGGCGGATCGCCGCAGTCGGCGGCGTTGTACGCCGCGGCCAGGTCTTCGGCCAGGACGTGCTCTGACCATCCGTCGTACGCGATGTGGTGCACCACATAGCCGAACATGCCGCCGCCCGAGGCACCGGGCAGCGGTACGAACGCGGCGCGCCACACCTGCCCGGCATCGAGGTCCAGCGGCCCGTTGAGTTCGGCGCGCAGCGACGTCAGCGCGGTGGCCTCGTCTCCGGCCTCCGGCAGCACGATGATCTCGGGCGCCGGCACGTTGAGCACGTGAGCGAGCGCGGTGCGGGCGTAAACGTACCGAGCCCGCAGAGCCTCGTGGTTCTGCTGAACCGTGCCCAGCGCCTCGGCGAGGCGAGCGAGGTCGATCGACCCGGACAGTCTCCAGACATTGAGACAGTAGGCTGATCGATCGTCGGGGTCGAGCAACTGCCTGGTGAGAAAGCCGATCTGCATCGACGTAAGAGGGACGCCCGCTCCCGGCGGCGGGCTCGCGGCCGGGGGGCCGGGCCGCGCGCTGCGCCGAAGCCACTCGACCAGACCCGAGACCGTGGGGTTCTCGAGCATCCGTGAGATCGGGACGGGGCGCCCCAGTTCGGCGGACAGCCGTGCGCACACGCGGCCGACGTCGAGGGACGTGCCGCCGAGGGCCGGCAACGAAACGTCGAGCGGCGCCGAGGACCGGCCCAGCACCGCCGCGAACGCGGCCGCCACCTGACGGGTCAGGTCATCCGTGACGCCGTCGAGCGCGCCGTCCTGCCCGGTCTCGGCGCGATCGGCGCCGCGTTCGCCGGCCAGCGCGAGCAACGCCCGCTCATCGAGCTTTCCGTTCGCGGTCAGCGGGAAGGCGGCGACGCTCACGACGGTTCGCGGCAGATGGTAGGGCACGAGCACGCGGCTCAGTCGGTCATGCCAGTGCGTCAACTGGTCGCCTTCGGTCACCGGCACGCAGAACGCGGCCAACGAGTCCGCGCGTCCCGCACTGTCGGTACGGGGCAGTACGACGCAGCGCCGGACGTCGAGATGCCGCTCGATCTGGCTCTCGACCTCGGCCGGCTCGATCCGGTGACCCCGGATCTTGACCTGGCGATCGAGACGGCCGCCGTAGTGCAGGAACCGGTCCGCGTCCCACCAGCCGCGGTCGCCGGTCCGGTAAAGCCTTTTCGCGCGCCCGCGGACCGTCGTCTCCGGGAAACGCCGCCGGGTCAGGTCGGCGTCGTTGAGGTACTCGATCGCCAGACCGTCGCCCCCGACGCAGATCTCCCCGGGCCTGCCGGTCTCGCACTCGTCCGTGCCGTCGAGTACGTATACCTCCGTTCCGGGCACGGGGCTGCCGATCGGGATGTCGCCGGGCGGCTCGCAGTCCCGCGCGGTGATGCGGTGGGTCGTGGCGAAGACCGTGCTCTCCACCGGGCCGTAGCCGTTGAGCAGCGCGACGTCCGGGTGGTGTTCGAGGAAGCGCCGGACATGGAGGCCGGAAAGCCGCTCCCCGCCGGTCATCACGTGATGTAGCCCGCGGAACGCCGCCGGATCCTCGTCGACGATCATGTTGAACAGGCTGGCGGTGAGCCAGACCGTGTTCACGCCGTGTCCCGCGACGACCCGGCGCAACTCGCCGGCCGATAGGTACGGCTCGTTGATCAGGACCGACGTGCCCCCGTTCGCGAGCGCGGACCACAGTTCGAGGGCGAAGGCGTCCCAGGGCGTCGGCGCGGCGAGCGCGATGACGGTGTTCTGGTCGAAGCGGGCGAACGTGCCGGGGCGAAAGAGCCGCGTGACGGCCCGGTGCGGGACGAGCACGCCCTTGGGCCGGCCCGTCGTGCCGGACGTGAAGAAGACGCAGCACGGGGCCGAGTCCGGTGTCTCGACGGGTTCCGGTCGCGTCGCGTGCCCGGGCCGGGTCGCGGCGGGCGACCGGACGGGGAGGCCGAACGAGCCGGCGAGATGGTCCGGTCCGATCAGGAGGGGCGCCTTGAGTTCCTCAAGGACCTGATCGAGCCGGGCTCGTGGCCATTCGGGGTCGAGCAGCGCGTAGGCGGCGCCGACCTTGAGGATCGCGAGCACGGCCGTCACCAGTTCGACGCCGCGCGGCAGCAGGGCCGGGACGAGGTCGCCGGCGTTGACGCCCTCCTCGCGCAGGTTCACGGCCAAGCCGTCGGAGGCGTCGTCCAGTTCCCGGTACGTCAGACTGAACCCGTCGCCGACCAACGCGATCGAGTCGGGGCGCTCGCTCGCCCGGCGGCGCAGGAGCGCGTGCAGCGAAGAGGGCGGCATCGGGGCCTCACACACTCGCGCCGGCGCTCTGCCCCTCGAGCAGCATGCTCGTGGCCCGTTCGGCGCTCGCCGTGAGCGGGACGCAGGCGAAGCCGACGGCCAGGAAGATCGCGGCCAGGATGAGCCAGCCGACCCGCCCGAGCCCGACCGCCAGCGCGGTTACGAGATACGGCCCCGCTGTCTGCTGCAGGCCGCGCCCGAGCGCGAAGACGCCCTGGTACTCGCCCTGGCGGCCCGGCGGCGGCAGGTGGAACGAGACGCCGAACGAGCCGGCCGCCTGGCTGATCTCGCCGAGCACGAGGATGACCCCGCCGACGAGCAGCAGCGGTACCGCTATCGCCGAGTGCTGATGCTCGGTGGCGGCGAACACGAGACAGCAGACGGCCAGCAGCACGCCGGAACGCCGCAGCAGCCGGGCCGCCCCGGACGGCGTCTGCGCCCCCCGGCCCGCGGCCACCTGGAGGATGAAGACCAACGCCGTGTCGACCACCAGGAGCAGGGCATTGAGACTCGCGGGGGCGTGGGTGCGCAGCACGATCCACAGCGGCAGGCCCACGGTGAGGATGGGCTGGTAGAGCTCGAGTATCCCGCTCAGCAGCGATACGCCGACGAATCGCAGGTCCCGCAGACCGGAACGCGGCTTCGCGCCCGCGGCGTGCTGCGTGCGCACGTGCTTCGGCGCCCGCAGCCGCCAGGTGATCAGGGCGCAGAGCAACTGGGTCGCCGCGGTGAACAGCACCACTGCCTCGAACGCCGCACGGGTGCCCACGGCCAGCGCCCCGCCGGCGATCACGGCGCCGAGCATGAAGCCGACGTTGAACAGGCCCCGCATCTGCGATCCGATCCGCACGTGCTCGCTCTTCGGGAAGCACGCGCGGGTCAGGGTCATCCGCAGGGGGTTGGAGTTCGTCTCGGCGACCGAGATGAGGCTCGCCACGATGATGAAGCCCTCGAAGTTCCTCACCACGCAGTACACGCAGAACAGCACCGCGAGCGCCGCGTAGCTCAGCAGCAGCGGAATCCGCGCGCCGAGCCGGTCCGCCGCGCGGCCGATGGGCACGGTGAACACGAGCCCGAACACGCCGGCCGCCGAGAGCCCGGCGCCCACCTGCGTGGACGTCAGGCCGATCGTGCGGGTGAAGAAGATCGCGCCGCTGGTGAGGAAGACCCCGAAGCCCAGGGACTGCGCCATCGCCAGCGCGGCGAACCGTCTGGCCAGCGCGGAGTCCGGGGCCATCTCCGCCAGCCAGGCCCGGCCGGCCCTGCCGATCCGCCCCGTGCGCACGCTTTCCCCTGTCATTGCTCGAACGCAGCCAGCTTCTTCCGCAGGATCTGCGTGAAACCCGGGTCGCGCAACAGCGGCAGGGTGTCCGCCGCCTCGAACGTGTGCACCTCGACGCTCGCCGCCACCCGCTCCCACTTCGCGTCCTCGCGCTGCGCGGTGGAGGCGAGCTGGAACACCGTCACCTCGCCGCCGTAGTGGCGCGCGGCGTAGTGCTCCTGGGCGAAGTTGCCCGCGGCCCAGACGGCTTGCAGCCAGTGCAGGTCCCCGGGATCCATCCCCGGTTCGATCTTGGCCGTCTCGATCATGGCCTTGATGACGCGCTCCCGCTGCGCGCCGAGGCTCGTGACCCCGAACTGCCGGCGCAGGGACGCCAGCCTGAAGTTGTAGAACTCGCGCAGCCCCCAACTGGGATCCAGCTCGGTCACCTCGGGAGGCATCGAGTTGGCCAGCGCGAGCACCGCGACGCTCTCGCCCTCCCGTTCGAGCACCCGGGCGATCTCGAACGCCAGCCGGCCGCCGGCGCACGGCCCGAGCAGCAGGTACGGCCCGTGCGGCTGCACCGTGCGGATGTCCTCGAGGTAGCGGGCAGCCATCTCGACCAGGGAGAGCGAGGGCCGCTCCCGGTTCCACAACCCCACCGATTCGACGCCGTAGACGGGGCGCTCGCCGCGAAAGCCGTCGACCACCTCGCGGACGAAGCCGATGTTCCCGGCGCCCCAGTGGAAGCAGAACAGCGGGGTGCCCCGCCCGCCGTCGGTCAGCGGCGTCAGCGTCGAGCGCCGTTCGACATCGAGTGGACTCAGGCCGGTGGCCCACACGTCGTTGAAGTCGGGATCGGCGTCGACGGGATCGGCCGTCGGCTTCGTGTCGGCGTTCTCGGGTAGCAGCGCCGCCGCGATCGCGCGCGGCGTCTTGTGCTCGAACACCTCGTCCGGGGCCAGCGTGAAACCGGCCTTGCGCGCCTGGGCGACCACGTCGACCAGGAGCAGCGAATAGCCGCCGAGGGCGAAGAAGTCGTCCTCGGGCGTCACGTCCGTGTCGAGCAGGTCCTCCCAGATGGAGCACAGCGCCCGCTCGATGTCGGCTCGTTGCATCGTCACGCCGCCTTGAAGTAGCGCTGCGCCTCGCGGACGCCCTCGAGCAGGGCCGCGACCTCATCGGCGTCGTTGTAGAGGTAGAAGGTGGCTCGGACGCTGGCCGCCTCGTCGAGCTTGCGGTGCAGCGGCCATGCGCAGTGGTGGCCGGTGCGCACCGCGATGCCCAGGCTGTCGAGCACCTGGCTCACGTCGTGCGGGTGGATGTCGTCGATGTTGAACGACACCGCGCCGCCGCGGTTGACCGCGTCGGTCGGGCCGAGCACGCGTACTCCGGGGATCTGCGCCAGGCCGGCCAGCGCCAGTTCGGTCAGCTCCTGCTCGTGCGCCGCGATGTTCGCCATGCCCACGCCGGTGAGGTAGTCCGTCGCCGCTGCCAGGCCGATCACCTGCGACACCATGGGGACGCCCGCCTCGAACCGCTGGGGCGGGGCCGTGTACGTGGTCTCCTCCATCCGGACGGACTCGATCATCGAGCCACCGGTCAGGAAGGGCGGAAGCGCATCGAGGAGTTCGGCGCGGCCGTAGAGGGCGCCGACGCCCGTCGGGCCCAGCATCTTGTGGCCGGTGAAAGCCGCGAAGTCCACGCCGAGCGCGGGGAAGTTGACGGCGCCGACCCCGAGCACGCCGTGCGGGACGGACTGGCACGCGTCCAGCACCGTGATGGCGCCGACCTCGCGAGCGCGGGCGACGAGGACGTCGACCGGGTTGACCGTGCCGAGCACGTTCGAGCGGTGTGTGAAGGCGACGAGCCTGGTCCGCTCGTTGATCAGCGTGTCGATCTCGGACAGGTCGAGGCGGCCCTCGTCGGTGAACGTGAACCAGCGCAGCGTCGCCCCGGTCCGCTTGCACAGCTCCTGCCACGGCACGAGGTTCGCGTGGTGCTCCATCTCGGTCACCACGACCTCGTCGCCGGGGCCGAGCCTGAACCGGGTCGACTTCGGACCCGCGAAGGCGGCGTTGCCGATCGCGTAGGCGACCAGGTTGATCGCTTCCGTGGCGTTCTTCGTGAAGACCAGTTCCTCGGAGGCCGCGCCGACGAACTCGGCGACCCGGTTGCGCGCCTTCTCGTAGACGCCGGTCGCCTCTTCCGACAGCTGGTGCGCCCCGCGGTGCACGGCCGCGTTGGAACTGAGCAGGAACTCCCGTTCGGCGTCCAGGACCTGTACCGGCTTCTGGGAGGTGGCCCCGGAATCCAGGTACACGAGGCGCTTGCCGCCGCGCACCGTCCTGTCCAGGATCGGGAAGTCGCGGCGCACCGCCGCGACGTCCACCCGGCAATCCCCGTTTGATTGCACTGAACGTCTCCTTCGGATCCGTGATTCAGTAAGCTGAAAAGCCCCCGACAAGCCATAGGCTACAGGCTGAAATAGTCAACCTTGAGACGTGGAATATAGTTGGAAACGTCCGAATAGTACAGGATGATGCCGTCATTGTACTGATCGTACGAGTGCTTCAGGTCGTGCAGGTTGTTGACGGCCCGGTGAGCCTGCCACGCCGGCACGGACGTGCGGTCGCTGAGCGCCTCCTCCAGCAGCCCGGTGTGTTCGGCTCGGACGTCCTCCTCGACGTGTGAGACCAGCGGATCCATGCACCCGTCCGGGTATCCGTAGGCGGTCGCGAGGCTCTGCAGCGTGTGCGCGCCCTCCAGCGTGTCCATGCCGCGGGCTTCGAAGAGCTTCGTGCAGGCGAGATAACCCAAGGTGTCCTCGCGGGCGATCTGGCACAGGTTGTTGATCCAGGACCAGGTGCCGATCACCGGATGCGCGTTGTCCACCTGTTCGGCGGGCATGCCCATGCGCACGAGGCACTCCCGCGCCATCCAGGCGTGGTCGTACTCTTCGGCGAGGTACTGCGAGAGCAGCCGCTGCCACGCCGGGTCCGTGCAGTGGGAGATGGCGGTGGACACGTGCCTGCTGGCCGACTTGATGTAGTGGTAGGTCTCCATGACCAGCCCCAGGAAGACCTCCTTGCGGTAGTCCTGCTTCTCGAGCCCGGACCACAGCCGGTGGTAGCCGATCTGCTCGGTCCACATCCCCGTTGACTTGTCGATCTGCTTCAGGAACGTTTCCGTCGGGATCTGCTCGAGGCTCTCGTCCTCCTTGCGCAGCAGGTCCTGCTGGGCGAACGCGTTCGCGATCCCGACCGTGTCCTCGACGCTCACACCGGTGATCTTCGAGATCTCGGCGATGGTGTGCCGGCCGTCGAGATAGCGCTTGAGATTGAGGAACGTCTTAAGATCAGCGCCTTGCTGTTCCAGCTCGAAGTGCTGGTCGCCGACAATCATGAGGACTGCTCCGCTGTTCGGCACGAAGAAGGTGCAATGCCGCAGCCGGGGCTTGAATTCGACGTCTTCGATGGATATCACTGATTCTCTCCCCGTTGAGATGGAGCGCAGGACTTTCCGGTCGACGGCACGCGGCGGGCGGCCTCACGTGGGGCCGCCCACCGCGGCCTTCTCGTGGATCAGCCGCAGAGGACCGCGCCACTCACCTTGCTGATCTGGGGCTTCTCAACCGGCTTGATGCTGATGGACATAGCTCGTCACCTCCCCGAACAACTTGATTGCACCCGTTCACGTCGCTCGATTTCGCGACATGCAAGCGGCCAGATCGGCCATTTGATCACCCCTGACAGGGGGCTGATTCGAAGCTATCCGAGGCAATCCACTCCGTCAAGACCGTCAGCGGTGGAGTTGACAGAGACTTTCAGGTAACGCGCTCGACACGGTTCTGGACACCACCTCGGAATATACCGAGGTGGACATCCGCTGTTACCAGGCGGTTTCTGGTTACGGACGGGGGTTTTGTAGTCGAGCGCGCCGAGTGGCAGTATCAGCCGGCTGAGCCGGAAAACCGGCTGGTCGCGCGCCTGCTGGAGCGCCCTGGCCGCCGATCTGCCCGCCCTGTGGCGCGCATCGTGTCGGCTCGACGATCGGCCAACGGGGCGGGAACAGCGTGAGTTGGAGGTTGTGAACCGGACCCGCGAACTGGAAACGGGTCCACGGGAGCCCATGCGGCTGAGGGCCGACGCCCTCTCAGCCTTCTTCGTCGTCCCCGCGGAGACGGAGCGCTCGCTCGGCGATCCCGCTGGAGAGCTTGCCCGCCGCGGATCTGGCCCGATCGAGGGTCTCGTTGCCGAGGCGCAGAGCGGCATCGACGCCTTCTGTACCCGTCTCGAGCACCTTGTCCCTCACCTGCGCGGCCGCTTCGACCCATTCTCTCGCCTCCAACGACTGTCGATCGCGCTCGATCCCGAGCCGTGCGTGCAGGTCAACGACGAGGTCTTCGACCCGGTTGCTCGAACGCACCACGTCCCGCGACGCGGTCGGGTGCAACAGCACCTTCGTGTTGGCCGTGCCGGCAGCCGCGGTTATGCGGGCCATCAGGCGTTCGGTGCTGCGTGAGATGAGTTCCAGCCGGTTCTGTCGCGCGACTCGAAGCCCGAGTCGATGCCCGTCCAGTTCGTCCGGAGCCGAGTCCAGCACCCGGTCGAGTTCGAGCACGGCGATCGCGTCCTGCAACTGGAAGCAACGAGCCAGAACAGCGAGCCACTCCCGGGCCTTGGACTCGGCCTCCCTGGACGCCTTGGCGAGATCACCGATCTTGCTCTTGCGCTCCACCTTCTCCCCGAGCGCCTCGAGTTGGCCCAACGCGTACGCCTGGGTTCCCGCGATCGTCGTCGACGTGGATTGCACCTTCGACCAGGTGACCTCGGAGACCCGGCCCACCTGCTCTCGGACGGCCATGGCCTCCTCGATCACCAGGTCGACTCCGATCATGCCCGCCAGTACGGCATCCTTCTGGGCGCGCAGCACGTCGTCGACCTTCTCGTCGATCGTGGCGAGATAGTCGACGATCTCGTCCATGGCCTGCTGCATCGCAAGCTGCGCCATGATCGCCGCCGCGCCGGCCAGAAGCTTCGGGCTCGCCCGAAACGATCGGGGGCCCTTCGCGAATTCGACGAATCCCTTGACCCGGCCCTCGTGCCCCTTCAGCACACCGGTGCGCAGACCCGTCTTCGAGCTTTCCCTCAGCCCGTACTTGTCGACCAGTCGCGCGGAGTCCTTGGTGAGCTTCACCCAGCGACCTGAGTCGGCGGCGATCTCGGAACCCGCCTGTGCCACCGCGGCCGTGTTGCCGAGGGCGGTTCGGAGCCGGTGCAGTCCGAGGTCCCGCGACGAGAGTCCTTCGGAGACGATGAAGCGTTCGACCGCCGCCGGATTGCCGATGACCGCCAGGCCATCGCCATCGCTGATCAGCCCAATCTCGTCATCCATAGTCGGCTCCTTAGGTAGCTCTTCCCGAATGAGGGGTGGTTGCGCGGACGCGGACGGGCGCGTCAGGGTACGAGCGCAGGACGAGGTCTCGCGGATGGAAGTTCCCGCATTGCCCGTCCGGAAGACCTCGACGTGCGTGACCTACATTCTCGTGCCCTGACCCCGGCCCGTCTGCCGTTCTTCGGTGAATTCGACCTCTTCGTCGTTCGAGGGGGCCTCGGGGGACTGCTCGGCCAGGTCGAGGACGCGCAGTGCGAGCCACTGGTCGTGGACGGCGCTGGGGGAGCGGAGCAGGGAGCGCTGGAGCAGTGCTTCGCTGCGAGCCAGACGTTTGCGTACCGCCGATGCCGAGAGGGACAGCGCAGCGGCCGTCGGGCCGATGCGTGCGTCGAGGCGCAGCCAGGTGGTGAGCGTCTGGTCGACATAGGTGGGGACGTCGAGCGCGCGTACAGGTTGGAACTGTCGTTGTGCCCACGCCGCGACGTGGGGGAGCGCGAGGAGTTCGTCCATGGAGGGCGCCGTTCCACGCTCGGTCTCGGGGTGCTCGGGGTGCTCGGTGCGCGGCGGGTTGCGTGCGGCGAGCGCGCGCAGTGCCAAGGCCAGTGCGGCTTGGTCGGCGAGCCGGTTCAGGTCGAGCGCCAGCAACTCCTGGATGAGGGTGAGGCGCGCCGTCAGGGTGTTTCGGTGGATTTTCAGATGGGCGGTCGCGTGCGAGGAGAAACTGAGCCATGACGCCGCGGTGGCCAGCAGTTCCGCACTGTCAGGGTCTTGCGAGCGCCGGGCGCGGTGGGCGTGCAGCGGGGCGAGGAAGGCCTCGGCCCAGGCTGCCGCGGCAGGCCCGATGGTGAGGGCCAGGTCGGCGTGGGCCGCGAAGGAGGCCTGCCTCTCGGTGCGGTGGCGTGCGGCGGCGAGGGCGTGGAAGGCCTGGGCGTAGCCGGTGGCGGTATCGCGCAGGGCCACGGCGTCGCTCACCCCGATCCGGCAGGTTTCCGCCACCGAGGCAGGCCAGGCCCACTGCGGGGGGTTGTCTGCGTGGGCTTCGGAGTCGGCGTCCGCGAGCACCATCAGGTGATCGGCGTATACGGGGCATGGCACGACCCACGCGCCCTCGGCCACTTCGGCCAGTGCGTCCGCTGCCGCGCCGCGTTCTGCGGGCGGTCCCTCGATGACGTACACCCATACGACGGCGGGCAGTGTGATTCCCAGCGCCCCGGCGACTTGGCGTGCGGCTGAGATCTGGCCGTTCATCAGCAGATGCAGGACGGCTTCCCGGGCGCGGGCGTCAGCGATCCGCAGCCGGCTGTGCTGCCGCCGGGCGTCTTCCACCTCCCAGCACAGACTGAGGCTGGAGGTGGCGTCCGCGAGCAGGAGCGGCAGATCAGGCGGTGTCGGCCGGGGCATCACGGCCGCGAGCAGGGGGGCGCCCACCTCTGCCGGGCCGTCGAGGGGCAGGACGACGCAGGCGAGGTCTTCCCGGTCGATGGCCACGGATTTCGGCCCCCGTACCGCGGCCTCTCGCACCCCGCGCAGTACGAGATCTCGCTCGGCCTCGCCGAGGGGGGAGGCGGGCGGGCAGGCCACGACGCCTGAGCGGTTCACCAGAAGGACACTCGCCCCGGTACGGACGGCCAGCCACCGGAGCAACTGCGCGGTTCCGCCCCTGCGGGCGGCGCGCTGCATGTCCAGCACGTCCGTGGCGCGTCGGGTCCGCCCGTCTGCCGACGCCGTGTGCGCACGCGGACCACCGCCGTGCACGTCATCGCCCCGGGGAACACCCGTGTGCATGTCATTCCTCCCGGAGAGACTGCCGAATTGCCGTTCGGCCGGAGATTATCCGGGCCGCCGGCGGCTGTACGACGCGGCTCACTGTGCGGTGCGACACCCGCAGGGCTGCTTCACAGTGCAAAGTGGTCCTTCGCGCAGTCCAAAGCTGTCATAGGTTCTGTCGTGTCGGGGGGCACCAGGCCGGGCGACGGGGGTGTCCGGCCTGGTGAGCACGCTCCGGGGCACGCCGGACGCCGGCACACCGCCCCCGATGCCGTGCATGGCGGAAACGTGGCCATGGACGCCGGCCAACCGGGCTGACGGGTCCGCAGTGCGGCCGTGCCGCTTGACGGCCGGTGCGTCCGCCACCGTGTGACGGGATACTTCGGAGAGAAGCCGGTGCGGTGACTTGTCGGCGTCGGCTCGACCCGGCGCGGCCGCCGGCCGGCGAGGAGGCGCAGCCGGCGGTCTGGATGCGGTTGGAGCGGCGGTGGGAGAGCTGTCTTCCCGAGGACCGGGCCAGGATCCGCCGCTATGCGAGGGTATTGATGAAGGGCGGCGCGTTGTGAGCGGCGGACGATGGCGCGTCGCGGGTTCTGCCGGGTGACCCGGCGTGCCCGCCCGTGTTGCGCGCGAGTCAGGGCACTGCGGCGCGCTTTGTGCATCCGTCGTGCCGGCGTCGCGCCGGGCGGGCGATGGCGATCAGGGAGTCCTGGTCGTCGCGGCGCAGTAGCGGAATTCGTCGATCGCCTTCGCGAACCCGTCCGCGAGGTAACGGCCGCCCAGGGCGGCCAGGCGGTGGGCGATGCGGCCCTGGTCCACGGGCTTCCAGGTCCGGCGCGCCTCCCACTCGGCGGCGAAAGCCTCCGAAGTCAGGAGTCTGGTGTCACCGCGGGCGCAGCCGACGACGTTGCCGTCCGGGTCGAGCAGCGGGGCCACGAAGTCCTCGTAGCCGTGCGCGATGCCGGCGGGCAGCGGCAGCTTCGCGCTCGCGGCGGACCAGGGCGCCAGGTGGATCTGCAGCTCCCAGAGCAGGCGCTCGGGCGGCGTGGGCGGCCACGGCGGGGGAAGGAGCGCGGGTCCTGAGACCGCGGGACGCGCCAAGGACCAGCACGATGCCTCCGCTTCGGGCCGGCTCCACTCCGGGAAGTAGGCCGGGCCGTCAGAGGTCAGATACCAACTGCTCGGCCGGCCGGTGACCGGGATGCGGCGGGTGTAGCTCACGGCGTCCCGGGCCAGGGCCAGGTCCACGCTCGCCGGTGCGTCCGGGGCGGCGGGCTGGAACAGTTCGATGTCGTAGAGGTCGACCGTCAGCAGGTTGGCGACGTCATCGGCGGCGAGGTCGAAGCTGCGCCAGCCCATCGCGAGCGCGGCCTGGATCTGGGGGGCGAAGACGGCGACGAACTGTTCGAATACGACGGTCGCCCGGCGGTCGGCGCCGCCCTCCGGCCGGGCCAGCGCGCCGGCCAGGGCGCGGGCGGCCTGGAGCGGCGAGACGGGCTCGACCGCGCCGGCATCGGGCGACTGCGCCGGGTGCCGGTGCAGGTCGGGTCCGACGGCCGGCATCAGGGTGCGCGACAGGCTGGTGAGCCCGACGTTCACCAGGTCCGCGAAGGACTTGTCCGCAACGGGTGCCAGGGCCTCCAGGATCACCGGCGTCACCTGCTCCAGGATGCGCATCAGCACCCAGGCGGCATCGGGGGCGGCGCCGAAGCGCGGCATCTCGGAGCTGACCAGCACCTGGGTGCGCTCGTCTCCGGCGAAGTACTCGCTGCGGCCGTCCTCGCCGATGTCGACAACCAGGTCGTAGAGCAGCTCGGGCCGGATATCAGGGGCCGGTTCCACACCGGGAACCGGCCAGGCGACAGCGCCCTCGGGCGTGTGCCGGACCAGTTCCGTCTCGCCTGCCACCAGGGCTCTGATACCAAAGGGCGCGAGCATGGGGACGGCGCGGGCCAGGCCCGCGGGATCGGCCGCCGCGTAGTACCCGCGGCCCGGCTGCTGCGGGGCCGCCACGAACGGATGCGTCGCGGAGAAGGCGAACCCGGCGCCGGCGAACCGCTGCAACGTCCTCCCGTCACGCCGGGTCTCGGCGCGCAGCAGGACCCGCTTCGGCCCGTGCGCAGTGGCCACCAGTTCGCCGGGCACGATGCCCTCGATCGGGCGCAGGCTCCCGTCGGCCGTCACCACGCGGGTGCCGGCGACGAAACACGAGCTGCTGGGCAGTTGCCGGTACCGGGTGCCGGGCTGGGTGTTGGCGGTGAACTCGAAGGAGTTGTCCTCGGCCATGCACGAATATCCGCCGCCCGGATAGGCGTGGCAGCGCGTTTCCAGGATCGCGCCGACCGCGTCGGCCGCGTCGCTCGCGCCGAGACCGGGGCCGAACCACGGGGACTGCTCGCGCCAGCGCGCCGGGCCGTATGCCGCCGGAATGCCCAGCCCCATGGTGATGATGGTCTGGATCGCACGGTCGATCTCGGCCGGATCCGCACCGAGCGCGGTCAGTTTGATCCAATGGTGGAACAGCTCCCAGTCGCGGTCGGGCCACTGTTGCGAGGCCTCCTGGACCTTTTTCGCGGTCACCCACGACTCGGAGGTGAGCCCGGCCAGATAGTGGTCCTTGGCCGTCTGCTTCGCCGCGGGGTCGGGAAAGGCGGACAGAGCCGAGCGGATCGGGCCGTCGGTGACCCCGGCCATGTAGGCGTACAACCGGTAGGAGCCGGTCATCAGGCGCGAGTTCCAGGCGTTCAGGTCGTTGGCGATGGGCCCCATGGTGATCTGCGGGCGCAGCCGGCTGGTGCACTGGCCCATCTGCTGGCACAGGGCGGCCACTGAGACCGAGGCGAAGAATGCGTCGTCAAGGCCGGTCAGGGTGACGATCGCGCCCTCGTGCGGATTCGGCTGGACGCCGCCGAAGAAGATGTCCCGGAAGGCCGGGCCGGTGCCGAACATCTGCGAGTAGTGCCCGGGGGTGCAGCGCTTGAGGTGCGTGGCGAGCACGCCGCGGGTGGCGCGGCCGAGAGGGTTGTCGGCGGTGCCGGGCAGGGCCGCGGCCAGCACCTCGACATCGCGCGGATCGAACGGAGAAGTCACTGTGGTCTCCTGACTGGCGGTCACGGATGGGCGGTCTCGGGTGCGCAGGCGCGCGGCCGGGAGCCGTGAGGCTCCCGGCCGCGCGGTGCGACTCAGACCGCGACCAGTTCGCGTTCCACGGCCGGCTCGTATTCCGGGACCAGGACGGCCAGGCTGAACTCGGCGGAGACCGTGCCGATGTCGTTGCTGCAGGTCAGCTTGTAGGTCTTCTTCTCGGCCGGGGGCACGTCCACGCCCTTGCGCATCTGGACGGCGCCCTCCTCGGGCAGGAACTCCAGGCCCTCGGGCAGCGCCGGCTCGATCGTCCAGCGGTGCGGCAGGCTGCCGGGCACCTGCAGCGCCGGGTCGGCGCGCTGGTCGTGCTCGACGGTGTACCAGGTGACGTCGGCCATGGTCAGCTCGCCCGGCTTGACCACCTCCATCTTCAACGTCACGACGACGCCGTCGCCCTCGCGCAGCGTCCAGCCGCCGGCGCCGTCGACATCCAGGTACCGCCGCTTGGCGGTGCCGTCGTTCAGCGCCGTGTACAGCTTGAACGGGGCCGCGCGCAGGTCGCGGGTGCCGGAGGCGGACTCCTCGTAGGTGCCCTCGCCGACCACCTCGGTGTACCAGAGCAGGTGCGCGTCCAGGGAGGCGTCCTTGCCGGAAGCGCTCTTGGCGGCCACCGCGCCGGTGTCCTCGACGGCCAGCGCGTACAGCACGGGCACGTTCTTGGAGTCGAGGATCGGCGCGCCGATCTGCACCCGCCCGGTCGAGTCGATGCTGAGGTAGAACGCGGTGTGCCCGGTGCCGTCGTAAGGGGCGACCCGCGCCGAGCCGTCCGAGCCGATCTTCAGCGCCTTACCGGCGTCGCCGCCGGCCAGCACGGCCACGCCGGCCCGCTGCGGCTGGCCCGCGGGCTGGTAGACCTGGAAGTACTCGATCGCGGTCTTGAACGGCATGTAGAAGGTGCCGGAGGACTTGGCGAACGTCTCCACCGGCGACTCGGTGGGCCGGCTCATCATGATCGCGATCAGGATGATGCCGGCCACCAGCGCGATCACGCCGACCACCGACACGATCGCGAAGATCGTGCTGACCAGCATGCCGCCCACCGCGACCGCGGAGCCGGCCACCGCCCAGCCGCCGACGATGGCCACCAGTTCCAGCACCGAGGCGGTCAGGAACAGGATGTTCGCGGCCAGTTCCAGCGGTTCGTTCTCCTGGGACAGCGCGATGGAGGACAGCACGATGCCGATGATGGCGAAGGCCGAGCCGAGCAGCCGGGCGGTGAACTGGCCCAGGTTGCGGCCCATCACCGTCAGCTTGAACCGCTGGCTGAACGGGACGTTGCTGTGGGCGGTGAACAGCGAGCGCGCGGCGAACGCCTGCTTGATGGGGACCCGGTAGCCCACCGCGGTTCCCTTGTTCGACATCAGCCAGATCCGGGCCGTCGACGTGGTCTTCGTCAGTGCGTCGTCGATCAGCTTGGGGCTGAAGAACTTGCGCAGGTTCGACCACCACCGCACGCTCGGGTCCCACACCGCGCCCAGGGCCAGGCCGCGCTGCAGGATCGGGAGCACCAGCTGGGCCACCGCGTTGGCCCCGCCGACCACCACCAGGGCCTGCTCGGCCGGGCTGAGCTGACCGAAGTCGGACGCGCCGAGCACGAAGAATCCGATCATGGCGCCGGCGCCGGCCAGGGCGATCAGCTTGCCGACGGCCGCCGGGATGTGCGCGAAGACCCTGCCGAAGGTGTTCTCGAACCGGCTGGCAATGTGCACCCACTCGTAGACGCCGTGGCCGACCGCGGCCGAGGCGTGCAGGATCTGCAGCACCTTGTCGATCAGATCCTGGGTGGCGTTCTGCTGGAGCTGCTGGGCCGCCTCCCGCATCTTCGGGTCCGGGCTGTCGATGTACTGCTCGATGAACTTGTCCACGATCTGCTTGACCGCGAAGCTGAACCCGCTCAGGTCGCTGCTGAAGTCGAACAGCTGCGGCAGGATCGAGCCGAGCTGGAACAGCTGCAACAGGTAGCCGTACTGCTGGGAGAAGTTGCTGGTGGTGTCCAGCACGTTGAGCAGGGCGACGGTGCGCTGCACCCGCTGGCTGAACTCGGAGCCGTCGTAGCCGCCGCCGGTCAGCAGGATCGTCTGCAGCATGTTGAGATAGCCGGGAGTGGTCGTGTACGTGTAGATCGCGAACGCCCAGTACTGGTCGTGGTCCTTGGCGTACTTGCCCAGGTCGCGCATCTGCTTCTCGAGCTTGGCCATCTCCTCGGGCGTGCCGATCGCCTCCGCCTTGGCATCGGCGATCCACTTCTCCACCTGGGCGTCGATGATCGGGGCGTACTTGGCGGCGTTCGTCTTCTGATCCACCAGGAACCAGTCGAGGTTGTTGTACTTCTCCTGGTACCGGCGCTGGTAGAGCAGCGGGCCCTGGGCGGCCATCACGTCGCCGCCGGAGGTGGCCTGGGTCAGCCACGCCTCGGCGCGCCGGCCGTTGATCAGCGCGGCGGCGGGGTCGCTGCTGAACTTGGACAGCGCGCAGGCGGTGTACGGGACGGACAGCGATCCGTACCACGGGATCGGGTCGGTGCCCTTGGTCCCGGTGATGTGCGCGATCGCGTAGAGGTCCTGGTCCAGCGGCGGCGGCGGGCCGGGGTTGAAGAACTGCTTGCGCAGGTTCTGGTCCATGTAGTTCTGCAGGATGATGTAGAAGTCGTCCATCGAGCCCTGCTGGACCGCGTCGAAGTACCTGCCCTGCGAGTCGACCGAGTACTGGCTCATCGCGATCAGGTCCCGCAGTTCGTGGCCCGGCTCGGCGTGCAGGCTGCGGCTGTGCCGCAGGGCGGCGCGCAGCACCGGCAGCGCGCTCTCGTCGGCGTCGACCTTCTCCAGCGCCTCGTCCGGGGTCACCCGCCGGCCGGTCACCTTGAACGAGGAGGCCGTGACCTCGGAGCCGTCCGCGGAGAACACCAGGTGGCCGGCCGACGGCAGCCCGGCGGCGTCGGCCAGGTCCTGGTAGAGCCCGGACCAGCTGAGCGTGTCGCCCTCGAGCGCCGAGTGGGGCACCCGCTGCCCGCCGACGTACAGGGCGCCGTCGTGCACGGAGGCGTGCGCGGTGTGGCCGTCGCCCTCGAGCAGGTACAGCCCGGCCGCCGGGCGCCGGGCCCAGGTGCCGATCACGCCGTAGCAGGTGCCGCCGTAGCCGGCCGAGCCGATCACCATGCCGCCGTCGAAGTCGTAGGCGAACTCCGACATCTTCGAGGACAGGGCGTAGGGGAAGTAGTCGGCCCCCGGGCCGACGGGCGCCTTGGTGCCGCCGACCAGGGCGAAGCCGAGCTTCAGGTTCTGGGTCAGGTAGCCGCTGTAGGTGAAGGCGTCCGGAATCCAGTCGCGGCCGGTGGCCGCGTCCTTGAACGAGGCGATGAAGGTGTAGACCTTCTCGTCGCCGATGATCTCCTCGCCGTTGACGCCGTAGGTGAACTCCAGGACCGGGTCCGCGGACCAGGCCGCGTTGCGCCACCGGTCGGACTCGGTGTCCCAGGTGATGGTCGCGTTGTCGCCGGCCAGGTACGCCGCGTCCTTGGCGACCTTCACGGTGTAGCGCTGCGGCGGGACCTCGTACTCCACTGAGTAGTCGTTGCCGCCGATGGTCAGGATGCCGAAGGCACGCAGCCGCGAGTGGGTCAGCCGCAGGTGCCCGCGCAGCCCGCGGGTGCCGTCGGAGGTGGTGAAGTCGAGCTCTTCGAAGTGCTTGTTCCAGGTGAGGTTCCGGCCGAGCACCGGGTGCGGGCCCACGTAGAACTGGTCGCGGGCCGGGTCGCGGTGGTCGGGGGTGACCAGGGTCAGCGTCCCGGGCACGTCGTCCACGTCGGCTCCGGGGGTGTCGAGCACCGGCTCGGCGATCTTGAGCACGAAGGTGCGCGCGTGCGGGTACAGCGCCTCGACCTGCTGGTCGCGGGCAGCCCTCACGGCGCGCCGCTCCTTCTGCAGTCCGGCGATGTGGGCGTCCCAAGCGGACGCGTATGCGCTGTTGTCGTTCAACGCTGATTCCTCCCAGAGATGCGTCCGTGAACACCTGGACGCCGGCCTGCCGGCGCCGCCTCCCCAGCGGCACTCAGACGAGGCACGGAAAGTAGAGTGCTGCTCCCCGGGCGCTGATACGTCGTACTGCCGAGTAACCGAGCCAAGAGGCGCAGCGGGAGCGCACGCGGATCCCGCCATGGGCACGCGCCATCGCAACGAGCGCTCCCCGGGCGGCGGGGCGTTTCTCCGCGCCGCCACGCCCGGCGTCCCTGCGCTCGCCGACAACCTCGTCCGCGCTGCTCACGGAACTGTGTATGTATGGTGGGCTTTGATATGTTCGGGTTATCGGTGAATCAGGGATCGGACTTTATGCCGCGTCGCCGGTTTTCACCCCGATGGCCGAGTCCTTGATCGCATCCGGCGCGGTGTGGTGCGGCGCGGTGCGGCGCGTTCGGACCGGACGCGGACCCGGAAGCGCATTCTCCAGCTCCGTACGCGGTCAGGCGGCGCGAGCGCGTCAGAACACGCTGCCCGCTCGGAGAGCACGCGGCACCGTCGCGCAGAGGTCTGCCACCCACCGGGCCGGATCGGCAGGCAGGACAAGCGGGATACCGGTCGGTTCGTCCGGGACATCGGTCGTGTACTCCGTCGAGATCACCAGGCTGCGACCGGTCCGGTCGGTGCCGACCTGTTCGAACTGGGCGTTCGGCGGGGCTTGCACGTTGGCGGTGCTCCCGGTGGCCGCGGAGGTCTCACACCATCTGCGCGATCATGCTGCGAAGCAACCAGAGCCCTTATCGTCGAGCACTGTGATGACGATGGTCGCGGTTCGCTGCGAGACGGCTGTGGGTGAGCGGCGGGTCCGTGGCGTCCGCAGCGCCGGTTCCCCAATGTGCGCTTTTTGGGCGTTTCGTGGTCACCAAGCTTCCCGTACGGTGATCTGAGGCGCGATCTCCGTCAGGGGAGCGCGACCGATTCGATCCGAGAGGGCGCCATGGACGCTGTACTGCACGAGGAGGACGCCGAGGCGTACGTGCACGGCGTGTGCTTCAAGACCGGACCACCCGTGCGGGTGGGTGTCGAACTGGAGTGGCTGGTCCACGACGGTTGCGATCCACGCTCGCCGGTCTCCGCCGATCGCCTTGACCTGGTGCTTTCGGCGCTCACCGCGCACGAGTTCGTCCACGGCAGCGCGATCACCCGTGAACCCGGCGGTCAGATCGAGCTCAGCGCCCCGCCCGGCGTCGGCCTCGCCGACTGTGTCGCCCGGACCGCCGCGGATCTCGCGATCCTGCGCCGGATCTGCGCAGATCACGGGCTCGCGCTCGTCGGCAGCGGGCTCGACCCGCTACGCAGCCCCCCGCGGGTGCTCGACCATCCGCGATACCGCGCCATGGAGGCGCACTTCGACCGCGCCGGACCCTGGGGCCGGGTCATGATGCGCAGCACCGCCTCCGCGCAGATCAACCTCGACGCGGGACTTCTCGTCGATGGCGCCGCCGGCTATCGCCGCCGCTGGCAACTGGCGCACCGGCTCGGCCCGGTGCTGGTGGCGGCCTTCGCCAACTCCCCGATCCACCGCGACTCGGCCACCGGCTGGCGCTCCACCAGGCAGGCCGTGTGGGATCGCACCGATCCCGGTCGCACCCGTCCGCCGCACCATCACAGCGATCCCGGCGTCGCGTGGGCGCGATACGCCCTAGATGCCCCGCTGCTGTGCATACGCCGGCCCGAGTGCTCCGACTGGACGGCACCGCACGGCCTGACGTTCCGCGCGTGGCTGCGTGGCGTGCCCGGCCTGCCCCCGCCTACCCGCGACGACCTCGACTACCACCTGACCACGCTCTTCCCGCCGGTGCGCCCGCGCGGCTGGTTGGAGCTGCGCATGATCGACGCCCAGCCCGGCGACGGCTGGCAGGTCGCCGCGGCCACGACCGCCGCCCTGCTCGACGACCCGGCCGCCGCCGACGCCGCCTACGAGGCCACCGAGCCGTACTGCCGGGGCCGCGCGCTGCCTGACCACGCCGTGTGGCTGCGCGCGGCCCGCCACGGACCCGCCGACCCGCAGATCGGCAAGGCGGTGCGTGCCTGCCTGGCCGCGGCCGAGACGGCGCTGGGGCGGTCCGCGAGCACCGCGGCGCTGCGCCGCGGGCTCGGCGGCTTCATCGAGCAGTACGCCGAACGGGGCCGCTGCCCGGCCGATGACCAGCTCGACGCACTACGCCGCGGCACGTCCGCGTCGCCCGACCGAAGGAAGGCAGACCGTGTCCGACGAACTCACCTCGCGCAGTGACGAAACCGCCTCCGGGGCACTCGCCTCCGTTCCGGCTTCCGGCCCCGGGCGCTCGCCTGCCGCCGATCCCGAGGCGCTGAGGGAACGGGCCGCCACCGCGCTGCTGACCGCCCGTGACCGCACCCTCGCCCTCACCGGGTGCGTCGATGACGACGAGCTCAAGGCACAGCACTCGCCGCTGATGTCGCCGCTGGTCTGGGACCTGGCCCACGTCGGCAACCAGGAGGAGATCTGGCTGGTGCGGGAGGCGGGGCGCCGCCCGGCGCTGCGCCCCGAGCTGGACGCGATGTACGACGCGTTCCAGCACCCCCGCGCCGACCGTCCCGCTCTTCCCCTGCTCTCGCCGGACCGGGCCCGCGCGTACATCGCCGACGTGCGTGAACACGCGCTCGACGTGCTCGACCGCGCCGCCCTCAAGCAGGCCGGCGGTCGCGGGGACGCACTGCTCGGCGACGCTTTCGTCTTCGGCATGATTGCCCAACACGAGCAGCAGCACGACGAGACCATGCTGGCCACCCACCAACTGCGCCGCGGCGCCGCGGCGCTCACCGCCGCGGACCCGCCGCCGGCCGCGGTCGATCCCGCGGACCTGCCGTGCGAAGTGCTCGTCCCCGGCGGCCCGTTCGTCATGGGGACCTCCACCGAACCGTGGGCGCTGGACAACGAACGCCCCGCGCACCTGGCCGGCGTGCCGGCGTTCTGGCTGGACACCTTCCCGGTGACCAACGCCGCCTACCGGCGGTTCATCGACGACGACGGCTACCGCGATCCGCGCTGGTGGAGCGACGCGGGCTGGGAGCACCGGCAGGGCGCCGCGCTCGAAGCCCCGCTGTTCTGGCAGCGCGACGGCGACGGCTGGCTGCGCCGGCGCTTCGGTGTGGTCGAGCCGGTGCCGCCGCACGAGCCGGTGATGCACGTGTGCTGGTACGAGGCCGACGCGTACGCGCGCTGGGCCGGTCGTCGGCTGCCGACCGAAGCCGAATGGGAGAAGGCTGCGCGCCACGACCCGGACGGCGGCCGATCCCGCCGTTACCCGTGGGGAGACGCCGATCCGGGGCCACAGCACGCGAACCTCGGCCAGCGGCACCTGCGTCCCGCGCCGGTCGGTGCTTATCCGGACGGGGCCTCGCCGCTCGGTGTGCACCAGTTGATCGGCGATGTGTGGGAGTGGACCGCCAGCGACTTCCTCCCGCATCCCGGATTCACCGCGTATCCCTACAAGGAGTACTCGGAGGTCTTCTTCGGGCCGCAGTACAAGGTGCTGCGGGGCGGGGCGTTCGGCGTGGACCCGGTCGCCTGCCGCGGCACGTTCCGAAACTGGGATCACCCGATCCGCCGGCAGATCTTCAGCGGATTTCGCACGGCCCGCGACGCCGAAGGAGTCCGGTGATGTGCCGACACCTGCTCTACCTGGGCGCGCCGGTGACGCTGGCCGAGGTGCTGATCGATCCGCCGCACAGCCTCTACCGGCAGTCCTGGGCGCCGAAGCTCCAGCGGTACGGCACGGTCAACGCGGATGGTTTCGGCGTCGGATGGTATCCGGTCGATCCGGCGCCCGACGCGGCCACCGCGCGGGTCGGCGACCTCGCGGACATCGCCGAAACCGCGCCGCGACCTGCCAGGTACCGGCGCTCGGTGCCGATCTGGAGCGACGCGAACCTGACCGAGCTCTCTCGTGTCATCCGCTCCGGCGCCGTGCTGGCGGCGGTGCGCTCCGCGACCGAGGGCACCAGCCGGGACGAGTGCGCGGCCGCTCCGTTTCGGGACGGTCCCTGGCTGTTCAGCCACAACGGCGCGATCCGGGACTGGCGGCTGCTGCCGCGGCAGATCGACCTCGGCCTCAGCGCGACCGCACTGCTCGAACTCGAATCCTCCTGCGACTCGGCGCTGCTGTGGGCGGCGGTGCGTGCGCGTCTGCGGGCGGGCGAACCTCCGCAGGATGCGCTCGTCTCGGTGGTCCGGCAGGTCGCCGACGCGCGTCCGGACGCGCGGCTGAACCTGTTGCTCACCGATGGGCGCACTCTCGCCGCGACCCGTCACGGCGACACGCTCTGGTACCGCGAGGCGCCGGGCTCGCTGGTGCTGGCCTCCGAGCCCGATGACGAGAACGGACAGTGGCGGGAAGTGCCCGAAGACAGCCTCGTGTGCGGCGGCGTTTCAGGGCTCTCCATCGGCCGGCTCGGTGCGGGCCCGGTGGCGCGGCAGGGGCCGGATATCGCTGCCGAGCCGGCCGGGCCGCACGCGCCCGGGCGGCGCTTCACCCTCGAACACCGCCTGAAACCGGACTACTTCGTCACGGGGCTGCGCGACGACGTCCTCGAAGGCATGGCCGAACCGCCGCGCTCGCTGCCGCCGAAATGGTTCTACGACGCCCGCGGCAGCGAACTGTTCGAGGAGATCACCCGGCTGCCCGAGTACTACCTCACCCGCGCCGAACACGAGATCCTCGACCGCCGCGCCACACGGATCGCGCAGAACACGGCAGCCGGCACCCTCGTGGAATTCGGCGCGGGCTCCTCGCGCAAGACACGCACGCTGCTGGACGCGCTCACGGAGGCCGGCACCCTGGAGCTTTACGCGCCGCTCGACGTGAGCAGGTCCGCGCTCGAAGAGGCCGGCCAGGCGTTGTGCCGCGACTACCCGGCGCTGCACGTGGCGGCCACCGTCACCGACTTCGAGAGCGAACTGGTCCTGCCGCACGGCGAGGGACCGCGCCTGGTCGCCTTTCTGGGCAGCACGATCGGGAACTTCACACCGGCACGCCGCCGGGACTTCTTCGCCGCCCTGCGCGCCGTCATGGCGGAGAAGGACACGTTTCTGCTCGGCGCGGATCTGGTGAAGGACCCTGATGTGCTCAGGCGCGCCTACAACGACGGCCGGGGCGTGACCGCCGCGTTCAACAAGAACGTGCTGCACGTGCTCAACCGCGAACTGGACGCCGACTTCGACGTCGACGCGTTCGAACACGATGCGGTGTGGAACGCGCAACAGGAACGCATCGAGATGTGGCTGCGCTCACGCCGCGCGCAGACGGTCAGGCTCCAGTCGCTCGACCTGACCCTGGAGTTCGGCGACGGCGAGGAGATGCTCACCGAGATCTCGACCAAGTTCCGCCGTGAGTCCCTGATAGCCGAGCTCAACCTCGCCGGATTCGAGGTGCGCGAATGGTGGACTGACTCCGCGCGGCGCTTCGCGCTCCTGCTCGCCGCGCCCGACGGCCGCTGAACCGGACCTCGACCGTCCCCGGTCGCCGGGGACGGTCGGGAGCCCTTACCGCGCCGCGCACTCGGGCACCGTGAGGCCGTTCCCGCGCGTTGCCGTATGCCGCCCCGGAACGCCTCGCTCGAGGGCGGCGAGCGCCGGCCGGAGGTCAGCCGCTCTTGCGCCGGAACGAACGTCGGCTCGCCGCAGGACCGTGGGCTGACTGCGCCTTCGACGGGTCCTTGCCGGACACGGAACCGTTGACGACCGAGTTCTTTCCCTGCTTGCGTTCAAGCGCCTCGCGGAACCTGCGCTTCATCTCGTCCTCGGCGGCCGGTTCCTGCGGCGCCGCCTCCTCGGAATCTGGCACCTCGGCGGCAACGCTCGTCTCAACCTCAGGCTCGTTCACCCTCGCAGTTTCCCACAGCCGCGCGAGAGTTGCGCGCGCCACGGGCGTCACCGCCTCGGCAGGTGCGAAGTTCAGGTCACGACCTGCGTCGTGGCTTGCGCTGCTTGACGCCTTTGGACGCGCCGGAACCCGGCTTGCCGTGTGCGGACCCTTTGCGTGCGTTGTCCCCTTCGTCGGCCCGCGGTCTCGCCTTGACGGCGGGCGGTGCCGGGGGGCGCCCCCGCGAGCTGTTGACCGTCCGCCCTCGCACGATCCCGATGAACTCCTCCATCAGGTCGGTGGTCCGCTCCTCCAGCCAGGACAACGCGACACTCGACTGCGGGACGTCCGTCATCGGCCGGTACGTCAGGTCCTTGCGGTGGTACAGGCGCGCGAGCGATTGCGGGACGACGAGCAGCCCCACCCCGGCCGCCACCAGTTCGACGGCGTCCGCCGTCGTCGCGGGCCGATCGTTCGCGGGCAGCCCCGGCGGGCTCTCCCACTCCAGGCAGTCGTCGAGGGGATGCAGCGAGACGTAGCCGTCGAGGTCCCCGACGGAGATCTCGTCGACCGCCGCGGCTTCGTGGTCCTTGGGAATCACCACGACGCTCGTCTCGGTGTACAGCGGGATCGCGTTGAGGCCGGTGCGGTCGATCGGCAGTCGCACGAGACCGGCGTCGGCGGTGCCGTCGCGCAGCGCCGTGGCCGCGTCGGCCGCGCAGACCGCGATCAGTTCGAGCGGCACGCCGGGCACCCGCTCGTTCCAGGTCCGCGCCCACTTGCCGGGGGTCACGCCCGGCACGTACGCGAGGCGGAACGAAGTGGCTGTGCGCGTGCCCGTCATTCGGTCAGATTACCGGCCGTGATCGCGACCGCCGCGCGGTCGGTACTGTTGACCCATGAAGTCGCAGAAGACCACCCAGACGATGAAGCCCGCGACCGCGGCGAAGAAGCTGGGTATCCACCTCGGGGCAGCCCCCGCCGAGTTCCAGGAGGGTGTCGTCTCGCGCGACGAGCTGAACGCGCTCCAGAGCAACCCTCCCGCGTGGCTGCGGGAGCTGCGCAGCCAAGGCCCGCACCCCCGCGCTGTGGCTGCCGCGAAGCTGGGCATCTCCATCGCCGGCCTCGCGCGCGGTGGAGTGACAGAGCCCCTCACCACCGAGCAGATCGAGGCGCTGAAGGCGGATCCGCCCGAGTGGCTACAGGGTGAGCGCGCCACCCAGGCCGAGGCCCGCAGGGAAGCGGCGCGGATCAAGGAGAGGAACGCGAAGCGGTCCGAAGGCGAGTCCGGCGAACGGACCGCGACGCGGCCGCACGCGCGTGCGAGCAGAGCGCGTTCCTGACGCCGCCGAGCCGGATGCCCGCCGCCGAGCCGGACGCGCGCTGTCGAGCCTGATGGCCTAACTGGCGCACGTGGCCGCCGGCCTGCCGGGCGTCGCCGCGAACTGCACCGGCAGCGAGATCAGCCCGCGCGACATGGTCGACTGCCGATAACGCAGCGCCGCGCCGGGAGCCGGCCGCAGATCCGGCAGGCGCTCGAACAGGGCGGGCAGTGCGATCTGCGCCTCAAGCCTCGCCAAGGTCGCGCCCACGCAGTAATGCCTGCCCCGGCCGAACGACACGTGCCCGCGATCGGCCCTGGCGATGTCGAACGCGGCCGCGTGCGCGAAGGCCCGCTCGTCGCGGTTCGCGCAGGACAACGCGACGATGACCGCGTCGCCCCGGCGGATCAGCCGGCCGCCGATCTCGACGTCCTCGGTGGCGAAGCGCCACAGCGAGTTCTGGATGGGCGCGTCCCAGCGCAGAACCTCGTCGATCACCTGCGGCCACCGACGCGGTTCGCCGACCGCCAGCTTGAGCGCCTCCGGATGTTGGAGTAGGGCACTGATCGCGTTTCCGATCAGGTTGGCCGTCGTCTCGTTGCCGCCGGCGAGCATCGCGCGCAGCAGCGAGGCCAACTCCTCGGAGCTGATCCGGCCCGCGTCGCACGCGACGATCAGCGCCGAGGTGAAATCGTCGCCCGGATCGGCGCGCCTGATCTCGACGACACGGGCGAGTAAGGCATCGATCTCGTTCGATGCCTGCGCCATCCGCTCCATCGCCGCGCCGTGGAACAGCGCCTCCGTCCACGTCCTGATACCCGGCCGGTCGTCCGCGGGGACGCCGAACAGCTCGCAGATCACCGTCATCGGGATCGGCAGCGCGAACTCGGCGACCAGATCGGCGCGCCCCCGCGGCGCGATCCGGTCCAGCAGATCGCCGGCGATCCGGGCGATCTGCGCCCGCAGCAGCTCGATCCGGCGCGGGCTGAACGCCGAGAGCAGCACCTCACGCAGGCGGGTGTGATCCGGCGGGTCGCTCGAGAGGATGTTGCGCCGTGCGGCCACCGCCACATCGCCGGTGAACGGCACCAACCCGGCGTGGAAGTCGCGCCAGTGCCGCACGTCCTTCGCCATCCGGTCGTCGGCGAGCACCGCCCTGGCCTCGTCGTACCGGGTGATCAGCCAGGCATGGATCCCGCCCCTGACCACCACGGGCACCGCGGCGGCCTCGGCGCGAAGCGCCTCGAAGACGGCGTGTGGCGTCGCCGTGAACTCCTCGGTGTCCAGCCGCGCGTACGGTGCGTCCCCGGCCTGCGGTCCCGGGACCTGCCCGGCCGCCGCCGGGCAGCCGTCGGCACGGCCCGGCCGCGGCGTCACCGAACGCTTCCGCTCGTGACCAGGCCCCGGCGCGCCGCGTCGGGGGACGGCCCGTCCATCTTCAGCAGCGAGAGCAGCGGACCGGTCATCGCGGTGGTGACCAAGGCCATCACCACCAGCACGGTGTACAGCCGCGAGCCGAGCATGCCCGCCTGCCAGGCCGCGCTCAGCGCGATCAGCTCGGTCAGGCCGCGGGTGTTCACCAGCACCCCGGTGATCAGCGACGTGCGCGCATCCAGCCCGCCCAGCCGGCCCGCGACCGAGCCGCCCCCGAACTTGCCCAGCGTCGCCAGCGCGCAGGCCGCCAGCGCCACCGGCCAGTCCGCCGCGTGCAGCCCGTTGAGCTGCACGGTGAGCCCGGTGACCACGAAGAACACCGGCAGCAGCGCGGTGCCCGCCCGGTCCACCGCGTTGAGCAGTTCGGCGTCGACGGCGCCGTCCTCGCCCCGCGGCGTGATGGCGCCCATCAGCAGGGCACCGAGAAACACGTGCAGACCGAGCCGGCCGGTCGCCCAGGCCGAGGCCATGAGCAGCGCGATGATCACCGGGGAGACCGACTGAAGGCGGTAGCGTCCGCGCATCATCCGGCGCAGCAGCGGCCGCACCACGAAAATCATCACCACGGCGTACACCGGCAGGAACAGCAACGCGGTG
Source organism: Actinocrinis puniceicyclus (assembly GCF_018283645.1). Classification (GTDB taxonomy): domain Bacteria; phylum Actinomycetota; class Actinomycetes; order Streptomycetales; family Catenulisporaceae; genus Actinocrinis; species Actinocrinis puniceicyclus. Next base: position 47,036 of record NZ_JAGSXH010000010.1, on the reverse strand, counting down.
ATCAGCTTCCCGTTGTCCGCCGTGGACAACGCGATGACCATGATCAGCAGCGGCCACATCACCATGTCCATCAGCCCGGAGGCGGCCAGCGCCACCACCCCCGGCCGGGTCGCGACGATCCGCCGGTCCATCAGGATCCACGAGAGCACCGGCAGCGCCGTGATCGACAGCGAGATCGCCATGAACAGCACGAAGGAGCCGGGCCCGCCGCGCGTACGCGCGCTCAGGCCGCTGCCGAGCAGGCTCAGGCCGAAAACCGCGCCGAGCGCCAGCGGGACCACCGTGGCGCCGAAGGCGACCGCGACCACGTTGCGCGCGTTGCGCCGCACCGCCCGCAGATCGAGTTCGTAGCCCATCGTGAACAGGAACAGCACGAGGGCGATCTGCGCGACCACGTCGAGGAAGGGCCGCGCATCGGTGGGAAACAGCGCGGTGCTCACGCCGTGCGGCAGCAGCCCCACCAGCAGACCCAGCAGAAGCAGCCCCACCACCGCCGGCTGGCGCACGCGCGAACACAGCGGCGAGATCGCCGACGCCGCGAGGATCACGAGGCTGATATCGAGCAGTACCTCAAGCAGGATCCTCTCCAGATCCACCGTCGCCTCCCACACCGGGCGTCGCAGAGCGCGGATATGAGGGACCATAGCCGCGGTCCGGGAGCGGGTCGACTACTCGAATAGGTGGTGGACGACACGGCCGGCGCGCCCCGGCGGCCCGCTTTAATCAACCGCGAACGCCCAACAGCGCACGGCGACGTCCCGCCGACAAGGAGGAATTCCCGTGACCGTCCCGACCGCTCCCGCCGCGCAGATCGCCGGATATGACGCCCTCGGACAGGCCGAGCTGGTGCGGCGCGGCGAGGTGACCGCAGCCGAGCTGGTCGACTGGGCGATCGAGCGCATCGACCGGGTCAACCCGACGCTCAACGCCGTGGTCACCCCGCTGTACGAGGCGGCGCGCGCGGACGCGGCCCGCAGCCGGCCGGGCCCCTTCGCGGCGCCGTTCGCCGGGGTGCCGTTCCTGGTCAAGGATCTGGCCATGGACGTCGAGGGGGCGCCGTTCACGGCCGGATCCCGGTTCCTGCGCGGGTACGTCTCCGACCACGACAGCGAGCTGGTGCGCCGGCACCGGCGGGCCGGGCTGGTGATCGTCGGCAAGACCAACACCCCCGAGTTCGGCACGGTCGGCACCTGCGAGCCGCTGCGGCACGGACCGACCCGCAACCCCTGGGATCCTGGCCGGTCCACCAGCGGATCCAGCGGAGGCTCGGCCGCTGCCGTGGCCGCCGGGCTGGTGCCGATGGCGCACGCCAACGACCTGGCCGGATCGATCCGCTACCCCGCCTCAGCCTGCGGGCTGTTCGGTCTCAAGCCCACCCGCGCCCGCACGCCTAAAGGCCCTGACTTCGGCGATGTGGCGGGCGGATGGGCCTGCGAGCACGCGATCACCCGCTCGGTGCGCGACAGCGCCGCGCTGCTGGACGCCACCGCCGGAGCGGCCCCGGGCGACCCGTATCCCGCGCCGCCGCCGGCGCGCCGCTTCCTGGACGAGGTCGGCGCCGATCCAGGCCGGCTGCGCATCGCGTTCAGCCCGCGCACCGCGGACGGCTCGCCCCCGCACCCGGACTGCCTGGCCGCGCTGGACGACGCGGCCCGGCTGTGCGAGGAACTCGGCCACGAACTGGTCGAGGCGCAGCCGCCCGCGCTGGCGGCGACCGGCGACGCGGTGCAGAAGGTGCTCAGCGCGGTGCTCGCGTGGACGGTGCTCATGTGGGAGCGCAGATTCGGACGCGAGGTGGCCGAAGGCGACCTGGAACCGCTGAACGCCGCCTACCTGCGATCGGGACGGCACCTGCCCGCGGCCGAGTATCTGGCGGCGGTCCAGACCCTGCAGGCGCACGCGCGGAAGGTCGCGCAGTTCTTCCAGGGCGACGACGATGACGTCCAGGGCCGCGCCGACCCGGCCCCCGGCCTGCGCACCGCGGGTTTCGACGCGTGGCTCACCCCGACCCTCTCGACCCCGCCGGCGCCGATCGGGGAGATCACCTCCACCGAGCAGGACCCGCTGCGCGCCGCTCGCAACGGTGCGCGCACGCACGCGTTTCCCGCGGTGCTGGCCAATCTGACCGGCAATCCGGCGATGTCGGTGCCGCTGTGGTGGAACGCCGACGGGCTGCCGATCGGCGTGCACTTCCTCGGGCGTTTCGGCGACGAGGCGACGCTGCTGCGACTCGCCGGCCAGCTTGAGCAGGCCCGGCCGTGGGCGGCGCGCAGACCGCGACTGCACGCCTAGGCGGTGTTGGGGAATGTATCAAGGCAACGATTCGGCCGCCGCTTTGCCGGATTCGCCCCTTGAGGCATTCCCCAACACCGCCTAGTGTCCTGCGCCGCGCGGGCGTGCGGATCGCGCGGCGCGGCAGGGTCCGCGCGGCCGTGCGGCGCCCCCGCGCGGCACGGCTGAACGCCGCCGGGGAACGCCGCCGGGGGCGTTCCGCGCGCGGACGCCCCCGGGGAAATACGAACTGCGCGACGCGTTTCGCGTCGCGGCCGTGCGCGGTCAGGACGGTTGCGGATCGGCCGCGCCGTCGCCGTTGCGCTCGTGCCCAGGCCACACCGAGAAGTGGCGCAGGCCGTAGAGCAGCGGCACGGCGGAGGTGCGCGTGACGGCGATGGCCTCGCCGATCACGACGGCGTGGTCGCCGACGCTGATCGTGCCGGTCACCCGGCACTCGGCGTGCGCGAACGCGCCGTCCACCAGCAGCGGCACGCCGCTGGCGGAGGTACGCCAGCGGATCTTCGAGAAGCGGTCCCCGCCCGGGGTGGAGAACAGGTGCGCGGCCTCCTGCCCGTCGGAATGCAGCAGATTGACCGCGAACATGCCGTTGGAACGCACCGCCCGGAACGTGCCGCTGTCCAGATGCAGGCAGACCAGGAGCGTCGGCGGACTCAGCGTCACGCTCGCCAGCGCCGAGCAGGTAAGGCCCCGGGGAACCCCGTCCGCGCCGAGGCTGGTCACCACCGCGACCCCGGTCGGGAAGCAGCTCATCAGCTCCCGGTACTCGTCCTGCGGACTGGGCGCGTGCTCGCCGTCGGCCGCCGGCGGGCGGCCGACGGCGAGCGGGGACTGCCGGCGCGAGGTCACGCCCGGCTCTGCTGGAGCCATCGCTGTTCCCCGTATCCGGTGACCCAGCTGTGGCGTCCGTACACCAGGCTCTCGGTCAGCTCCGGGTGCTTGTGGAACGCTTCGAGCGCCTGGCGCTGCGTCATGGAGCGCGCCACGAGCGCGTCAGCCGCGTCCTTGCGCCGCTGCCAGGCCTCCAGCGGCTCGTTCGTGGTGACCAGCTTGGCGGGGTAGCCCTGGCCGAGCAGCATGCAGTCCACGCCGTCGAGCTCGTAGAAGGTCGGGGCGGTGGCGCGCACGAAGCGCCGGGTGAGCGGGTCGCGCAGGTGCAGCGGCGCGCCGCCGGCGTACACGTCGAGCAGCGGCTGGATGCCGGAGACGTCGGCGTTGTCGCGCACCTGGCGCCAGAACTCGGTGTCGCGCCGCTGGTTGTACTTGTAGTGGATCGCCAGGAACCAGCGCATGCCGTCCCAGCGCTCGGCGGTCAGCTTGTTGAACACCTCGCGCGCCGTCGGCTCCGCCCAGCTGTTGGGCAGCAGCGGGATCAGCGACATGATGCTGAACGCCAGCATCAGCAGGCTGCTGGACTCCAGCGGCTCGACGAACGCGTAGGAATTGCCCATCGCGATCACGTTGCCGCGCCAGATCTTCTCGTGCCGGCCGGTGCGGAAACGCACCGTCTTGAACTCGCGCGCGCTCGGGTAGAGCCGCTTGATCTCGTCCATCGCGCTGTCCGGGTCGATGTGCGCGGCGGAGTGCACGTAGCCGATGTGGTCCTCGTCCGGCACCGGGATCTTCCAGCACCAGCCCGCGTCCATCGTGGTGGCGCGGGTGTACGGCTCGATCGCCTCGCTCTGGTCCACGTACGCGGTGATCGCGGTGTCCGTGTACAGGCTGTCGGCGAAGCTGATGTAAGGGGTCTGCAACGCCTTGCCGAGCAGCACCGAGCGGAAGCCGGTGCAGTCGATGTAGAGATCGAAGTTCAGCTCGCCGCCGCCCTTCAGGCGCAGCGACTCGACCCAGTCCTCGCCGGAGAGCGTGACGTCCTCGATCTCGGCGTCGATGTGCTTGATCCCGCGCTCCGTGACGAACTGTGACAGGTAGTTGACCAGCCGCATGTTCTCCAGGTGGTAGGCGAACGGGATGTCGCTCATCATCGACACGATCTTGTCGTCGACCTGGAACACCGGCACCTTGTTAGCCATCATGAACAGGCTCTGCAGGGTGTAGGCGTTCGGGTCGTTGCGCGTGGCCATCGAGCCGAGCACGCCGATGGAGTTCGAGCCCCAGTCGAACGGCCCCATGATGCCGTCCTTGAAGGGGCCCCAGTCGAACAGGATGCCCAGCTTCCAGGTGGGCTGGACCCGCTCCAGGAAGTCGTGCGGGTCGATGCCGATGTAGTGGTGCAGGAAGGCCATCAGCGGGGGAGTGGTGGCCTCGCCCACCCCGATCACCGGGATCTTGCTCGACTCCACCAGCGTGACCTCAAGCCACGGCATCTTGGCGCGCAGCGCGAGGGCGGTGAGGTAGCCCGCGGTACCGCCGCCGATCACGCCGACGCGCCGCACCGCCTTCGGGTCGTCCTCGCGCGGCGGGGTGCGGTCGGCGGGAAGGTGCGCCAGCTCGTGGTCCGCTATCGGCGAGCGCCAGCCCCCGCCGCGGCCCGGGCGCTCGGCGGGCATGTCGAGACTGCCCAGCTTCTCCGCTTGAGCCGCCGGCAGCGTGGCGGCGATCGACGCCAGCTTCTCGGACCAGGTCATGTCGTTCGCGGTCTCGGGACTCGCGGTCACTGTGATGGATTCCTTCCACTGTCGGTGCCGGCTGGTTCTTGCCCGTGGCCGTCGCGCGGGCCCGTTCAGTACCGCCCGAGTTCGGCGGTGACCGGGCCGCGCGGACCGTAGGGCGCGGTGTCCAGCCACGCGCCGAGACTCGGCGCGAGGCGGGCGAGGCGGGCGGCGGCGGCCTGCTGGGCGCGCTGTACGCCGCTGGCCGCACGCAGGTGACGCAGGGCGCTGTCGACCGAGGAGCGGTTGCGCTCGGCGGCCTGTCTGCGCAGCGACTGGTACTCCTCGATGGCGGCGGCGCGCCGCCGGGGGTTCGCCGCGCTCAGGGCGAGACCCACCGCGGCCGCCGCGGCGTAGGCGTCGGCGATGCCGCTGTTCATACCGCGCGCGCCGAGCGGGACGAACAGATGCGCGGCCTCACCGGCGAGCAGGACCCTGCGATGCTCGTCGATGAACGACTCGGCGACGCGTTGCAGGCAGGGGTAGCGGCTGATCCACAGGATACGGTCGAGGTATCCCGGGTCGACGACCTTGGGCAGCCACTCGCGCACGGCGGACGGGTCGGCGAGCCGCTCGCTCATCGGCGGGCTCGCGCACTGCACGTCCACCTGGATGCCGCCGGTGAACGGGACGATCAGCAGATTCTGGCCGCTCATCGCGGGGTGCCGATAATGCATGATCCGCTCGGGCGGGGCGGCCCCGGAGTCGTCGTCGGCCAGGTCCACCGCGACCCGGTAGTCGGTCGAGCGCGGGCCGTCCATCGCGATGCCGAGGGCGCGGCGCACCCCCGACTGGGCGCCGTCCGCGCCGATCACGTAGTGCGCGCTGAAACTGCGGCCGTCGGCGCATTCCACCGTGACCCCGTCGGCCGTGGAGTTCACCCGGCTGACGGCGGCGGACCAGACGAAGCCGACGTCGGCGCTCTTGCAGGCGTCGAGCAGGAAGCGCTCGGTGTCGATCTGCCGCAGGCTGGCGTAGACCGGCAGGCCGTCGCCGGTGAAGTCCGGGTACTCCTGCCGGTAGACCTCGCGACCCCCGTAAAAGGTGCTCGCGGCGCGCCACCTGATGCCGAAGGAGCCGATCGCGACGCCCAGTCCCGGGCTGATCCGTTCGAGCCGCTCGAGGTTCTCCCGGTGCACGTACAGAGCACGGCTGCCCGGACGTTCGCGGTCCTCGGGCTCCGCCTCCAGTAATAGGACATTGATACCGAGCGCGCGGGCTGCGAGCGCGGCGGACAGGCCGCATGGGCCCGCTCCGATCACGAGCAGTTGGGCGGTGGTGGCGGTCAACCCTCGTCCTCCCTCGACCGAACGCCTTGCCAGGTGGACGGCGCGCAGCGGTAAGCCGCGCCGCCGTCCGCACGGCGACGCGGGCGCAGCGCGCCGGTGGATCTGACGGGATGGTTTCGACGTTCGGGACGATACCGACGGGGCGGGACAAGGTCGACTACTCACTCGGGTAGTGGACTGACGTTCTGAGCCCTGCATACATTGTCCCGGAAAACGGGTGAATCAGCGTTCGGTTTCGGACACGTGCCCATTACCAGCCGGCTTCCATCCACCGCGCGGTCCGGTGCCGCGCGCTTCCCGAGGGACAGTGCATGACCCAGGCGGACGAGACCTCACGGCGCAAGGCGATGGTGCTCAGCGCGCAGCGGACCTATGCGGCGATGAAGAGCTTCTCGGACACGGCCACCGAGGGCGCGCTCAAAGCAGGGATCGACGAGGAGATCGTCTTCCTGATCAAGGTGCGTGTCTCGCAGATGAACGGTTGCCCGTTCTGCATCGACCTGCACACCCGCGAGGCGCTTGAGGCCGGGGCCGAGGCACGGCGGCTGTTCGCTCTGGACGGCTGGCGCGGCACGCCGTCCTTCGACCCGGCCGAGCGTGCCGCGCTGGACCTGGCCGAGGCGGTCACCCGGCTGCGGGACGGCGTGGTCGGCGACGCCGTCTACGGTGCGGCCCGGGACGCCTTCGGCGCCGACGGAGTCAACCACCTGATCATGATCGCCACGGTGACCAACGCCTGGAACCGGATCGCCATCGCCTCGCACATGCTGCCGGGCGCGCCGCGCCCGCGGCTGAACTGAGCCGGGCCCGTACGAGAACCTGCTAGAGCTGGAGGAGCGACGAGCGTGACCGAATACGACGAGATCATCGCCCGCACCGCGACGGACCCCGACGAGCACCTGCGCCGGATGATCGACTGGCACTTCGATCCGCGGACCGGATCGCGGTTCTGGCTGGAGCGGGCCGCCAAGCTCGACTTCGACCCGCGCGCCGAGATCACCACGGTGGCCGATCTGCGTCGCTTCCCCGACCTGAGCGACGACCTGCGGCACGTCCCGGTCGAGGACCTGATCCCGGCCGGGGCCGCGGGCGAGCCCTTCGACGTGTTCGACTCCGGCGGCACCACCGGCGCGCCCAAGCGCATCGTGGAGTCGGTCTCCCGGGCGCAGAACGCCGACTGGGTCGCGGACGTGCTCGGCGCGCACGGCTTCCCGGACCGCGGCAACTGGCTGCACGTGGGCCCCAGCGGCCCGCACGTGGTCGGCCGGACCATGCGCCGCATCGCGCACCGCCGCGGCGGCCTGTTCTTCACCGTGGACATGGACCCGCGCTGGGTCAAGAAGCTGATAGCGGCCGGCCGCGGCGACGTGGCCCGCGACTACGTCCAGCACCTGGTGGACCAGATCGAGCTCGTGGTCGCCTCCCAGGACATCAGGGTACTGTTCATCACCCCGACGGTGCTGGAGGCGGTGTGCGAGCGCGAATCGCTCTACGCGCAGCTGTCCGAGCGTCTCGGCGGCCTGTTGTGGGCCGGTACGTCGGCGAGCCCTGAGACGCTGCGGCTGATCGAGGAGGAGCTGTTCCCCAACACCCGGCTCGCCGGGCTCTATGGCAATACTCTGATGGGTATCGCGGTGCAGCGGCCGAAGCAGGAGGACGACGTCCACCCCTGCGTGTACCGCCCGTACCACCCCGCGTCGATCGTCGAGATCGTCGACGAGGAGAGCCGCGAACCGGTCCCCTACGGCGAACGCGGCACGGTGCTGATGCACCTGATGTTCCGCGACATGTTCCTCCCCAACGTCCTGGAGCGCGACGCCGCCGTGCGCATCGCGCCCGGACGCGGCGACACGGTCGACGGCATCGCCGACATCGGCCCGGTCGCCTCCGCCGAAGTGATCGAAGGGGTGTACTGATGACCACGGAAAGTCCGACCGACATCTCACGCGTCATCACGCCGGTCGTCCTCGGAGAACCGCGCACCAGCCGCGACGTCTCGCCGCTGGTCGGCGTGCACGGCGAAGTCCTCGCGGACGTGCAGGGCGCGCCGCGGCTGCTCGCCCAGTCCGTGCTGCGCCGGGTGCGCCAGAGCGCGGACGGGGAGCCGCCGCCGGCCAAGGTGCTCGCGCACGCCGGCGAGCTGTTCGCCACCGAGACGCTCGAAGGGCAGAGCCCGCAGCAGTACGTGACCAGCGTCGCGTACAGCGCGGGCCTGCCGATCACCTTCGCCTGGGACGCCTGCCAGGGACTGCGCAGCGTGCTCGGCGACATCGAACGGCTCAACCGCAGGGACTTCCCCGGGCCGGCCGAGAGCGCCGGTTCGCGCACCGAGTGGCTGCCCGCGGGCCGGGTCTTCGCCCACGTCGCGTCGCTCGGCAAGGCCCCCGGCCCCAACGCCGAGTGGCTGCGCGCGCTCTCCCTGGGCTACAGCATCGTGATGCGACCGGGCCTGCGCGACCCGTTCACCGCCCGCCGGCTCGTCGCGGCGCTGCTGGCCGCGGGCGTGCCCGGCCACCAGCTCACCCTGCTGCCCGGCGAGGACGAGATGGCGCACGGCCTGGTGCGGGACGCGGACCGCGCGGCCCTGTTCGGGTCGGAGGAGAAGGTGCGCCCGTGGCGCGCGAACAAGAACGTCGACGTGCACGGGGTCGGCCGCAGCAAACTGGTGATCGACCACCTGCCCGACGAAGCGGACCTGGACTTCCTGGCCGAGTCGATCGCCGCCGAGGGCGGTATCCGATGCGACTGCACCTCGGTCGTGCTCACCACCGAGGACCCCGCCGAGGTGGCCGAGATCCTGGCCGAGCGGCTCGCCGCGCTGCCCCCCGGGCCGGTGCCGGACCCGGCCGCCCGGCTGCCGCTCATCGCCGCGGCCGCGGCCGACGGCACCCGCAAGCAGTTGTTCGGGCTGGCCGAGGGCCTGACCGACCACAGCACCCCGCGCTACGGCGGCGACCCGCTGGTCGCGCACGCGGACTCGTCGCACACCGTGCGCCCGACCGTGCTCTCGACCCGCGACGGCGACCACCCCACGGTCGGCACCGAACTGGTCTATCCGTTCGTCGTCGTCGCCCCCTGGAACTACCAGGACGGGGTCACGCACCTGCGCGACTCGCTCGCGCTCACCTTCCTCACCGACCCGGAGCGCACCGCCCCGCTGCTGCGCCGGGCCGCGGCCGAGCCGTCCATCCGTCAGGTGTTCGTCGGCCGGGTGCCGCCGTGGCGTCCGCACCCCGACGTGCCCGATCACACGCTGGCCGCTCTCCTGGTCGAACCGAAGAAGGTCGTCGGCCGGGTGACGGCATGATCCGTTGCCTGCTCGTCGACAACTACGACTCGTACACCTACAACCTGTTCAACCTGCTGGCCCAGGTCAACGGCGCCGACCCGATCGTGCTGCGCAATGACGACCCGCGGGTGCCGCAGGCGGCCGCCGACGCGGACTGCGTGGTCGTCTCCCCGGGGCCCGGGGACCCGCGGCTGGCCGCGGACTTCGGGGCCTGCGCGCGGCTGGTGAGCTCCGGCCGGGTGCCGCTGCTCGGAGTGTGCCTCGGCCACCAGGGCATCGGCTCGGAGCACGGCGCGCAGGTCGGCCCGGCTCCGCGGGCCAGGCACGGGTACGTCAGCCGGATCAAGCACGACGGCAGCGCACTGTTCCGCGGCATCCCGCAAGGCTTCGCGGCGGTGCGGTACCACTCGCTGTGCATCGCCGAGCCGCTGCCCGACCACCTCGAACCGCTCGCGCGTTCCGAGGACGGCGTGCTGATGGCGCTGCGCCACCGCGAGCTGCCGCTGTGGGGCGTGCAGTTCCACCCCGAGTCGGTGCTCACCCAGTACGGGGCGAAGCTGCTGGCCAACTTCCGGGACCAGGTGGAGCGGCGCGAGGCGCGCGAGCGCCGGGTGGTGGGCACCGGATTCGACGCGGCGGACGCCGGCGCGAAGGACGGCGTGCAGTACACCGCGCATGTGCAGACGCTGCGCACGATCGTGGCCGGCGACCTCGCCTTCGAGAAGCTCTTCGGCGGCTCGGCGCGGGCCGCCTGGCTGGACAGCAGCGCCCCGGGCCCCGGCTCCGGCCGGTTCTCCTATCTGGTGCAGGCCTCGGATCTGCTCGGTGAGGCACTGACCTACCGCATGTCCGAGGGCGGCGTCCGGGTCGAGGCCGCGGGCGGCGAGTGCTTCCTGTCCGGGTCGATCTTCGACGTGCTCGACACCGAGCTGGCCCGGCGCTCGGTGGCCGCCCCCGAGGTGCCGTTCGACTTCACCGGCGGTTACGTCGGCTACTTCGGGTACGAACTGAAGGCCGAACTCGGCGCCGGCGGCAAGTACCGCTCCGACGCGCCCGACGCGGTCTGGCTCTTCGCCGACCGGGTCGTGGTGATCGACCACGACGACCGGGTCGTGCACCTGCTCGCGCTGAGCACCGACGACCCGGACACCCAGCGCGCCGCCCTCGACTGGATCCAGCACGCCGGCGAGACGCTCCTTGAATCAGACCTCGGACACGCGACCGAGGACGGGCGCCCGCGGCGGGCCGAGCGTCCCGCTCCCGCGACGCTGCGCCCGACGGCGGAGGCCGCGCTCGGCCGTGACCGGCGCGTCTACCTCGACGACATCGCCTACGCCAAGGCCAAGCTGCTCGCCGGCGAGAGCTACGAGGTCTGCCTTACCAATGTACTGCGTCTGCCCGGCCCGCGCGACGCCTTCGCGTTCTACCGCGATCTGCGCGCGTGCAACCCTGCGCCGTACTCCGCCTTCCTCTCCTTCGGCTCGGTGGAGGTGGCCTGCTCCTCGCCCGAACGCTTCCTCAAGATCACCAGGGACCGGGTCGTCGAGGCCAAGCCGATCAAGGGCACCGCGCCGCGCGGCGCGACCCCGGAGGACGACGCGCGGCTGCGGGAGGAACTGCGCGACTCGGTCAAGACCCTCGCCGAGAACCTGATGATCGTCGACCTGCTGCGCAACGATCTGAGCCAGGTGTGCGTGCCGGGCAGCGTGCACACCCCGGCGCTCATGCGGATCGAGTCCTACGCGACGGTGCATCAGATGGTCTCCACGATCCGCGGCCGGCTGCGCGACGAGATCAGCGCGATCGGCGCGGTGCGCGCCTGCTTCCCGGGCGGCTCGATGACCGGCGCGCCGAAGCTGCGCACCATGGAGATCATCGACGAGCTCGAAGACGAGGCTCGCGGCGTGTACTCCGGCACCATCGGCTTCCTCGCCTGCAACGGCACCGCGGATCTCAATATCGTGATCCGCACCGCGGTGCTGGCCGGCGACGAGCTGCGGATCGGGGCCGGCGGGGCGATCGTGCTGGACTCGGACCCGGCCGACGAGTACGACGAGATGCTGCTCAAGGCGATGGCCCCGCTCGCCGCCTACCGCGAGGAAGCGGCGAGCGAGCACGCGCCGGCGCGCGCGGAGGAGGAGCGGGTGTGAACATCGTCTCCCGCATCGAGCAGCGGGCCGCGGCGGGCGGCTGGCTGGAGCGGCCCGCCTACCACTGCCCCGATCGCAGCTGGACACACGCTCAGGTGCACCGGCTCGCCGCGGCCGCGGCCGCGCGTCTGGCCGCCCGCGGGGTCTGCGCCGGGGACCGGGTCCTGCTCGCGCTGCCCGACGACATCGGATTCATCGCGGCATTCCTCGGGGTCGCCCGCCTGGGAGCCGTCGCGGTGCTGGCCAATCCCCGGCTCGCCGAGGCCGACCACCGTTACCTGGCACAGGACAGCGGCGCGTGCCTGTGCGTCATCCAGGGCGACCAGCTCGCCGGCCGGTTCGACCGCCGGGTCGACGTCGCCGCGCTGATCGACCCGGCCGGCGCGCCCACCCCGCAACAGGTGCCGGCGGCGCCCGCGCGGCCGGACGACCCGGTGTACATCCAGTACACCTCCGGCACGACCGGCCGGCCCAAGGGCGTGGTGCACACGCACGCGGACATCGACGACTACGCGCTCTCCAGCGGCGAGGACATCATCGCGGCGAGTCCCGAGGACGTCATCCTTTCGGTATCAAAGCTCTACTTCGCGTACGGGTTCTGCAACTCGCTGGTGTTCCCGCTCTACAGCGGCGCCAGCGCGGTGCTCCTGCCGCATTCCTTCGACCCGGCGCTCACCGCCGCGGCCGTGCGCAGGCACGCGGTCACCATCCTGTTCGCCGTGCCCAGCGCCTATGTCAAGCTGCTGGCCGACGACGCCGCGGACGCCGCCTGCTTCAAGTCCGTGCGGGCCGCGGTCAGCGCGGGAGAGGCGATGCGCGCGAGCCTGCACCGGGAACTCGGCGCGATCCTGACCACCTCGGTGCTCGATCAGATCGGGTGCACCGAGGCCGGGCAGGCGTTCTGTTCCAACACCGTCCACCAGGACACCCCCGGCACGCTCGGGCGTCCCGTGCGCGGATTCACCCTCCAGGTGCGCGACGGCGAGGGCCGGCCGCTGCCGGACGGCCGGGAGGGCGAACTCTGGGTGACCGGGCCGACCCTGGTCTCCGGTTACCTGAACCGCGGAGAGGCGGGCAGCGCCGTGTTCGCGGACGGATGGTTCAACACCCGCGACCGCGTCGTGCGCAATCCCGACGGGACGTTCACTCACCTCGGCCGCGACGACGACATCGAGATCGTCGGCGGTGTCAACGTCTCCCCGTTCGAGATCGAGGAGGTGCTGCGCCGGCACCCCGCGGTCGGCGAGGCGGCGGTCGTCGCGGTGCGCGACGAACTGGGAGCCTCGCGGCTGACCGCGTTCGTGGTGCCCGCGCGCGGCACCGCACCCGATGAGACGTGGCTGGCCGACCAGCTCGCCTGCCTGGCCCGCGAGCATCTGGCCCCGTTCAAGGTTCCCCAGGCGGTCCGCGTCGTCGGCGATCTGCCGCGCACCGCGTCCGGGAAGCTGCGCCGTTTCGTCCTTCGAGGAGAGCAGCGATCATGAACCGTACTCCCCGCAGACCCATGATCTGGTCGAACCTGCGCCGGATCTTCGACATCGGCCTGATGTTCGAGCATGCCGCCGCGCGGTACCCGGACGCGACCGTCACGCTCGACAAGCCGCTCGGCGTCTTCACCTCCGAGCAGACCGTGTACACCTACGCGCAACTGGCCCGCCTCGTCGACGAACTCGCGGCGCGGATCACCGCGGCCGGAGTGCGCGCCGGCGACCACGTGGCGATCCACAAGCGGGCCAACTTCGACATCGCGCTGACCGCCTGCGCCGTCGCGCGGATCGGCGCCGTGCCGGTGATGCTCTCGCCCGCGCTCGACCCCAAGGTGCTCGGCGTGCTGCTGCAGCGGCTGCACTCGCCGTGGATCGTGACCGACGCGGCCAAGTACGCCGAACTGGCCGCGGCCGGCTCCCTGGTCGGCACCCCGGTGCTGCTCACCGAGGGCGCGGTGCCGAGCGACGCCGGCGGCTCCCGGATCGTCGCGCTCAAGGACGTCATCGGCGCGCCGGTGCGCGGGGCGGTGCGGCGCGGCCTGAACGAGCCCGCGCTGATCACCCACTCCTCCGGCACCACCGGGGTGCCCAAGCTCATGGTGCACACCACGCGCACGCTCTGGCACCGGCTGCTGCCGCAGCAGCTCATCGGCTGGTGGGTGCGCAACCGCGAGCCGGTGCTGCTGGCCACCTCGTTCGTGCACTCGCGCTTCTACAACTCGCTCGGGGTGTTCCTCAACTACGGCAATCCGCTGGCGGTCGTCAGCGACACCGACGTGTCGAACGCGCGCTCGATGCTCACCGCGAACCGGCCCACGGTCGTGGAGACGCACCCGAACAACTTCGTGCTCTGGGAGGAGTTCGCCGACGAGCCGGACGGCCCGCTGTCCACGGTGAAGTACTACACCAGCACCTTCGACGCGATCCACCCCGGCACGGTCCGCAAGCTGCTCAACGCCTCCCGGCACCGCCGGCCGGCGCTGCTCCAGCTCTACGGGCAGAGCGAGACCGGGCCGATCTCGGGATGGCTGCACACCCGCAACAACCTCGACAAGGTCGACGGCCGCTGCGTCGGCGTCCCGCTCACCGGCTTCATCCGGCTGCGCGCCGTCGACGAGCAGGGCCGGCCGGTGCCGCGCGGGCAGATCGGCCACCTGGTCATCCGCAGCCGCTCGCAGATCCGCACCTACCTGTCCGAGGACGAGCGCTTCCGCGGCCAGTTCCTGCCCGGCGGCTGGTGGCGCCTGGGCGACGTGGGCTGGTTCGACCGGTCCGGACGGCTGTACCTGGCCGACCGCGAGGTGGACAAGATCGAGGAGATCGACAGCAACCTCGGCATCGAGGACATGCTGCTCGAACGGCTGCCCGACGTCAGCGAGGTGGTCATCGTGCCGGACGGCGCGGGCAGCCCCACCCCGATCGTGGCCACCCGCGGGGACCATCCGCTGGACCGGGCGCGCTGGGCCGCCGCCACCGCCGGCCTTCCGCCGCTCAACCAGCCGATCCAGTGGCGGTTCGCGGACTTCCCGCGCACCTCGACCTGGAAGATCCGGCGGCTGGAGATCCGCGACCTGCTGGGCACCGCGTCGGCCCCGGCCGAGATACCCGCGCAGTCACCGTGACCGGTTCGCGGACGGCAGCGCAGGGCACCGCCGGCGTGCTGCGCTACGACGGCGCCGGCTTCGTCCCCGAGACCGGCGTCGCGGACACCGCGCCGCTGCTGGCCGCGGACTCGTGGCTGGTCCAGGACGGCACGGCCCGGTTCCTGGACACGCACCGGGACCGCTTCACGGCGGCGTGCCTGGAACACGGCCTGGCCGAATCGGGCGTCGAAGGGTTCTGGCACGGCGCGCTGCGGCGGCTGCCGGAGGCCGGGACCTGGTTCCCGCGGGTGGAACTGGCCGCCGACGGCCGGCTGCGGCTGCGGCTGCGGCCGGCCCCGCCGCGCGGCGGGGCGGTGGTCCTGTGGGTGTGCGAGCCGCCCGACCCCCGGGTGTGCCCGCGCACCAAGGGTCCTGACATAGGTGCGCTGGAGGCGTTGCGCGCGCGGGCCCGCGGGCTGGGCGCGCACGAGGGGCTGCTGACGCACGGCCGCGGCGAGGTGCTGGAAGGGACCACGACCAGCCTGCTGTGGTGGTCCGGCGACGCGCTGTGCGTCCCGGCCGCGCAACTGCCCACCCTGCCCGGGGTGACCACCCGGTGCATTCAGCGCCACGCGCGAGAACTGGGCGTCGAAGTGCGCGGTGTACGCGCCGGGATCGAACTGCTCGCCGAGTGCGAGGTTTGGGCCGTCAACGCGCTGCACGGCATCCGGCCGGTCACCGGCTGGCTCGGCGCCGCCGGCGCCCCCGGACCCGCGCCGCGGGCCGCGGCCTGGCAGCGGTGGTGGTCGGCCCAGGCGATCCCGGTCGACGGCTGGACAGGCGCGGCGCGCAACTTCGTCCCCGCGCCACCGAAGAGCAAGGGAAGGGAACTGGGATGACCCGCATCGCGGTGCTCCTGGCGGCCGAGTTGACCGCAGCCTCGATCGACACCGTCGTCAGCCGGGTCCTGCCCGCCGCGGACCAGGTGCAGACCTATCGGGCCAACGGCAGGACAGTGCTCGAAGTGACCGGCGCCGCGCCGGCGCTCACCGAGCGGCTGCGCGAATGGCCGGAGGTGGAGAAGGTCCTGGAAAGCGCGCAGGAGAAGGACCTGCTGCTCACCCGGCGCGCGCTGTACGGCAGCGACAGCGTCGTCGACGTCGGCGGGGTGCCGGTGGGCGGCAACGCCGTCGCCGTGATCGCCGGCCCTTGCTCGATGGACGGACCGGAGACGCTGATGCGCACCGCGGAGGCGGTGCGCGCCGCCGGCGCCGCGCTCTTCCGGGTCGGCCTGTTCAAGCCGCGCACCTCCCCGTACAGCTTCCAGGGGCTCGGGCGCGACGGCTTCGAGGCGGTGCGCGAGGTACGGCGGGTCTACGGCATGCCGATCGTGACCGAGGTGCTCAGCGTGCGCGACATCGAGGATCTGCTGGAAGTGGCGGACATGCTGCAGGTGGGCGCGCGCAACATGCAGAACTTCCCGCTGCTGAGCGAGCTGGGCAAGATCGGCCGGCCGGTGCTGCTCAAGCGCGGCCTGGCGGCGACCGTGCGCGAGTGGCTCAGCGCCGCGGAGTACCTGCTGGCCGGCGGCAACGACGAGATCATCCTGTGCGAGCGCGGCATCCGCACGTTCGAGACCACGAGCCGCTTCACCACCGACATCAACTCGATCCCGGTGGTCAAGGAGCTGTCCCATCTGCCCTTGATCGTCGACCCGAGCCACAGCGCCGGCCACTCCCGGCTGGTCGCCCCGGTGGCCAGGGCCGGCCTGGCGGCAGGCGCGGACGGCTTGATCATCGAGGTGCACGCGCAGCCGGAGAAGGCCCTGTCCGACGGGGCGCAGGCGCTCGATCCCATCGGCTTCGGGAACCTGATGCCGCAGTTGCGCAACGTCGCCGCGGTGCTCGGCCGGGGCATGGTCGCGCCCCCGGTCGACGAGCCCGCACTGGCCGGATAATCCGGCCGTGAAACACGGCGAACCGGCCGCGCCGCGTCGATCGGCCGGTTCGCCGTCCCCCGGACCCGGGACTGGCCCGGGACGGATCCGGTCAGGATCCGGTCCGCCCGAGCGCGGCGGTGTCGAATTCCAGGCAAAGACACCGGTAGTGAAATATGAGTGCGCCGCGGAAACCGCCGGCGCGAGCGCGCGGCGCATAAAACGACACCATCGGGCCGGAATTCCGCGCGATGATCGCGCATTCAACGATCGGTGCCGGAAACCGTCTTCCGCGCGTATTCGGAAATGGCCTCAGGAATCGGCCGCCCGGGCGTACCGAGCCACGTCCGCGACTGTCCGCGACCGTCCGCGACCCTGTCGGCGCGACGAGCCGGATATCATGACGACGGGCCTGACTCGTATCGCTGAAATCACTCCGGAAACCCTTGGGATAGGCTTGCGCCGCCGCTTGCGCGCCGTCTCTGTTGCCGTCGCGTGGGCGAGACGCTACGCTGTGTGCCTGGTAGGGTTCTGAAATGCGGGCGATACCTCACGAGGGCCGGAAAGCCGTATTGCCGGGACCCGCGCCGGACACAGGGGATCCACCGACCGGCGGTCCGCCCGACCGCTGCGCATCGGCGGTGCTGCTGACGGTGCCGCGGTTGAGTGTATCGCTGCGCACGGTGAGCGCGAGGATGAGGAACCAATGAGATACGAGGTACTTGGTTCGTTACGGATCACGGCGGGCGAACGCACCGCCACCGTCCGCGCCGCGAAACCGGAGACCGTTCTCGCCACACTGCTGGCGCGCAGCGACGAGGTGGTGACCACCGATCAGCTGTGCACGGAGCTGTGGGGCGAAAGTCCGCCGCGGCGCTTCAACGCCGCGCTGCACGTGTACATCTCCCGGTTGCGCAAGCTGCTGGGCGACCTGCGGGGCGGGGGAGAGAACCCGATCGTCACCCACACCTCGGGCTACGTGCTCAAGCTCGGCCCGGACCGGCTCGACGCACTGGACTTCCGGCGGTTGCTGGAGCAGGGCCGGGAACGGGCGCGCCGCGGCGAGCTCGAAGCGGCGGTGGACACGCTGGAGCGGGCGACGGCGCTGTGGCGCGGTCCGGCGCTGGAGAACCTGCAGAACGGTCCGATCGTGAGCGTCTTCGCCGGTCAGCTCGACGAGCAGCGGCTCGGCTGCGCGCAGCTGTCCGCGGACTGCCGGCTGCGCTTGGGCTGGTACCGCGAGGCGGCCGAGCAGCTGCAGGAGCTGGTGAAGCAGTACCCGTACCACGAGGTGTTCTGCTGGCAGCTGATGCTCGCCCTCGGGTGCAGCGGGCGGCGTGCCGACGCGATCAAGGCGTACCACGCGATCCGCGACGTGCTGGACCGGGACCTCGGGCTGGAGCCCTGTCGCGCCGTCAACGCCCTGCACCAGGCGATCCTGATCGACGAGCCGGTGCCCGACGTCTCCGAGCTGGTCTACGACGGTAGTTGAGCCACCGCGCGCACCACGCCCGTCCGGCGCGCAGCTCGTCGACCCCGTTTCGAGCACGCGATTTAGAACCGTTTCAGAGCCTTCCGCCATCATCGGACAGACCTGTGTGCGGTGTCAGAAATGCACCATGCGATGCCACGGCCGCACCGGGTCGCCCAGTCCCGACGCCCGGGCTTCCCAGCGTGAGGCACTGCGGCGCACACGCCTCGCAGTCCGACCGCGGTGGACGGAAGCCTCACTGAGAAGATCAAGGGATCGCCCTCATGTCGTTGTCGACCATCCTGCCGAGTGGTGAGGCTCGCAGGCCGGTACTGCTGCTCGCGCTCGGCGCATTCGCACTCGGAACCGATGCTTACGTCATCAGCGGCGTGCTACCCAAGGTCGGCCAGGACCTCGGCGTCGGCATCGGTGTGGCGGGACAGCTGATCACGGTGTTCTCCGCCGTCTACGCGCTCAGCGCCCCGGTGCTCGCCGTGGCCACCAGCCACTTCAAGCGCAAGCAACTGCTGCTCGCCGCGCTGGCCTTCTTCTCCCTGGCCAACGTGCTCGCCGCGGTGGCCCCGAACTACGGCGTACTGATCGCGGCGCGGGTACTGGCCGCGCTCGCCGCGGCGACGTACATGCCGTCCGCGACCGCCGCGGCGGCCACCATCGCGGTACCGCAGGAGCGCGGTCGCGCGCTGGCCGCCGTGCTGGGCGGCCTGACCGTGGCCAACGCGGTGGGCGTGCCGCTGGGCACCTTCGTCGGGCAAAGCTCCGGCTGGCGCGCGACCTTCGTGTTCGTGGCCGCGGTCGGCGCGGTCTCGGTGCTCGGCATCGCCGCGACGCTCAAGACCGTGGCGTCGCCGCCGGTCGCCTCGCTCGCGCAGCGCATCGCGGTCGGCCGCAAGCGCGCGGTGCCCTCGACCCTGCTGGCCACCGCGCTGGGCATGGCCGGCATCTTCGTGGTCTTCAGCTACCTGGCCTGGTTCTCCCAGCACACCGTGAACGTGACCGGACGCGGACTGTCCATCGTCTACCTGGTGATCGGCGTCACCGCGGTGTTCTCCAGCAGCGCGGCCGGCTGGCTGATCGACCACATGCCGGCGGTGCGGGTCGGCTCGATCGGCCTGGGCGGCCTCGCGCTGACCTCGCTGGCCCTGGCCGGGGTCGCGCACTGGGGCGGCGGCGCGGTGCTGCTGTGCGTCGTGCTCGGCGCCTGGTCGCTGATCGGCTGGATCTTCAACCCGGCGCAGCAGCAGCGGCTGTTCGGCCTGGCCCCCGGACCGCTCGGCCCGATCGCGCTCTCGCTGAACTCCTCCGCGATCTACGCGGGCCAGGCGCTGGCCAGTGGACTGGGCGCGCTCGCCCTGACCAGTGGGCCGACCACGCTCGCGCTGGTCGCCACCGGAGCCGTGGTGCTGGCGTGGATCACCATGTACTTCTCCGCCTGGCGCGCGTCCACCGCGCCGGCCGCCGCCCCGCCGCCGGCCCAGACCGCGGCGGTCGCCGGCCCGGGTGCCGGCACCGGTGCCGGTGCGGGTTCCAGTGCGGGTTCCAGTGCGGGTTCCAGCGCGAGCGCCAACTGACGCTCACCCGACCGGGTGAGTGGTGAGGTAACACATTGATTTAGAATCCGCGATGGGTGACCACTCACCCGGAGGAGCTACGGGGATGCCAACGGGAACGTCACTCACCTGCCCTCCGGCGGGCCGCGCTCGCAACGCCGACCCCCCCACCAAGGGGCCCCGGCGCCGGGACGAACCCGCCCGGGCCCGATCGGCCGGTCGTCCGGCGGCCTACTCGGCCGCCGGAGCCGCCGCGGACTGCCTGGAGGGCGCCGCCCGCCAGGCGATCAACCAGATGCCCGAGCTCGCGGTCCGGCTGGCGCTGCGGGCGCTGGACCTGACCGAGCCGGATGATCCCGGGCGCGGCCGGCGCATCGTGACCGCGATCGAGGCGCACCTCGCCGCGGGCAACCTGGCCCGTGCCATCGAGCTTGCCGAGGAGACCTCCGTCCCGCGCGAAGGCCGTGACGGCGGCGACCTGCAGCAGGTGCTGGCGCATGCGCTGCTGGTCAACGGCCGGCACGCCGAGGCCGCCGTCGCCGCTCGCCGGGTGCTGGACAACCCGGCGGCCTCGGCGGCGGCGCGCGCCCAGACGCAGGCGGTTCGCCTGCTGGCGCTGCGCTACACCGACCCCGCCCTCGGGCGCGCCGAGGCGGAGCGCTGGCTGGTGCGCGGCGGGCATCCCGCGGCGACCGCCGGCTGCGTGCTGGCCGAACTCGCGTGGCAGCGCGGCGCGGTGGAGGAGGCGCTCAAGCTCTCCCGCGATGCGGTGCGCCGCATCGGCGAGCGCACGGTCTCCGTGTGGAGCACGCACGCGCAGCTGGTCTGCGCCTACGTGACCGCCGTCGCGGGAGACACGGATTCGGCGCTTTCGGCGGTGCTGGTGCTGGTGCAGCGGGCGGCGGCCGTGCGTACCACCTTCGTGCCGGAGCTGCGCTCGGTACCGCCGATGGTGACGCAGGCTCAGCTGCTGCTGCGGATCGGTCAACCGCGCGAAGCGGCCGGCGTCGCCCGCCGCGCGGTGGCCGCTTCGCGCGGGATGCAGGCGCGACTGCACAGCGAGCCGGCGACCTGCGTGCTGGCCGCCGCGCTGCTGCGCACCGGGGACCTGGACGGCGCCGCGGAATGCCTGGAACGCGACCGGTTCGACGGCGTGCCGCCGGCGGGCGCGTTCTGGCGGCGCTACCGCAGCTGGATCAACGTCCAGCTCACCGCCGCCCGCTTCGGCGCCGAGCGCGCGGCCCGCCTGTTGACCGGACCGGACCGCGCCCTGCTGACCTCGGCCGCGCTCGCGGTGGACGAGCCGGGGGCGCCCGGCTGGATGACGCGCACGCTGCTGGCCACGGGCCACGGCGACCAGGCCGCCGCCGTCGCCGAGCACATCGAGCGGCTGGCCCGGGAGCATCCGCGCGCCGCGGTGCTGCGCGCGGCCGCGCTGCATGTCCGGGGTCTGATCCGGCAGGACGCCGCCATGCTCGAGTCCGCGTGCGCCGAACACCTCACGCCGTGGGCCCGCGCCCTGGCCACCGAGGACCTGGCCGGCTGCCGGACCCTGGAGGCGCAACGGGCGCGTCGCAGGCTGGCCGAGGCGCGGGAGCTGTTCGAGCGCGGCGGCGCGGTCCTCGACGCGGGCCGGCTGGCCCGCCGGCTCGGCGAGCCGGGACAACCGCGGCCGGGACGAGCGCAGCCGGCACCCGGGCCCTGGGAGCGGCTGAGCGACATCGAACGGACGGTCGCGGTCCTGGTCAGCGAGGGCCTGACGAACGGTCAGGTGGCCCGGCGCATCTCGCTCTCGCCGCACACGGTGAACTACCACATGCGCGGGATCTTCAAGAAGCTCGGCATCCGCTCGCGCGCCCAGCTCGCCGGCCTCGCGCGCGAACACGAGCCGCGCGGGGCGAACCAGCCGCAGGTCCGCGGAGACGACGCGAGCACGGTGCGCGCGCCGCGCGGACAGGTGCTGTCGGCAGGCCGATGACCCCGGGCGAACCGCGCGGCCCGGCCCAGGCCGTCGCAGCACACTGCGAGCTGTTCAACCGCTGCGTGGAAAGCGGCGACTGGAAGCCCTTCCTCGACACCTTCACCGAGGACGCGGTGATGACGGTGCAGCGCCCGCCGCTGCCCGCGTTCGTCGGCCGGGAAGCGATCGCCGCGGCCTACGCCGAGGCGCCGCCCCGCTGGACGATGCAGGTGACGGACGTGCGCGAGCAGGGAGCCGACACCGCGGTGGTCGGGTTCCGGTGGAGTTCGGGGCGGCCCGGCGCGATGACCGTCACCTGGCGCGGATCGGCCGTCTGCGCGGTGCGGATCAGCTTGTGATCAGCGCGCAGGCCGCCGCGCCGTCCGCCCCGAGCGAGGTGACCAGGGCCGGGCGCGCATCCGGCGCCGCCTCGGCGAGCAGCGCGGCGAGCTGGAAGGCTCCCAGAGCGCTGAAACAGTCCCCGACCTGCCGGGAGACCTGCACACGGCGGCCGTGATCGGCGCCCAGCGCCCGGTCGAGCGCCTGGCGCTCGGCCTCGTCGAGGTCGCTCTCGCCGCTCTGCGCGAGGCTGACCGCGCCGATCCGGTCGGGCTCAAGGCCGTTGCGTCGCAGCACGGACTCGATGAGGCCGGCCAGGTGATCGGCGCGGGCCCATGGCGGATCATCCGGCAGCGTCACGCCGAACGCGAGGTCAGCGACCGCGGCCAGCGGTTCGCGACCCTCGCGCCGCGCCGTGGCGCCGCTGTCCACCAGGAACATCACGCAGCCTTCGCCGAGGCTGGTGCGCGCCGGTGCCGCCCAGGTTTCGCGCAGCCTGCCGGCGGCCAGCGCGACCGGCGCGGAAAGCTCCTCGACCGCGCCGACCAGCAGGGTTTCCGCGTATCCGCGGCGGATCAGCCGGGTCGCGTAGCGCAGGGTGGCCAAAGCGGTGAGATGACCCGCGCTGACCGTGCTGTTCAGCCCGCGCAGCCCGTGCCAGATCGCGGTGCGGCCGGCCACCCCGTTGATCACCGTGTTGGGGAACGCCGCCGGATCGACGAAGTACGGCTTGTCCTGCACGAAGGTGTCCTTGGTGAACCCGACGATGCTGTCGATACTGCCCGTGCTGGTACCCAGCACCAGGCCGACCGAGCCGCTGCGCGGCCCGAGCGAGTCGGCGTGCTCGTCGAGCAGCAGGCCGGCGACCGTGATCGACATCAGGGTCATCCGATCCAGGGTGCGGATGCTGCGCGGCGCCAGCAGGCTCGCCGGGTCGAAGTCCCTGACCCGCAGGCCGGGCCCGTGCTCGGGGTCGGTCACCGCTTCGCCGCCGCCGGCCGCCAGGCCCGCCGCGAACGGCTCGCGCCCGACGCCGAACGGGGACAGTGCCGACCAGCCCGTGATGTACGGCCCCGCTGCCGGATCCATTTCCGCCTCCGCAATGGCGCGTCCGCCGGCCGCGACCGGTCGGTGAAGAGATCATTCGAGATCTGCGAGATCGTTTGTCAGAATACGATGACAACTTCCGTTTCGGAAGATAGCATTGGCCACGGCACGAGACGGGGTGTCTAGTCGCCGCGGGAATCCCAAGAGTAGGCATGGGTACCCGCAGTACGGTTCAGTGCATGCAATAGCTTGCTGTCACATATCGCGCATTGCCGTGCGTGGTTCAGTCGTGCCCTGATTCGGGCGCGGGCGGCGACCGGCGAATCGCGCGCGGCATTCAGGAGCGCGTATGAACGTTCTGAGCGAGGACCAGCGACAGCAGATCACAGACATAGTCGTCGGTATTCTCGAGATCGACCCGGCGGAACTGACCGACGAGAGTCTGTTCAAGGAGGACCACGACGCCGACTCGCTGCGCGCGATCGAGATCCTGGCCGCTCTGGAGCGCGAGTTCAAGGTCGAGATCAACCAGGCCGAGCTCGCCCGGATGGTCAACCTGCAGGGGATCTACCAGGTCATCGCCGAATACACCGGCAACCGGGCCTAGCCGCCGTGTCCGCGGGACTGGCCGGGGATGGTGCGGCTCGCGGCGCCCGCCGCGTCGTGATCACCGGGATCGGCCCGGTGTCGAGCATCGGCATCGGCGCCGAGCGGTTCGCCCGGGGCCTGGCCGAGGCACGCAGCGGCGTGCGCCCGATCACCGCGTTCGACACCGCCGGTTTCGCGCACACCAACGGCTGCGAGGTCGCGGACTTCGACCCCGCGGCCCGGCTCGCCAGGCTCGACCCCGACAGCGTCGGGCGGGCCGCCCAGTTCGCCGCCGCCGCCGCGGGGCTCGCGCTGCGCGACGCGGGGGTGGACCCGGCGCGGCTGGCGCAGGTCCCCGGGCTGATCTCGGTCGGCACCACCGACGGGGAGTCCCAGGACCTGGACCGTCTGACCGAGCTTTGCGTGCGCGGCGGCCTCGACGAACTGCCGCCGCGGCTGGTGCGCCGGGTGCCGTCCAGTTGGCTCTCGGCGAGCGTGGCGCACGAGTTCGGGCTGCGCGATGTGGAGGCGGTGACCCTCCCGACCGCCTGCGCCGCCGGGAACTACGCGATCGGATACGCCTACGACGTGCTCAGCCTCGGCGAGGCCGAGTACGCGCTGTGCGGCGGCGCCGACGCCATGTGCCGCAAGACCTTCGCGGGGTTCTACCGCCTCGGCACCATCGCGCCTACCGCCTGCGCTCCCTTCGACGTCGACCGCCGCGGCATCCTGACCGGAGAAGGCTCGGGCATGCTGTTCATCGAGCCCTACGAGAGCGCGGTGCGCCGCGGCGCGCACATCTACGCCGAGATCCTCGGCTACGGCTTGAGCTGTGACGCGCGTCATCCGGTGGCGCCGGATCGATCCAGCATCGTCGAGTGCATGCGCCGGGCGCACCGCAACAGCGCGGTGCGCCCGGAACAGATCGACCTGATCTCGGCGCACGGCACCGGCACCAAGGCCAACGACCTGACCGAGGCGGCCGCGGTGCGCGAGGTCTTCGCCGACGCCGCGCCGCCGACCGTCTCGATCAAGTCGATGATCGGCCACTCGATGGGCGCCGCCAGCGCGCTGAGCGCCATCGCCTGCGCCGTCGCGGTGGACCGCGGATTCATCCCGCCCACCATCAACCACGTCAGCACTGACCCGGAGTGCGGCCTGGACTGCGTGCCCAACACGGCGCGCCGGGCCGACCTGCGCATCGTGCAGAACAACGCCTTCGCCTTCGGCGGCAACAACGCGATCGTGTTGTTCGGGCGCTGCGACGAGCGCACGCCGGCCCGGGAGGTGGCCGCGGCGTGAACCCCGTGATCACCGGGGCCGGCCTGGTCAGCAGCCTTGGCGCCGACGTGCGCGCCGCCTTCGCGGAGTACTGCCGGGGCGCGCAGGCCGTGCATCCGCTGCGCGCCTTCGACCCGGCCAGGTACCGGGTGAAGAACGCCTACGAGATCGACGACCGGCCGCCCGGCGGGGCGGACGAGCCCGCTCGCGCCTCGCGCTGGCTGCGCGAGGCGGTGCGGCAGGCGCTGGCGGACGCGGCGCTGCCCGCCGGGTCGCGCGTCCCGCTCGTCATCGGCACCGGGCTGGGCGAGCAGCGCTCGCTGGAGCTGTGGCGCACCGCGGGTGCCGAGGTCACCGCCGACCGGCTGGCCTTCGGCCCGCTGCCCGGGGAACTGGGCCTCGGCCACCACGTCACGCTGGTCAACGCCTGCTCGGCCGGCCTGTTCGCGCTCGCGGTCGGCGCCGACCTGCTGGAACTCGGCGCGGCCGACGCGGTGGTGGTGGCCGCAGTGGACGCGATCAGCGAGAGCATGTTCGGGCTGCTCGACCGGGTCAACGCGCGCCCGCCCTCGCACGTGGCCCCGTTCGACGAGGACCGGGTCGGTGTGGTGCTCGGCGAGGGCGCCGCCGCGATCGTGCTGGAGCACCCCACGGCCGCGCGGCACCGGTCGGCCGCGCCGCTGGCGGTCCTGCGTGCCGTCGCAACCTGCTGCGACGCCCATCACAGCACCGCCCCGCATCAGCCCGGTCTGGTCCGGGCCCTGCGCGAGGCGCTGCGCCGCGCCGGGCTGAGCCCGCGTCAGGTCGACCTGATCATGGCGCACGGCACCGGGACGCTGCTCAACGACGCCACCGAGGCGGCCGCGCTCGGCGAGGTGTTCGGCGACGCGCTCGGCGAGCCGCTGGTGACCGCGCTCAAGTCGCTGACCGGCCACACCTCGGGCGCCTCCGGCCTGATGAGCCTGGTGGTGGCGACCGAGGCGCTGCGCACCGGTCTGGTGCCGCCGACCGCGAACCTGGTCAAGCCGATCGCGCAGGCCGCGGGCATGCGCTTCGCCGTCGAGCCGGTCGTCGAGCCGGCCGGCGGTGGGCACGGTGACGCGCACGGCGGGGGCGCGCCCTTGTCCGACGCGCCGCTGGACATAGCCCAGATCGACGCCTTCGGCTTCGGCGGGCTGAACGCCGTCGCGCTGATCGAGCGTCCCCGCGCCGCGGCCGGCCTCCCGGCCGCGCAGGCCGCCGCCCGCGCCACCACCCGCACGACGACCCGCGTCGCGGTCACCGGCATCGGCCTGGAACTGCCGTCCGCCGCGAACTGCCGCAGTCTGCTCGAACTGGCCCGCGGTGGCGTCTCGCTCGCCGCGGGCGCGCCGCCGCCGCCGTTCGAGAGCAGCGACGTGGTCGGACCCAGAGGGCTGCGTTACCACGAACGGGCCACCCGGCTCGCGCTGAGTGCGGCGGCCCGCGCGCTGGCCGCGGCCGGGCTCAGCGCCCCGGAACCGGACATTGCGCAGTCGGCCGGCTTCGGCGTGGCCGTGGCCACCGACTTCTCGATCGCCGAGAAGGTGTGCCGGGTGACAGAGCTCATCCACGCCCTCGGCGTCGAGCAGACCAGCCCGATGGACCTGCCGAACGTCTCAGGCAACGTGGTCGCCGCGTCCCTGGCGATCTGGTACCGGCTGGGCGGCCACAACCTGACCGTCTCCAGCGGCGCGCCCTCGGGCGTGGACGCGGTGCGCCTGGCCGCGGACGCGATCCGGGCGGGGCGCGCCCGGCGCATGCTGGTCGTCGGCGTGGAGCCGGCCGAGCCCGCCGTCGCCGAGCTGCTGGCGCGGACCGCGGCCCGCCGCGACCCCGGTTCACCCGCCCCGGGCCTGTTCGACGGCGCCGTGGCGGTGGTCGTCGAAGACCTCGACCTGGTGCGCGAGCGGGCGGGCCGCCCGCTCGCCCTGCTGGGCGAATACCGCGCCGCCGCGTCCCTCGCGGCCGCCCTGCCGGCCCCGGCCCCGGCGCCGAAGCCGGCGCCGGACGCTGCTGCGAACGCGGCGCCCGGCGCATCCTCGTTCGCCCGCGTCTGGTTCCCGCCGTGTCCACACCACGACAGCGCCGCGGCCGACCGGGCCGCCGCGCGCGAGGCGCTGGAGCGCGGGGCCGCCGCGGCGCACCGGCCGCACCCGGTTTCGCAGGGCCTTGACTCAATCGACCTCGGCGCGGTGCTGGGCGAGACCTCCGCCGCGCTCGGCGTGCTCCAGTGCGCCGCCGCCGCCGAGTGGCTGGCGCTCAGCCCCGCGGACACCGCCGTGATCGCCAGCGGCGGATGCTGGGGAGCGGACTTCGCCGCGCTGTCCCTGACGGGCGCCCGATGAACCCCGCCGCCGTCCGCCACGCGGATTTCCCCGGCGGCCGGGTGAGCGCGCGACTGCTGCGCGACGGCAGCGCGCAGCCCGACGCCTGCGTCGCCCTGCTGCACGGGCTCGGGGAAAGCGAGCGCGTCTGGGAACCGCTGGCCCGGCACCTGCCCGCCGGCCTGCGGCTGTGGTCCTTCGAACTGCCCTGGGACGCCGCCGACGGCAGCGACTGGACCGTCGAGGCCGCGCCGGCGGTGTGGCTGGAACGCGCGCTGGACCTGGCCGGGTGCCGCCCGCGCATCCTGATCGCCCACTCCTACGCCGCGAACGCGCTGCTGGACCTGCTGTGCGCGGGCACCGGCGCGCTCGACCCGGCCGCGCTGGTGCTCTTCTCCCCGTTCTACCGCTCGTCGAGCGCCGAGTTCGACTGGCCGGCGATCAGCCACTACCTCAACGACTTCACCGAGGTGCTGTACGCGGGCATCCAGGCTCAGGCGCGCCCGCGCGATCCCGACCTGGCCCAGGCCATGGCCGAGCGGGTGCGCGACCGGATCGGCGTGTACGGCTGGCTGGCGTACTTCACCCTGTTCACCGCCACGCCCCGCCTCGACCTGGACAAGCTGCGCGCGCCGTGCCTGGTCATCGGCGGGGAAACGGACACCGCCTCGTATCCGCGCGACTGCCGCGCCCTGGCCCGCGCCTTGCCGGACGCCCGCGTCGAGGTGATCGGCGGCGGCGGCCACTTCACCATGCTCGAGGACCCCCTGCGCGCCGCGGCGCTGATCAGCCGGTTCCTCGAAGAGTCCGGCCTCGCGCCGGTGCCCACCCACCCCCTCGCCGAGAACCGCTGAGAGAACCGGATGACGACGACGACACCCGAGAAGAGCCCGGCGGGCGAGCTGGGCACCGTGATCGTGTCCAGGCCCCGCTTCGAGGGCTCGAACATCTGCACCTGGATCGGCTTCAAGCACGTCATGTACCTCGTCGAGGAGGCAGTGCTCGAACATCTGCGGCGAACCGGCCTGGCCCCCCGGCGGCTGTACGAGGAACACGGCCTAGGCCTGGACATCGTGGACGGCGACGCGCGGATCCTCACCGCGCTGCACATGGACGACGAGGTGCGAACGCAGGTGATCCCGCAGGCCGGCGACGACTCCGGCGAACTGGTGCTGCGCACGCGCACCAGCGTCGAGCGCCCCGGCGAACCGCGCTCGGTCCTGGCCGCGACGGCCTCAGTGCGCGCCGTCTTCCGCCTCGATGACGACGCGCCGCAGCCGCCCGACGGCGTACCGGCCGTGGTGCGCCGCATCGAACGCGGCGGCGCGGTGGGCGTGGACGCGCCCCTGTCCTACGCGCCGCCCGCGCCGCTGGAAGGCCGCGGCATCGTCGGTGACACCGAATCAGGGCTCGCCGCACCCGGGGCCAACGCGATCGTGTGGCGCTGGCGGATCCCGTACTTCTACTGCCATTACTCCCGGCGCCTCCAGCACTCCGGCTATCTGCGCCTCATGGAGGAGGTCGTCGACCTGTTCCTCGCCGAGCGCGGCATCTCCATCCGCACCCTGGTCGACGGGCGCCGGTGGATCCCGGTGGTGCCGCGCGCCCGGGTCGAGATCCTGGCCGAGGCGCTGATGGAGGAGGAACTGTACGTCGTCTTCACCGTGGAAGAGATCTTCAAGCGCGCGACGTACACCGCCCGGATGGAGTGCTACGTGCGCCGCGGCGGCCAGTACGTGTGCACGGCCCGCGGCCGGATCACCCACGGGTACGCCGAGATCCTCGACCGGCGCGACTGGCGACTGGTCGAATTCGACGAGCCGACGCTCGCCGCGCTGCGCGGCGACGCGGCCGGCTGACCGGCGACGGAAGGAGCGTTCGAACATGGCGACAGGCAGCACCGCGACGGCAGGCGCGCAGGGCGCGGCCGCGGGCGCGGGCAAGGGCATCGCGGCGAATCTCGACGGCGCCCGGCGGGCCATCGAGCTCTTCCACGCCGGACGGGTCGAGTTGATGCGCGCGATGCTCGCGGACGACGTGGTGTGGCGGGTCCCGCACGTCAACCCGCTGGCCGCCGACATCGTCGGCATCGACGCCGTGCTCGAGTTCTTCCGCCGGGTGCAGCAGGAGACGAACGGCACCTTCCGCGCCGAGGTCCTGGACCTGGCCGCCGACGAGCGCACGGTCTTCTGCCTCATGCGGGTGCGCGCCGAACGCCGCGGGCGCACCCTCGACCAGCAGATCGTGAACGTCTGGCGGCTGCGGCCCGGCGACGGAAAGGTCTACGAGCGCGAGCTGTTCATGGAGGATCAGCCCGCCTCCGACGACTTCTGGGCTTACTGAGCCCGGAGGCGCAGCACACGAGAACCATCCCAGGCCGGGCGCCGCGCGGCGGCCGGTGCGACCCGAACGAAAGGTGAGAGAAAGTGGCGGTTGAGGACAACGCTCTGATCAAGCTTCTGAGACTCGGCCACATGCGGTTCGAGCACGCCAAGTACGAGCGGCTGGCCGAGGGCATCGACGAGAACGTGGTGTGGCACACGCCGGGCGACCACCCGCTCTCCGGCACGATCGTGGGCCTGGACGCGGTCTTCGAGTGGCTGCGCAAGAGCGCCGAGGTGACCGACGGCACCTTCCGCGCGGAGATCCACAACATCGCCACCGACGACAGCCTCGCCGCCGTCGTCTCCACCTACCGGGGCGAGCGCAAGGGCATGACGCTGGTCATGCCGGGCGTGCAGACCTTCAGGTTCGACCCGGTGAGCAACAAGGTCGTGGAGGCGCGCATCTGGGTGTACGACGACGTATTCGTCAACAAGTTCTGGTCCGCCTGATCCCGGGAGGCTTCGGTGAAGGTGCGTATCCCGGCGACGCTCAGCCAGGACGGGCGCCCCGGCCTGATCGACGTGCAGGTCCCGGCGGCGGGCACGGTCGGCGCCGTCCTGGCCGGGCTCGAAACCGTCGTGCCCGGCGCCACCAGGAAGATCGTCGACGAGGGCGGCAGGCCCTTCCGTTACGTCAACCTCTACGTGAACGGAGACGACGTACGCGAGCGTTCCGGCCTTGACACACCGGTGCGCGAGGGCGACGAGCTGCTGATCCTGCCCGCGATCAGCGGAGGCTGACGTGGCCGGTGCGACGGCCGTCACTGGAGCCGGCCGCGGCTACGACGTGGTGGTGGTGGGTGCCCGCGTCGCGGGCTCCGCCACGGCCATGCTGCTGGCCCGCATGGGGCACCGGGTGCTGCTGGTGGACCGGATGGGTTTTCCCAGCGACACGATGTCCTCGCACTTCATTCCGTTCTACGGGGCGGCCCGGCTGGAGCGGTGGGGTCTTCTGGACCGGCTGCTGGCCACCGGCTGTCCGCCGGTGGCCCGGCTCACCTCCGACTGGGGTCAGGTGCGGCTCACCGGCCGTCCGCCGGCCTACCAGGGCACCCGGGTCGGCGTGTGCCCGCGGCGGTACGTGCTCGACAAGCTGCTCATCGACGCCGCTGTCGAGTCAGGGGTCGAGTTCGAGGAGCGGTTCCTGGTCACCGAACTGCTGGGCGACGGCGACCGGGTGACCGGAGTGCGCGGCCGCACCTCGAGCGGCGCGCGGGTCACCGTGCCCGCGAGCTTCGTCGTCGGCGCCGACGGCATGCGGTCCCTGGTGGCTCGCACCGTCGGCGCCGAGGAGTACAACACGGTGCCGCCATTGACCGTCACCTACTACACCTACTTCGAGAACCTGAACCTCGACGATCTGCTCATCCACTGGCGTCCGGGCCGCTGCGTCCCGGCGATCCCGACGCACGACGGCCTGGCCGTGGTGCTGTGCGGCTCCCCGCACGCCGAATGGCGGGAACTGCGCAAGGACGTCGAGGGCGGATACTTCGCGGCGATCGAGCGGGACGTGCCCGAGTTCGCCGAGCGGCTGCGCGACGCGCGCCGGGTGGAGCGCTTCTCCGGCACCCACCACGTGCCCAACTTCTTCCGCAAGCCGTTCGGACCCGGCTGGGCGCTGGTCGGCGACGCCGGGTACCACAAGGACCCGGTGACGGCGCTGGGCATGTCGGACGCCTTCCGTGACGCGGAGTACCTCGCCGCGGCGCTGCACGAGGCGCTGGAGGGCGCGCGCCCGGCCGATGAGGCGCTGGCCGAGTACGAGGTCCGGCGCAACCGCGATGCCGAGCCGCTGTACAAGTACACCCTGGAACAGGCGCGCTACCAGCCGCTCGACCGGCTCACCGCGCGGGTGCTCAAGGCGCTGGAGGACAACGAGGAGGACCGCGACCAGTTCTTCGGCATCCTGGCCGGCAGCGTGCTGCCGGAGGAGTTCTCGGCGCTGGACAACATCGTGCGGATCCTCACGCGCGCCGGGCTGATGCCGACATGAGGGGGCGCCCGGTCCCTCTTCGGCGCGCCGGGCCGCGGGCGCCGTCACACCGTCAGGATCTCGCCGCCGTCCACGCCGATCACGTTGCCGGTCAGCCAGGAGGAGCGGGCCTGGGCCAGCAGCACGACGGCCTCGGCGACGTCCTGCTCGGTGGTCAGCCGGCCGTGCGGATTGCCCAGGCGGGCCCGCTCGCTCAGCTCGCCGCTTTCCGGAATGCGCAGGAAGGACTCGGTCAGCGTGATGCCGGCGCGGATCGCGTTGACGCTCACCGCGCGCGGCGCCAGTTCGACCGCGAGCTGGCGCACGTGGGACTCCAGCGCGCACTTGGCCGCCGAGACCATCCCGTAGCTGCGGGTCACCCTGGCGGTGCCCGCGCTGGTCATCGCGAAGATCTTGGCGCCCGCGCCGAGCAGCCCGGCGGCGAGCAGGTCCTGGGTCCAGTACACGAGGCTGTGCGCCATCACCGTCAGCGTCATGTCCATCTGCGCGCGCGTGGCGTGCGGCTCGTCGCCGTCGCCGTCGGGGCCGGGCAGGAACGGCACGAGCGAGCCGAAGGCGAGTGAGTGCATGAACACCCGCACCCCCGCCGGCCCGACCAGGCCGGCCGCCTCGGCGATGATCTTGGCCCGGCTGCGGTCCGAGGCCGCGTTCTCGTTGAAGAAGCGGGTCTGCACGCCGAGGCCGCGCAGCTGCCGCTCGAGTTCGTCGGCCGCGCTCTGCCCGGCCGCGGTGTCCAGGTGCACGCCGAGGATGTTCGAGCCCTGCTCGGCGAGGGCGAGGGCGCAGCCGCGGCCCATGCCACCCGAGACGCCCAGTATCAGGCTCCAGACTCCGTCGAGGACGCCGGCCGCCATGTCGCGGATCTCCGTTCCGGATCGGGGCCGCGGTCAGGCGGCCGGTCGGGCGGGGCGCAGCAGCACGGCCGCCAGGTTTCCGTGCGGGGCGGTGCCGAGCACCAGCCCGTGTCCGTGTTCTGTGATCAGCCCGGCGAGCTGGAGCAGCGGCGAGACCGAGAAGAACGCGCCGTCGCCGCCGAGATATCCGGCTACCGGCGTGAGCGTCACGCCCGCCGCCGCGCAGCGTTCGGTGCAGTACCGGGTAAGGCGGCCGGCCAGTTCCGGGTCATCGCAGCACACGATGAAAGGGATCGGGTCGCCCTGCGCGCCGCGGCCGGCGGCGGTGACCAGCGCGGTCAGCGGATCGCCGAGCGCCGACGCGAGCCGCGCGCTGCCCTGCGTGCTCGCCGCCGTCTCGGCCGGGTGCGGCAGGAAGCGGCAGAACCCGCCGGCGATCTCGGCCAGTGCGCCGGCCCCGCGTTCCCGCGCCCCCTTCTCGCTCTCCACGGCCAGCGCGCAGGCGCCTTCGCCCGCGTCGTCGCGCACCGGTACATCAGGCATCTCCTCGGTGGCTCCGGCCAGGCCCGCGGCGGCGCGGCCGGTGCCCAGCGCCCGGGTGAGCGCCAGCAGCGCCTCCAGTCCGGCCACCACCGGATTGGTCAGGGTCAGGCTGAACGCGCGCATGCCGTGTTTCGCCGCCGCGTGGCTGGCCGGCATGTTGACCGAGAAGTTCGGTGCCTCCGCCGGGCTGAGCGCGTCGGAGCCCTCGGCCAGGACCGCGGCGTCGAAGCGGGCCAGCACCGGGTTGGCCGCGAAGTTCGTTCCCGCCGCGACCGCCAGCTGCGTGTCCTCGTACGCCCCGGGCTCCAGACGCGCGGCCGCCAGCGCCCGCGCCGTCGCGCCGAGCAGGAAGCGGGTGGCGGGGGACAGGTACTTCCAGCCGCGCTGGCCCAGCACCGATACCGGGTCGAACCAGTCCGGCCCGGCGCCCGCGCGGGGCTGCCCCGCGCCGAGCCGGGACCGCGCGGCGAGCAGGTCGGCCGGGCTCGCCGCAGTCGGCACCGCGATCCCGATCCCGGTCACCACGGCCCGGGTCTCGCCCGGGGCCGGGCGAAACGCCGGCGCGACTGAACCAGACACTCTCTCAGACCTCTCCCAGGACCAGCGAGATGTTGTTGCCGCCGAACGCATAGGCGTTGACCAGCGCGTGGCCGAAGGCGCGCCGCTGCGGCTCGCCCGTGTGCAGCGGGAAGGGACACTCCGGGTCCGGATCGGCCAGCGGCGGGTTCGGCGGAGCGGTGCGCCGGCTGAGGATCAGCGCCGCGGTGAGCGCCGCGAAACCGCCGGCGGCGCCGCCGGTGTGCCCGAGCATCGACTTGAGGCTGTAGACGGCCGGGGGCGTGCGGTCCGACCCGGCGAGCACCTCGCGCAGCACCCTGCTTTCGACCACGTCGTTGAGCGGGGTGCCGGTGCCGTGCGGGACCACGCAGCCGATGTCTTCGGCGTCGAGCCCGGCTTCGTGCAGCGCGGCGCGCATCGCCCGCGCGATGGCGCGGCCGGTCGGCTCCGGCGCGGTCGGGTGGTGGGCGTCGCAGCTCCATCCGGCGCCTTCCAGCGCGGCGTACGCGTGCCGGCCGCCGCGGCGGCGCCAGTGCTCCTCGGACTCGACGACCATCATCGCCGCGCCCTCGCCGAAGACGGTGCCCTCGCGGCGGGCGTCGAACGGCCGGCAGCGCACCGGGTCGAGCCCGCCCATGCGGTTGAAGCAGGCCACGCCGACCCGGGTGTAGCCGTCGGCGCCGCCCGCGAGCACGACGTCCGCGAGGCCGTCGCGAACCGCCTGCACGGCGAGGCTCGCGCTGTAGGCGGAGGCGGAGCAGGCGGTGCTGACGGTGAGGTTGGGGCCGGTCAGGCCGAACCGCTCGGCCAGCGCGCCGGAGGTCTTGAACGGGAAGCCGTCCGCCGCGCGCGGCACCCGGCCGCCGGCGCGCGCCGCCTCGAACAGGCCGGCGTCGCCCACTCCGGTGCCGATCGACACTCCGATGCCGTCGCCGGCACCGTCAAGGGCATCGCCGAGTCCTGCGTCGGCGAGGGCTTCGCGCGCGGCCTGGACGGCGAACGCGCTGGTGCGGCTCAGCTCATTGCCCTGCGA
This sequence comes from Actinocrinis puniceicyclus, assembly GCF_018283645.1. Lineage (GTDB taxonomy): Bacteria > Actinomycetota > Actinomycetes > Streptomycetales > Catenulisporaceae > Actinocrinis > Actinocrinis puniceicyclus. The sequence goes on along the minus strand of NZ_JAGSXH010000010.1, from coordinate 12,434 downwards.
ATCGGTGGCCCGCGGCGGGTCGGTCACCACGTACAGCAACCGGTTGGGCATGCGGGCGTGCGGGTCGGGCACCAGCCCCGGTTCGTTGTGCGCGCGCATCAGCGCGGACCAGAAGGTCTCGATGTCCTGACCGACGCAGGAGACCACGCCGAGGCCGGTGATGAGGATGCGCTCCACGGGAAACCCCCCAGAGGCGGGGCCGGGCCGCGCGCCGCGCGGGGCCCCGCCGGATCGGAGTCAGGCGATCTTCGCCGCCACCAGTTCCCGCACGTCACCGAAGTTGGTCATGTCGCGCACCTCGTCCTCGGTGATCTTGATCTCGTACTTCTTCTCCAGCGCGACCATGACCTCGAGCGCCTTGAGCGAATCCATCCCGAGGTCGGCGACGAAGTGCGCGTCGTCGGTCAGGTCGGAGACGTTCAGGTCCAGCACGTCAGCCACGAAAACCCGAAGTTCCTCGGGGTCAAGTGTCTGGACTTCCGCTGCCATTGGCTTCCCCTAGTCCCGTTGATTTCGAGTAAAGGCCGACCGCGCAAAGTTCGCGACCGCTCTGAGGAATATATCAGCGTTCGATGCGAAATGCGATAGTCTGGGCGTGATCGACATCTTAGTCACCGCTTGCCGCACCGCTTCCGGCGCCGGGAATGGATAAATCATTCGGCATTTCGGATAAGCCGGGCATATCGGCTTCGCGCCGCCCGGCCGGATTCGAAGCGGTCGCGGGAAAAGGGAAATCCGCGTGCCGCCGATGGCTGCGCCGCCCGCTTACATTCCAACCCTGACAGCAGCACATGTATTCGAGTATTGATCGTTCGTGGCGGCCCGTCGTCCGGTCTCCGTCCCGGCCCGTCCCGGTGTCCGTCCGCCTGCCTGAGATGGTCTTACAGGTACCACCAGCGCGTGCATGAAGCGGCCAGCCCGGTGATGCCGGCTTCGTCCAGTTCGATGACGCCGGGCAACAGGTCGAGTCCCGCCGCGCCGATGCGCTCCAGGCAGGGCCGCGATACGTATACCGGCGCGCCGTCCGCGCGGAGCCGTTCGATCGCGTCGGGATAGTCGGGGGGAACGCCCCAGACCTCGCCGCCGAGTTCCAGCCCCGTGGGCTTCGCCGCGGCGAGGGCGTAGACCGCCGCGCAACCGCGCAGCACCACCACCATCGGCGACTGCTTGTGCAGCCCGTGCACCAGCCACAGCACGTGCGCGTACTGCTGTTCGACCGCTCCGCGGTGCGCCCGCTCGATCACCACCAGCGTCCCGGCCGCCGACGCGTCCGCCATGTCACTTCACCCCGAGCACCAGGCTGGCGTCCGCCGCCGTGGCGCGCTGCAGAAATTCGTACGGCGGGCGTATCCGTACCCCCGGGATCTGTTCCAGCGCGCCGCGTTCCTCGGCACAGTAACGGCACACCAGCCACCGGAAGTCCCCGCCGCGGCTCTCGAGCAGATGCGCGGCGAGCGCCGCGGGCGTCGGATAGCGCGCATCCCATGCGCGCACATCCCGCGGCTTGACACCGCTCACCTGCACGGTGGTCAGCGTGGTGGCGAACCCGCAGGTCCACAGCTCGACCCGGTGCTGCCGGCGCAGCGCCTCGTCGGCGATCCGCACCGCCGTGGTCAGCGTGTCGGACTCGTACGGCGCGCCGATCAACCCGAGGAACAGCAGCCGTCCGGCGGGCGCCGGTTGCTCTCGATCCACCTCACCCCGCTCCTTCCGCACGGTGCGAACGCCGGCGCCGACCACCGGTTCAGTGCCAGACCGCGATGACCCCCGGCGTCATCAGAAGGCTGACGAGCTCGGCGATGTCCGCCCGCGTGCCGCCGGCCGGGACCGGCACCGCGCGCGCCGACAGCGCTTGTCCGTCCACGTGCACCGCCACCCCCGCCGCACCGAGCGCGGCGAGGCCGGGCTGCGCGCCCACCACCGCATTCTGCACCAGGAAGTAGTCGACCCGGTGCCCGTCCCGCGACAGCCGCGCGGCGTACTCGCGCAGCGCCGCCACGTCGGGGCTCTCCAGGTCACTGCGGCTCTCGATCAGCAGGTACGACGCCATGGCCGGTGCTTCCCTCGTTCGGCTGATCGGCGAAGGCCGCGGCGAGCACCGCGAGCACCCGCTCGGCATACTCGTCCGCCGCCATGATGTGGCATGTGTTGTGCCCGGCCCGAGGGACCAGCCAGTGGTCGGCCTGGGGATACCAGGCCAGTTGCCGCTCCACGTCCTGCGGGCGGGCCACCGGGTCGGCGGCTCCCGAGATGAACAGGAGCCTGATGCTGTGGTCGGTGAACGGCACCGGCCACGGCGCGGGTTTGAGGAAGTACAGCGCGGCGCGCCGGTAGGCGCCGCGCGCGATGCGGTACATCAGCGGGCCGCGCTGCCACGCGGGCAGGCGCCCGCGGCGCGCCTCGAACATGCGCTGCAGCGTGTCGCCGATGTCCAGCGTCGGCCCGCTGTCGCAGATCACCGCGCGCACGAAGCCGGGGTCGAGCCTGGCCACGTCCAGCGCCGTCCACGCGGACATCGACATGCCGAGGCAGGCGGCGCGGCCGCCCGCCATCTCGGGGCGCTGCTTGAAGTGCTGCACGACGTTGCCGAAGTCGACGGCGAACCGGGGCGACTGGCCTCGGCGCAGCCCGTCGTCCGCGCTCTCGCCGTGGTTGCGCATGTCGAAGGTGAGCACGTGGTATCCGGCTTCGTGCAGCGCCTTGGCCAGCGACATCAGCATGCCGCTGTCCCGGTTCAGGCCGTGGCCGAGGACCACCCCGTCACGCGCCCCGGGGGAGGGGATGAACCAGCACGCCAGCCGCACTCCGTCGGCCCCGGCCACCATGACCCGCTCGTGCTTGAGGCCATAGCGCTCGGGCGTCGGCTGGACCGGTTTGTGCGGCGGATGCAGGGTGAGCCAGGCCGCGCGCACCGAGGAGCGCACCGCGAACACCGCGGGCAGCACGCCGACGACGCCGCCCAGGTCGATCAGTGCGCGCCGCCACGGCCCCGGTTCGCGGCGCTCGGCTCCCCGCGCGTTGCGGGCCGCGGGCGATGGTGTTCGCATACGATTACCCGTTCTCCGGTTCGCGGATGCAACACGCTGTAAGACTACGTATACTATCATCGGTCACTGATCGAGTGCACGTGAACCGATCGCCCGGCGGGGGACGCATGGGAGGGTTGTCTTGACCATCACGCAACGCACTCGTGCCACGGCGCTCGGCTCCGAACCCGGGGTTCGGGAACAAGACCATCGAACCCTGACGGCGGCGTACCGGGTCAGCGCCGCGGAGCCGGTGCTCGAAGGCCATTTCCCCGGTTTCCCCATCGTCCCCGGGGTCTGCCTGGTCGAGTGCGCCGAGTCCGCCGGCCGGCAGGCTCTGGCCGGCGCCGGGCACGCGCCGAGGCTCGCGGCCGTGGAGAGCGTCCGCTTCATCCGGCCGGTCTATCCCGGAGACGAGATCGGCGCGCAGGTCACCGTCGAGGAACCGCGGCCGGGCGTCTGGGTGTGCCGGGTGCGCGTGACCGTCGCGGCGGCGCGCGACCCGGACGGGGAACCGGCACACGCCGCGCAGGTGCGCTTGCGTTACCAGGCCGAGCAGGAGCCGCAGTGATCGCGCCGCCGTTCGGCCCCGAGCAGATCAAGCGCCTGCTGCCGCACCGCTACCCGATGCTGCTCGTGGACCGGGTCACCGCGGCGCAGCCCGGGGTCTCGCTCACGGCGGTCAAGGCGGTCACCGTGAACGAACCCTGCTATCGAGGGTTGTCGCAGGACGCGGATCACGACTACCCGGTCAGCCTGCTGATCGAGTCCTGGTGCCAGGCCGCCGGCCTGCTCGCCTGCCTCGACCGGCCGAATCCGGACGTACTGCGGGGGATGGTCACCCTCTTCGGCAGCATCACCGACCTGCGGCTCGGGCGGCCGGCCCGGCCGGGCGACCTGCTCGAACACCGGGTGCGCCTGGTCCGGGCGGTCACCGACGCCGCGGTCTTCGAGGGAGAGAGTCTGCTCGCGGACGGCTGCGAGGCGCTGAGCGTGGCCTCGATCGTCATCGCCCTGCGCCCGGCCGAGAGCCTGCGCGAGCGGACCACGGAGCACGCCGCGCGCTGAGCGGAAGGGACTGCGTCATGAACGGTTCACAGCGGAAGGTCGCCCTGGTGACCGGCGGGTCGCGGGGCATCGGACGAGCCGTGGTGCTGCGGCTCGCGGCCGACGGCTTCGACGTCGGATTCTCCTACAACACCGATGAGAAGGCGGCGCAGGAGGTGGCCGCCCAGGCGCGCGAGACCGGCGCCGCGGTGTGCCTGAGGCAACTCGACGTGCGCGACGCCGACGCGGTGCGCTCCTTCGTCGCCGCGGTGGAGGAGGAACTCGGCGACCTCGACGTCGCGGTGGCGAACGCCGGCATCGTGCGGGACAACCCGTTGGTGCTGATGAGCGAGCAGGACTGGACGGACGTGCGCGGGGTGAACCTCGACGGGACCTTCCACGTGTGCCGCTCGGCGGCGTTCTCGATGATGAAGCGCCGGACCGGCTGCATCATCACCATGTCCTCGGTGATCGGGTTGAGCGGCAACGCGACCCAGGCGAACTACGCCGCCTCGAAGGCCGGGATCATCGCCATGACCCGCTCGCTGGCCCTGGAGGTCGGCCGTTTCGGCATCCGGGCCAACGCGGTGGCCCCCGGAATGATCGAGACGGAGATGACCGGAGCGCTGCGTGAGTCTGTGCGCGATCGGGCGGTGGGGAACATCGCGATGGGCCGGATGGGCCGGCCGGAGGAGGTCGCCGCCCTGGTCGGCTTTCTCGCCGGGGACGCGGCGAGCTACATCACCGGGCAGGCCTTCTGCATCGACGGCGGTCTGGTGATATGACCGCCGGGGCGCCGCCGAGGTTCTACTTCTCGCTGCGCAGCCCGTACTCGTGGCTGGCGCACTGGGATCTGACGCAGCGGTACCCGCAGGTCGCCGCGTCGCTGGAGTGGCGGCCGTTCTGGGAACCCGACGGCGAATCCGTCCGGATGCTCGCCGAGGCGGGCGCGGGTTTCCCTTACGTCGACCACTCCAGGGCCAAGGCGCGCTACGTCCTGGCCGATGTGCGCAGGCTGGCCGCCCGGCGCGGGCTGACCGTGACCTGGCCGGTGGACCGGCAGCCGTGCTGGGAGGTTCCGCACCTGGCGTATTTGCTGGCCGAGCGGTATGGCCGCGGGCGTGCCTTCGTGGCGGCGGTGTACCGCGCCCGCTGGGAGGAAGGCGCGGACATCTGCGACCGGGCGACCGTCGCCCGGCTGGCCGACGAACTCGGCCTGCCCGCCGGCGAGTTGGCCGGCGCGGTGGACGATCCCGCGGCCCGGCGGCTCGGCCTTGAGGCGTTGCTGGCCGTGGACGCCGACGGGGTTTTCGGCGTGCCGTTCTTCATCCACCGCTACGACAAGTACTGGGGCGTGGACCGCCTGCCCTGGTTCGTCGAGACCCTCCAGGCGGCGCCCGGCGGCATTGAATCAGGGCACGAGGACAGGCGGCCGCACGAGGTATCCGTCGAAAAGGGGCCCGTCCCCGCGCTGCCCGCGGGCGATCAGGGGCACGCGGGCGGCTGCGGCTGACGTCCTGCTCACCTGGAGTCGGCGACCTGCTCGCGTGACTCTCCGGCCGGGTGCTGTGTCATCGTGGCCTGCGGTGGAGCCGGAATCCGCATCCGCCACAGGGTGATGAGGAACGCGACGACGACGAAGGCTGTGCAGTACACGTATACGCGCTCGTATGCCTGTGCCCGGGCGCCGTCCATGGTCTGAAGCACCGCCGCGGCGACCGCGATGCCGAGCGCGCCGCCGAACTGCCGTGCCATCGTGTTGACGCCCGACGCGGTCGCGAACGCGACCGGCGGCGCGCTGAGCGCGGCGGTCGCGGAGGTGGCCAGTGTCGTGGCGCCCATGCCGACGCCCACCAGCAGGCCGGCGGGCAGCCAGAGCGCCAGGAACCTGGGCTGCTGGGTCAGTCCGAGCACCAGCCACACGCCGCAGGCCACGATCGCCACGAGCCCGAACAGCAGGACCCGGCGCGGACCGAGGACTGCGAGCCGCTTGCCCAGGCCGAGCGCGGTGATCGCGGCCGTCACGGCTCCGGGCGTCATCGCCAGGCCGGCCTGGAGCGGACTGTAGTGCCACACGGTGCTGACATACAGCACGCCGACGAGCAGCCAGGGATACTGCGCCATGCCGTAGAAGACGGAGACGATGTTCGTCACCGCGAAGGTGCGGATGCGCCACAGCGAGGTGTCGACCGCGGGCACCCGCGTGCGGGAGGTGTACAGCAGCGCGGCGACGATCGCGCCGGCCCCGCCGATCAGCGCGGCGAGCGTGCCGGGCGAGGTCCAGTGCCAGCTGGGGCCCTGGGTCACGCCGAGCGTCAGCGCCGCGGTGCCCGCCGCGAGCAGCACCGTGCCCACCGGGTCGGGCATGCGGGAGCGGATCGAGTGCTGCGCGCGCGGCGGCCGCGGCAGCGACCGCACCCCGCCGTAGATCATGGCCGCGCCGAAGGGGAGGTTGACGTAGAACACCGACTCCCAGCCGAAGGCGTCCACCAGAGCGCCGCCGACCGGCGGTCCCAGGGCCGCGGCCGCCGCGGAGGCCGCGCTCCAGAACCCGATCGCCCGCGCGCGCTGTTCGGCGGGCCCGTCCAGCAGCAGAATCGCCAGCGCCGCGGGGACCATCGCGGCCGCCCCGATGCCCTGCAGCGTGCGGGCCGCGATCAGGAATCCCAGGTTGGGCGCCAGCGCGGCGGCGAGCGACATCGCCGAGAACAGCCCGACGCCGCCGAGGAAGACGATGCGGCGGCCCAGCGCGTCGGCGATTCGCCCGGCCGGGGCGAGCATGGCCGCGAACATCACCACGTACGCCGTGACGACCCACGACAGCGTGGAGATCGACTCGGTGGGGAACCGGCGGTGCAGGGTGGGCAGCGCCAGGTTCACCACGGTCGAGTCGAGCATCGCCAGGAAGGTGCCCCCGACCGCGACCAGCCGGGTGGGTCGGGCCTTTCGCGCCGTGGTCATCTCAGTCACGAACTTCCCCGCTTTCTTTGACGACCCCGTCCGGTTCCTGCGGACGAGTCTCGGGCTTGGAGGGCATCTTGACCGGTTTCGGGGCCGCTGCGCCGCCTCGCGGGCTGCGCCGTTCGGCTGATTCGCTCTGCGCTACCCGGCTTCCCGGCTGGAGCGAACGTCCGTCCGTCGTGACGGTTTGCCCCGGAACCAGTCAAGACGCCCGCCTAGAACTCGACGGGCAGCGATACCAGGCCACGGTTGCTGGGGGAGGGCAGATAGCGCCGCCGCTGTGCCGTCGCGCGCAACCCGGGTCCGAAGTCGAGCAGCGCTCCGAGGGCGTGCCGGGTCTGTGCACGGCCGAGCGCGGCGCCGATGCACGCGTGCAGCCCGTGCCCGTAGCCGAGCTGGCCGCGTACCTCCCGCCGCAGGTCGAGCCGGTCGGCGTCGGGGAACTGCTCCTCGTCCCGGTTCGCCGAGGCCAGGCACAGCCGCACCACCTGGCCCTTGGTGACCGGCTGCCCGTCGATCTCGATGTCGGCGAGGGCGACCCGGTCGTTCATCTGTACCGGCCCGTCGAAGCGCTGCAACTCCTCGATCGCGCCCGGCAGCAGCGAGCGCTCGTCGCGCAGCAGGCCGAGTTGCCCGGGGTGCTCCAGCAGCGATTGCAGCGCCAGCGCGATCAGCTGGGTGCTGGTCGGGTGCCCGGCCTGGTACAGGAAGACCAGGCTGTCTACGAGTTCTTCGTCGCTCAGCCGGGTCCCGCCGGCCTCGGTGACGGCCATCGCGCTGAGCACGTCGTCGCCGGGCCGCGCCCGGCGCCGGGCGGCGAGCGGGCCGAGGTAGTCGTAGAAGGACTGCTGCGCCTCCCGCCCCTGCTGGAGCACCTTCGTGGTCAGCTGCGGTTCGGACGTGAGCGCGATCGCACGCGACCATCCGACGAACGCGTCCCAGTCCGGGCGCGGCACGTCGAGCAGCGCGCACAGCAGGTACACCGGGATCCGGTCGGCGAAGTCGGCGACCGCGTCGAACCCGCCGGCGGCACGCGCGGGCTCGGCCAGCTCGGCGACGATCCGCGCGGCCACCGCGTCCGCGCGGGTCATCAGGGCGCTGTCGAAGACCTGCTCGTGGATCGCGCGCAACGGGCTGTGCCGCGGCGGGTCGATCATCACGATCCAGTTCGCCATCATCCGTTCGAGCGGCCCGTCGGCCGGGGAGCGCCGCCAGACCTCGAAGTTCTCCCAGAGCCGCATGTCGCGCGAGAGCAGCGGCTCCCGGTAGGCGGCGACCACGTCGCGGTAGCGGGTGAGGACCCAGAACCCGTAACGGGAGTAATGGACCGGATTCTGTTCGCGCAACTGCCGGTAGTGCGGATACGGATCGGCGAAGAACCCGGGGCTGAGCGGGTTGTACGAGACAGGCTCGGCTTCCACGCGCAGATCTCCTCACGTCACCGGGAGTAGTCCCGTTCAGTATCGCATGAATCAGGGTTATGGGACACCCCGGTTGACAAGTCATCCCGGCCGGGCGGTGGACCGCCGTCCCGGAGCGTTGCGCGTCGGTTTCTCGGCTTCTCGCTCCTCAGTTTGTCAGTGTTTCAGAGTGCTGTGATATTCCTGCGCTCCGGAATTCGCCGAGATGTCCGCACGGATTTTCATCGGGCTTCCAGGTGAATGGCGGATCGGGACGGCCGGCGGAAACCCGAAGCCCGCCGCGCCGGGACGCGACCGCGCGGTCTGAGTATCACCGTGCTCTTACTCGTTGTGCCGACTGCCGTGCTCAGCCGGCCGGCGCGCCGGGGCTGGGGGCGGTGTCGCGCGTGGCGGCGAGCCGGTAGCCGATTCCGATCACCGTCTCGATCAGCACCGGGGAGCGGGGCTCCCGCTCGATCTTGTGGCGCAGGTTGCGCACGTGGGAGTCGACGGTGCGTTCGTAACCGTCGAACTCATAGCCGCGGATGCGGTTGATCAGCTCGTAGCGGCTGAAGACGCGGCGCGGTGCCGCGGCCAGCGTGGTCAGCAGCCTCCATTCGGTCGCGGTCAGTTCCACGGGCACGCCGTGCGCCGTGATCTGGTGCTGTCGTTCGTCGATGACCAGCTCGCGGTCCGCGTAGCTGGCGGGTTCCTCCTCGCCGTCGAGGGCGCGGGTGCGGCGCAGGATGGAGTGGACGCGCAGTACGACCTCGCGGGGGCTGAACGGCTTGGTCACGTAGTCGTCGGCGCCAAGTTCGAGACCGCGGATCCGGTCGGCGATCTCGGTCTTCGCGGTGAGCATCATGATCGCCGTGGGCGCCGAGGCGCGGATCTCGCGGGCCACCTCCTCGCCCGGGATGTCGGGCAGGCGCAGATCCAGCAGGACCAGGTCCGGGCGCGCCGTGCGGGCCAGCGCGATCGCCTCGGCGCCGGACTCGGTCGAGAGCACCGAGAAGCCCTCGTGTTCCAGGGACGCGCGCAGCAGGTCGCGTATCTTCCGCTCGTCCTCGACGATCAGCACGCTGGCAGGCATCGCTCTCACCGCCTCGCCGCGATCGAATCACATCGCGCGGGCCGGGGGCAGGGCCGCCCGGCGGTGGGAAGCGGGACCAGCAGCCCTGCCGGTCGGCGGGGTGGCGCGGTTGCGTGGTACCCATGGCCGGGTCGGGTGCGCGACTGTTCGGGCCGGTGGGGCGCCGGTTGTTCGCGGCGTTCGCCCTGGTCGGTATCGGGGCGGTGACCGTGGTGGCCGTGCTCGCGGTGTTCTCGGTCACCCGGCAGACCGACTCGCTGGTGGCTTCGCAGCGTGCTCAGGTGCGCCGCGAGGTGACCGCGGCCCTGGCCGACGCGTATGCGGCCGCGGGCTCCTGGAGCACGGCGGATCTGACCGCGGTGCACGCCTTGGCGCAGGCCGGCTCGGCGAACCTGATCGTGCTGGACACCTCGGGCGGCGCGGTCACGACCATCACCGCGAGTCCCCAGACGGAGCACGGCCCCGGCCCGGCGCGTTCCGCCAGTGGCGGCCCCGGCGAGCATCGCGGCACACCGCAGACCACGCACGGCGGCAGCCACAACGCAGCGGCCGCGTCGGGCGGGTCGGGTGTCGTGGGCCTCGCGGCCGCGCGACCGGCCGCGGCACCATCGGCGACACCGGTGCCGACTGCGGCCGGGACCACGACTGCGGCTGTGTCCGGGCAGGCCGAGCCGATCGTCGTCGGCGGTCAGAGCGTCGGCAGCGTGCTGATCACCTTCCCCGCGGTGGCGGCGACCGCCGCGGGTCAAGCGGGCCAGGCCATCTTGCGGCAGGTCGCGCTGGCCGCCGTGGTGGCGGTCGTTCTCGCCGCCGTGGCGGCGCTGCTGGTCACGCGGCGCACGACCCGGCCGCTGGCCGCGCTGGCCGACGCCGCCGCGGCGGTCGAGCGCGGCGAAAGCGACGTGGCGGCGCGTCTGCGTCCGCAGGTGGGCGAGTTCGGCCAGGTCACCGCGGCCTTCGCGCGCATGGCGCGCACCCTGGAGCGGGAGGACGCGTTACGCCGCACGCTGGTCTCCGATGTCGCACACGAACTGCGTACCCCGGTGACGATTCTGCGCGGCACCAGCGAGCAACTGATCGACGGGGTCACCGAACCGACCCCGGAGCGACTGGCCTCCCTCTACGAGGAGACGCTTCGGCTGGAGCGGCTGGTGGAGGACCTTTCCACGCTCGCGGCCGCGCAGGCCGCGACGCTGAGCCTGCGTCGCTCGCCGGTCGACCTGGCCGAGGTCGCGGCGCAGGCGCAGCGGGCACTGCGCCCTCAGTTCGAGGAGGCTGCGCTGGATCTGCGGCTCGAGTGCCGGCCCGCGCTCGTCGACGGCGACCGGGACCGTCTGGCGCAGGTGCTGACCAACCTGCTGACCAATGCCCTGAAGTTCACGCCCTCAGGCGGCACGGTCACGGTGGCGACAGACGCCGGCCCGGACGAGTCAGGACACGATGTCACCCGCCTGAGCGTGCGCGATACCGGTCCAGGTATTCCGGCCGCGGAGTTGCCGCATCTTTTTCAGCGGTTCTGGCGTGGAAGCTCGGCGGCCGGGCGGGGCGGTAGCGGCATCGGGCTCGCGGTGGTCGCGGAACTGGTGGCCGCACACGGCGGCGCCGTGCGCGCCGAGAGCCCGAGCGGAGGCGGCGCCGTGTTCACCGTCACCCTGCCGCGGGCGCCGCGGGCCCCGCGTGCGGTGGCCCGGTCCCGCGGGACCGGGCCACGCTCACACCCCGGCTGAGATCGCGTCGGCCTACCGGCCGGCGACGCCCTCACCGTGCTGGTGCTGGTGCTCGTACATGTGTTGCGGCGACGTTCCCGGCACGGCGGTCGGCGAGTCCAGGCAGCTTCCGTCGCGTGCCCGGTCGCGGTCCTGCAGCGTCGTGGCCGTGGCGCTCGGCGTCGCGGTCGGGGACTCCAGGCAGCTACCGTCGCGTGCCCGGTCGCGGTCCTGCAGCGTGCTCGTGGTGCCCGCCGGCGCGGAAGGGCTGCTCGCGCCGGTTGCCGCGACGGCCACGCCGCCGGCCAGCACCGCGGTCAGCGGCACCGCCGCCAGCAGCAGGGCCCTGCGCTTGATGGGACTGTGAGACTTGATCGGCTTCATCGTGCGCCTCCTTCGATCTGCCTCCAGCACACCGCACCGCCGTGCAGACCGGGCCGCGCTCGTGTGCAGACCGTGTCGAGATTCTCCGCGCGCCGCGGGCGTTCGATCGGCGCTCTGCGCGCTCGGCAGCGCCGCGGGGGGTCAGTCCCGTTGACCGGCCGACGGGCGCCGAAGCCAGCGTAAGTGCTCGCATTCGCCCTGCAGTTGGATGCGTCGCCAGAAGACCGCGGTCGGCGATAGTTGGCTGGCGTGGGCGAAGGCGGCGCGGCGTTGCGGGGCCCGTGCCACGCGCAGGCACAGATCGAGTTCGCCGGGCAGACGGCCGACGAAGGGCTGGCCGGTCTCCTGGCGCAGCCGGTCGGCGATGACGGAGGGCAGGGCCCAGGCCAGGACCGGCAGGTCGGAGCATGCGAGGAGCGCGGCAGCGGTCGCCGCCCGGTGGTCGGGGTGAGCGGTGACGCCGGTGTCGTCGAAGACCAGCAGCCCGTCCGGGCGGACCCGGGCGACCTGCAGTGCGACCTGGCGGGAGAGCTCACCCGCGGGCAGGGCGTCGAGGTGGCCGTCAGGGTAGGTCAGCAACGTCACCGAGCGCACGCCCAACCGGGCGCTGGCCTCCCGCAGTTCTTCTTCACGCAGCGCGAACAGGGCGCTCGTGTCGCCCAGCGTGGAAGACTCGCCGTGGGAGAAGCAGAGCACGTGCACGGCGGCACCGCGCTCGATCATCTGGTTTACCACGGCGCCGAGGCCGAACGTCTCGTCGTCCGGATGGGCCACCACGACCAGCACGCTGCGCCAGCGCGGAAGCTCGGCTCGAAGC
>NZ_JAGSXH010000109.1 GCF_018283645.1 Actinocrinis puniceicyclus | reverse complement strand
CAACACGTGGGTGTCGAACGGATCTGTGTCGAGCGGTGCGGACATCGGCGGGTGCCAGTTTTGCCTGACCCAGCTGGTCCGGTGCGCGGTGGCGGGGAGCTTGGGTTCGGTGGGCTGCGCCTGGGGGATTGGCTTGGAGGCAGCGTCCTGCACCGGGCCGGGTGTGGGTTCGACCGCAGTGAGCGGGATATCGGGGTCGTGGCCGACAAGGTGCGTGTCACCGCCTTCGGTCTCTGTTGAGCCTGGGGCTTCCTCCTGCGGGCTGGGCGGCGGGTCGAGGGCCAGGGCGCCGACCTCCTGTGCCTCGGCCTCTGCCAGTTCGCCGACCTCGGTTTCGTCAACCTCTTCCGTAGCAGTCATGCTCGGGGGCTGGGCCGGTGGCAGCAGCGGATTCACCTGGGCACCGTGGTCGTGCTCCGTGCTGCTGGCCGAGAGGTCAGGGCTCGGGTTCGGCTCGGCCGTACTCGCGACGGGCTGAGCCTCGGCCGCTATGGTCCCCTCGTCCAGGACTTCGACCTCGATCACGTTCGCGACCGCTGTCACGGGTTCGGCGATCAGACTGGAGTGGTGAACCGGGATCGGCGTAGACGCTGCGGCGGCGTTCGTTTCCGCTCGCTGGAGCATGGTGGACATCGCCGCGTACAGGCGGCGCAGCAGCGCATCTCGGTCATTCCCGGAAGCGTCCGCCGTGCCCGCCGCCGTGCGGGCCGCCCGGTTGCGGCGCGCTTGCTCATCCTTCTGCGCCTGCTCCCGGATGGCTGCATCGAGCACGACCCGGCGAGCGCGCACTTCGTCGAGGGCGGCTTGTTCGGCGAACGGCTGGCCGATTGCTGCTTCGTTCTCGCGGATGCGCTGCCCAAGAGTCTGGATATTGGCACGAGTCTCGGCTGCCGTCTGGCCGGCGTTGGCGATGGTGGTGGCGATCGCGTCGCGGATGCGCCAGTGCTGGCCTTTCGCCGCCCAGGCGAGATTCAGCGGTACGTCGATGCGGTGCCGGTTCTCGCCGACGATGATGCGGGCGGAAAGACCACCGTCGTGCCGGTTCTTGGTGTAGGCGAAATCGATGCCCAGGCCGCCGCGCCAGTGCAATTCGCCGTCGCAGTACCCCTTGGCGATGGTGGACTCGGCCAGCGCGCTGAGGACGGCGGGCACGTCGTCCACGGGCAGCGGCCGCAGGTGGGTGTCGAGCCAGGGCGAGTCGTCGGGCGTCGCGGCGCACTGCGCGATGGCTTCGAGCGCTTCGGCGGTGGTCGCCGCCGCGGCTGCCTGCATGGTGAAGGTGTGGACATCTGCGCGCAGGCGGCGCTGGTTGCGCTGGTGGCTGGCGGCGAGGCTGGCCAGGCTCTTGGCCTTCACGTTCAGCTCGCCCAGTTCGGCGAGCATCGGGTTGCCGGTGGCCACGGCCTTGATCTGGCCGTAGTCAAGGGCGACGTCGCCGATGTCTTCGACGGTTCGGGCGGTGACTTGGCCTGCGAGGATGGGGCGCAGGGCCTTTTCCTTGCGTTCAAGGGTTTGCCACATGAAGGCGTCGAAGGAGTCCTTGGTGACATAGCGGTAAAGGTCCACGCTCGGGTTGAGGTTCTTCGGCCGCCAGACGCGGCCCTCGCGCTGCTCGACCTGGTCAGGGCGCCAGGGTGCGTCGACGTGGTGCAGCGCGATGGCGCGGCGTTGGATGTTGACGCCGACGCCGAGCTTGTCGGTGGAGCCGAGCAGCACGCTGACGTCACCCTTGTTGCACTGGTCGAACAGGACCATGCGCTGGGCGTCGGTGGTGACGTCGTGGATGAAGCGGATGCCGGTGGCGGGGACTCCGGCGGCGATCAGCTGCTGGCGGATGAGGCCGTAGACCTGGTTTCCCTTGTCCTTGTTGGGGGTGCCCAGGTCGCAGAAGACGAGCTGGAGCCTGCCGCGAACGGTGGGGTCGTCGCCGGGCAGCTGAAGATTCTTGGTCTCGTGGTAGATGCGAGCGACGCTCGCTGCGACGGCGCCGACCTTGCCGGGGCCTTCCGGTTCGAGGCCGACGAGGGATTCGTGCAGGGCGACCTTGCGCCCGTCCGAGCAGATTTTGAGCATGTTGTCTTCGCTGGGCAGCACGCCTCCGGCGCGGATGTCGTCGGCGCGCTCGGCCAGCTCGTGCACGAAGTCGCGCACGGTGTCGGAGGAGTCGACGACCATCAGGTGTCGGCGGGCGTCGGGCCGCACGACGGGAAAGGCTTCAGGTGCGCGCAGCTCGGCGAACTCGGCGACCGTGTGCATGAGCTCGGGGATGTTGATGATCTCCACCGGGCGGCGGTTGAGCCGGAATCCGCCGTCCGGGGTGATCTCCACGCCGTTGGCGAAGCGCACGAACAAGGCGGCCCAGGCGTCCGCAGAGGTTAGGCCGAGTTCCTCCAGCCGCTGTGGCTGGAGGTAGTGCTGCAGGATGAACAGTTCCAGCAGGGTGTTGGACACCGGGGTGCCGGTGAAGCCGGTGACCACGGCCTGGCCCGGGTGCCGGGTGCGCAGCTGGCTCAGTTTCATGTCCAGGTCTTGGGCGCGTTTGGAGCCGTTGATGGCGAAGCCGTCGGTGTGCACCGGCACGCCGAGGTTCTTGAAGTAGTGCATCTCGTCGACCAGCAAGTAGTCGGTGCCCAGGAGCTCGAAGAACACCCCGTCGTCGGTGGCGCTGTTCAGCAGATCCTTGGCCTTGGCGTCGAGGTTGTCGACCATCTTGGCGATCTGCTTGATCTTGCGCGGTTCAGCGCCGTCGGCCTTGGCTTCGATTAGAGCGCTGCGGTAATCCGCCGCCAGAGCAGCGAGGTAATCCGCCTCGACGGTGGGGTGCACTGGCAGGGAGGTGAACGAGGGGTGGGACATGACCACCGCGTCCCAGTCCTCCATCGCGCAGCGGGCGGCGAACAGCTTGCGAGCACGGGCGCTGCCGAGGTCTTCCCTGCCGGCCATCAGGATGCGGGCGTTGGGGAACAGGCGCTTGCCGTCGCGGGCGATCTGCTCCAGCGTGGAGGGCACCACGATGATCAGCGGCTTGGACGCCAGACCGAGAGCCTTGAGTTTCATGGCGGCCATGAACATGGTCGCGGTCTTTCCGGTGCCCACCGGATACGGGCACAGCGCGTCGTCGCCGGAGATCATCCGGGCGACCATGTCGCGCTGGTGTGGATAAGGCTCGAATTCCGAATCCAGGCCGGGGAAGGTCAGGTGCGAGCCGTCGTACTTGCGAGGCACGATGGCGTTGAAGGTCTGGTTGTAGGAGTACGTGAGGCGGTCGGCGCGCTCGGGATCTTCGCGCCACCAGTTGGCGAAGCGGGCGGCGATGGCGTCGAGACGGTCGTTCGCTGCGATCGTCTCGTCCTGGTTGCGCATCCGCTTGCCGTCGTCGACGACGTCGTAGACGACCGGCGCCTTGCCGTTCAGACCGTATTCGAGCAGCTGATAGGCGTTCAGCCGGATGGTGCCCCACTCGGTGGTGGCCGGCGCGGACTCCTGCGCGCGCAGGCCGGCGGTCACGCTCCAGGTGTTGGTGCGCGGCTCATGCCACACGTTGACGGGGAAACCGAGCAGTTCCCGCGCGAAATCCTGCACGTCACTGGAGGGAATCCAGGGAGCGCCGAGGTTGGCCTCGATCTGCTCGGGCTCCAAGCCCGCCGGGAGGACGGCCTCCAGGGCCGGGACGTTGCGGCCGAAGCGCTCGGCGTCAAGCGCCGCCGCGGCCTTCGCACGGGCGAGTTTCTGCCGCACGTTGCCGGTCAGGTACTCATCGGCTGGCACCCACGCGTCGGTGGCGGGGTCGATGAACGCGACCTCGGCCAGGTGCCTCTGCGCCTGCGCCTTGTCCACGTCCAGCAGCTCGACCACGCGGTCGAGCTCGAAGCGGCCGAGCTCGTCGCGGCACAGCGCGATGGCCTCGGCCGGGGAGTCGGCGTGGGTGGCGCGCTCGCGCGGACGGTTGACGCGGCGGGTGAGTACCGCGGCCTTGGTCGCGGTACGGGTATCGTCGTCAAAGTCCTCCAGCGCGAGAACGGTGACGAAGTCCGGGTCGCGGCGAAACCCGCCCATCGCCGGGCGGCGGCGCGAGGAGGTGACCGCGCTGTCATCATCCGGCTTGCCCTCCACAACCGTGTACCGGTTGAGATAGCCGTGCGCTTTGACGTAGGCGTCGTAGAGCCGGGCGGCTTCGGCACGCAACGGGGCCAACTCCTCGTCGGGCCGGGAGTGGTCCGACTCGGCGTCCAGAAGGGTGAGAACCGCATCGCGCAAGGCGACGAGCTTCGGCAGTTCCTTGCCGGGCCGCTCGACCTTGACCAGGGCGCCTTCGACGACTTCGTGCACCACGCCGTCGACCAGGTGGAAACTGCCCTCCTTCTTGCCGTCGGCGCGCAGCGCGAACGGCGCGGTCTCGGCGGTGATCGGCGACGCCCCGCCATCCACCGCCCACCCGCGCCCGGCGTCGATGGCTTGGCGCACGATCTCGCGCCCGGCCGCAGCCATTGCGATCTCGACCGGGGGGTCGTCGGGGCGTGCGTCGACCCGCAAGGTCCGGCCCCAACGCGGCGCGCGGTCCTCGGTCAACTCACCCAGGACCATCCGCGGGTTGGCCAGGAAGTAGGTGTTGACCGGCTGTCCGCCGACCGATGGCCCGGTGGTGATCCACTGGTGCCGGTCCGGGTGGAACTCCTCGTCGGCGCGGCGGCGGCGCAGCACCAGGACATCGACGAGCGGTTCGGTGCCGCCGGAGGTCAGGGCGTCGTTGGGCAGGCGTATCGCGCCGAGCAGTTCGGCCTCGCGGGATATCAGCATCCGAGCGGCCTGTGTGGTCTCCCCGGCAGCGTCCATTGTGTAGCGCGAGGTGACCAGGACGGCGATGCCGCCGGGACGCAGTACTTTGACCGAGCGGTAGATGAAGTAGTTGTGTAGGTTCGCGGTCAGCTCGCGCGGCGTGGTCGGGTCGTAGACCTTGGTGTCGCCGAACGGGACGTTGCCCAGCACCGCGTCCATCCCGTAGGAGGGCAGGGCTGTTTCTTCCAGCCGCCGGTTGTGGATGGTGGCGCCCGGGTGCAGCAGGCCGGCGATGGCGGCCGTGGTGGGGTCGCGCTCGACCCCGATCCACGTCGCGGGTATCTGCTCGGGTGTGCCGGCCATGAAGGCTCCGGCTCCGCAGCCCGGTTCGAGGATCCGCCCGCCGGTGAAACCCAGATCCGTCAGGATCTGCCAGCTCGCCGCAGTGATCTGCGGCGTGGTGTAGAAGGCGTTGTAGGTCGCCTGGATGCCGTGGTCGTAATGCTCCTCGGGCAGCAGGAACGCGATGCGCTCGCCGATCTCCTTCCAACTGCCGGTGCGGGATCCCTCCAGGGCCGGGGCGAGCGGTCCCCAGCCGGACCAGCCGCGCAGCGCCGCCAGGTCGTCAGGCGACGGCGGGGTGTGCGGAGCCTGGCGCAGCCGTTGCAGGGTTTCCAGAGCGGCCAGGCTGGCGCGTGCGCGGCGGATCGGACCGATATTCGCGGTCTCGGCGGCGGGGACTTCGGCCATAGTGCGGCCTCCAGGTGGTGCGGCCCGGCGGTGCCGGGGTTGTGCGGGCGGCTTTAGAGCGCGTAGGCGGCCAGAGCGGCTTCGAACACGGGGTCGTGTTTCTGGTGCGTGCGGTACGGGCCGTCTTCTCTGCTGCCGCAGACCCCGGGCATGGTCAGCAGCAGGGCCAACCAGGTGCAGACCTTCTCCGGCGGGGGCAAGACGGCGAAGCCGTGATGCCAGACGGTCGGCAGCAGCGCGGCGCCGGAGGGGTGCAGGGCGAGCAGGGACCAGCCTTCTTCCTCGTTCCAGCGCAGCTCGACGAACTGCGCGCTGGTGAAGGTGTGGTGCCAGGGCTCGTCGAAGTCGTCGTCGGGCGCCAGCAGCGTCATCGCCGCCGAGCGCACGCGGCCGGTGTTGAAGGTCGCGTTGCCGACGCGGATGTCGCGCAGCAGCAGTGCGACGCGCACGGTCTCGATGTACGGGCGGTGATCTGCGTTGGTGGCGGGGGTTTCAGCGGTACTCACGGGTTCTCTCCATCGAGTTGCGGCGGGTGCGGCGCTACTTGGCGGCGATGGGCTGCGGGTAGAAGGTGTGGTCGCTGGCGAGGTCCACGTCATCGGCGCGGAACCACACCGCGCCGTCGTCGTCTTCGTCGACCGCGTCCGGGTCGTGGTCCGTGCGGGAGGCGTAGGCCCACCAGGAGCCGTCGTAGTAGGTGAAGGCGGCGATGGTCTCGTGCTGCGGGTGGGCGAGGCCGGCGCGCGTGAGGGCCTGCATCTGTGCTGCGGTCAGGACGTTGAGGTGCGGCATGGTGATTGCTCCGGGGTCGGTCGCGGGATCGGTGAGGATGGAGGCGGTCGGGCGCATGATGGGGGGAATGCCGCCCAGCGGGTCGGCTTGCGCCCATGCGTCCGTCTGCTCGGCGGTCAGGTCGGTGTCGGGGTTTGTGTGGCCGGCGCGGCAGCCGCCCGCCCACCAGCCGGAGACGTGGCCGAGGAAGGCGATCAGGGCTTGGTGCCAGTAGACGGCGGACTGCCCGGTGCCCTCGGGTCCGTAGGCTTCGCTGCGCCAGGCGCGCAGCGCCCACAGTTCCTCGATCAGCTCGGGGTGCTGCGGCCAACACGCCGGGAGGCGGTCTTCCAGGACCAGGCGGTAGCGGCCGATGAGCCAGGTGGTCCAGGCGCGCAGCTGCTCCCAGGCGAGCACGTACTGCGGCTCGCTCATCGCGTGCCATTCGATCAACGGGGCGGCAGGGTCCGGGGAAATGGACTGGTCCTGCTCGGATGCCGTCGCTTGCGACGTGCTGCGCGGGCGGCGGGTCAGGCGGCTGGCGGCCTGGCGGGGCCGTGCACGCACCCGCCCGGCGCTCGGCCCGACGGTCGGGGGCGCGGCGTGACGGTCATCGAAGCTGTTCACGAGACCAGCTCCTTCGCGTCCGTGGCGCAGGTGTCCTGCGCGAACTCGGCGAGGATGGCGCGCGCGTCGCTCTCGGCCTTGGCGTACTTGGCGGCGTCGGGGCCTTCGTAGTGGCGGGTCATGCGGATCTTCACGGCCGGGGTGGTCGCGTGGATTACCAGCGCCTCGCGCTTGGCAGAGCTCAGGGTGCGGATGTCTTCGGCGGTCATGGTCTTGTGTTGCTGGATGGAGCTGCCGGTGGTGACCGACCCGTCGTCCGAGCGCTGGTAGGTGGTCATGTGCCGGTCGTATTCGCCGACCAACGTCTCTGACAAGTCGCGCAGTTCGGTGCCGGACAGTCCGCCCAGGACGAGCTTGACGGTGGCAGCGCCCCACAGCATCGCCGCCTGCTCCGCGCCCCAGCGTGCCTCCGCTTGGGCGCGCGATTGGAGGACGGCGGCGATGAAGATGCCCGATCCGCCCGCGAACGACATCAACGCCGGGAGACTGGGCAGTGGGACGACGTTGGCGATCTCGTCGAGGAACAGGCCCAGCGGCGGGTCGAGCCGCCCGCCGGGCATGGCGTCGGCCAGGCGCTTGGCGGTCTCGATCAGTTCGTCGACGAACGCGGCGATCAGCGGGGCGAGCGCAGTGGCCTGCTTCTCGGCGACCAGCAGGTAGACGGTGCCCTTCGCGCGCAGGAACTCCTCCAGGTCGAACCCGTCGTCTTCGGTCTGCGGGCAGAAGGTGGCCTGTGCGGTCGGGGAGAGCAGCGGGGCGAGCGCGGTCTGAACCGTGGTCCACAGGCCCGACTTGGTTTCCGGCGGAGTGCGGTACAAGCCGTCGAGCAACTGCGCGCTGCCGGGCGCGGTGTCGGAATGATCGCGCAGGAGCTTGACCGGGGTGTCGTCGCGGTCGTTGAGCGACCAGGTCAGTACGTCGCGCATGGAGCGGCCGGCAAGGGCCGCGGCGTGCAGCCAGAGCGTGAGCAGGTTGGTGGCGTTGGCGCCGAAGTACCCGGCGTTGGAAGAGTCCTGTTTCTCGCTGCGCCCGACGGTGACCATCACCTCGGCGCGCTGGCGCGCCTTGTCCAGATTCCGGCAGCCCGAGGTCGGCGACCAGCGCACCACCCGGGGCCAGGACGTCATGCCGGTCGGCGCCATCACCGCCACCGGGCCAACCTCGGCGCGTAGCGTCGCGGTGGCCAGCAGCACGTCCATCCGCATTGAGGTGACCAGCGCCGAACCCGGCCACCGGTGCATCCAGGGAATGACGACCTGGGAGGACTTGCCCTGCCGGGGAGCGGCGATCACCACGACGGAATCCTCCGTGGACACCGCCAGGCGCATCTTGTCCGGAACCGAGCGGCCCAACGGCAGCCCGACGTCGGTCAGTGTGAACGGTGATTTCGCCAGGCTCGGGCGCACGACCGTGCCGCGCTTGATCACCGCGGCCTCGGCGAGGTGGACCGCGAGGTCCTTGCGGGTGGCGAAGCCGTCGTCGCGCCGCTTGAACCGCACCCACACACGCGCCCCGGCGAGAACCAGCGCCGTGCCGACGAGGAGGAGAACCGCACCCGTGCAGTAGAACGCGGCGGAACCCGGCAGGAACGTCGCAGCCTGCGGCGGCCACGCTTCGCGCGGGTCGCGTAGGTGTCCGGGCAGGCGCAGCGCGATCGAAAGGCTCTGCGATACCGGCACGCGGGGAAGCGCGCCGCGGGTGAGCAGTGCGGCGCTCTCGCCCCACAGCCAGGTGCCGATCCCGGCCGCGGTCAGCAGGGCGAGGCCGAGCATGATGACCATGTCCTTGCCGTCGTGCACCAGGTGCCGGGCGGGCGACGGCCCGTCGGAGCGTTCAGCCATCTCTATCAGCCTCCTGATTTAGGCGGACATGCGCTGGTTGGTGTAGAACCATTCGCGCTCGGACGCGGTCAGATCCAAGCGGACGGCGGCCGAATGATGTCGGCCCACCTTCCACAGGGCCTGGCCGATGTGCCCCGCGCCCCATGAGGCGATGTGCGCGCATTCCGGGCCGGTCAGACCGATCGCGTCGCGCGTCATCGCCAGCGGCGCGACATCCTGCGCCAGGCACACCCGCACGTCGCAGGACGCGATCAGGTTCGCGGCGATCGCAGCCTCCGGGCTGCCTGCGGCGCCGACGCTCTCGAAGTCCGCGAGCCGGTGTGTCGCGAGGATCTGGATGGTGCCGGTGGCGCGCGACAGACGCAGGTCGGCGTCGAGCTTGCGCACCATCGCAGGGATGCGCATGGCGCGCCACAGCTCGTCGCGCACGACCAGGCGCACGGGTCCGGCGGGGTCATCGATCGCTGATTGGCCCCAGCTGCTGACACAGGCCAGGGTCATCGCGATGGTCTCGTCCCCGCGCCCGTCCAGCCGGGAAAGGTCCATGGTCTGGATGGGGGCGGTGAAGTCCAGGGCCACGGTGGTCGGGCCGTCAAACAGGCCGGACAGCGAGCCGTGGACCATGGAGCGCAAGGCGTCGGCGACCGGGCGCACCATGTCGCGCAGCTCTTCCCTATCGCCGCCGCGCACCCGCAACTCTCGGGCCATTTCGTCGGTCGGGTCGCGCAGGGCGGCCCAGACCTGCGGCAGCGTCGGATCGACCAGGGTGCTCGCTGCGCCGGCCTGCCCGCTGGTCTCGTGGATAGCCAGCGAGATCGCGGCCTCCTCGGTCGGGGTCAGCGGGCGGCCGAGCTTGGTGGCCAGCAGCGCGCCGAGCAGGGTCAGGCGCCGCCGGTGGATCTCGGCCAAGCGCTCGTCCAGCTCAGCCGGATCTGCAGGCAGATCTTCGCCCAGGGGACCGGCATCCAGCGGGTTGAGCCGTGCGGGCAGGCCGGGTCCGAGCTGGACCGGCTGCACCCCGAGACCCTGCGCCAGTTCCTTGTACTCGTTCTTCAGGTCCCCGAGCACCAGGGTCTTGACACCGTAGGACATCAACCGCAGGGACAGGGCTTTGATGTGGGCGGACTTGCCCGCGCCGGGGATGCCGGTGATCAGCATGTTCGGGTTGGTGATCAATCCGGCGTGCAGCCAGGCGATCGGGTGGCAGGAGAACGCCGCGCCGGTCAGCAGATTCGTACCGATGTACGGGCCGACCGCCGGGATGCCGCCGCCGTACAGGAACGGGTAGAGCCCGGCCAACTGGGCTGTCGCCGCCCGGTAGACCCGAGGCGCCGCAGCCACAGCGGCCCGCCCGGCATAGGGCCGGCTGATCCCGCGTCGCGCAGCACTGCTGGCGGGGCGCCGCTCGGCGCGGCCATGGCCCTTGTCCGCCGCGAGGCCCGAGGCCGGGGCGAGAGGACGCAGTTGCGCGAGGCCCACGGCTGGGAGGCTGGTGGCCGCCGCGAGCTGGCGGCGCCGATATAGAGGTGTGCGCATCGCGGATCACCACCGCTTCGCCGGGAGGCCGAGGCCGACCGGGAGGGTCATGGCGAAGCCGGTGTCCTGGGCGCCGTACATCCGGCGCAGCTCGATGCCGACCAGCGCGGCCCCGGCCTCAGCCTGCGCGCACGCATCCGCCAGTTCGTGCGGCTCGTCCACCGTCACCGTCAGGTAGCCGGTGAAGCGGCACAGGCCCGAACCGTGCGCGTGCTCGGTGTCCTGCGCCGCTGCACGATCGAGCGCCACCTGCTCCGTGGCGGAGACGGACTGGCCGGTGCGGGCGCGCAGCCGGATACCGACCTCCCGCTTGGTGCGCTCGACCATCACCGCCTTCTGTGCCGTGCGTGGCCCGAGCGGCTCGATGAGGAACGAGAACGAACGCCGATGCGTCGCGTCCGCCAGCAGCGAGGCCAGCGCGGTCGCGTACACCGGGGACAGCGGCCAGGCGTGAACCGCGTACGAGACTGAGAACGCACCGTCGTGCCGGTAGGCCGACCACGAGGTCTCGGCCGCCGCCGGACCCGCGAGCGAGGGGTCCACGCCGGCGGGCACCGCGGGCTCCTCGCCATGGGCGATCTGTTGCTCAGCTTCAGCCCGACGGGCGTCGAGTCCCCCGGCCGCGTGCGGATCGAACCCGGTGCGAAGTACCTCGCAGAGTTCCGGAACGTCCAGCCAGTGCGTCACCGCGACGCCCGCCCCGGCCAGCAGCGGACGCAGCGCCCGCACCTGCTGCTCCAGCACCCGGCAGGCCCCTGCTTCGCCGCCACCGGCCGCGCGGATCGCCGTGGCGGTACGCCGCGCGTCGAGCGAGACGGCCAGCCACGTGCGGCGGTGGCAGGTGGCCGGCGCTGCTGCCGCGAGCAGTGCTTCGTTCGCCATGACGGAGGCGAGCGGCGCGGCGGGGTCAAGGTGGTCGGTGTGCCAGGTGCGTAGAGCGCCGACCGTCTGCGGCACAGTGCGCGAGGCGAACTGCACGCGGGCGACCGGCTGCTCCTCGGTGCACAGCGAGGCGAGCACTTCGCCCCACGCCTGCACCTTCGCCTCGGCCCGGTCGGGGTCCAGCAGTCCGAGCCCGGCCGAGTCCACCGCCGCGACGGCGGTGAAGGTGCGGGCGTATGGGTGGTGCAGGACCGCGATGTCCGCCCCGGTGCCGTCGGTGGCGGACAGGATGCGCAACGGCGCGAGCACGCCGGGCAGGTCCAGGCGCATCGGCTGCGTGCCCCGGCCCGGGGCGAAGGCGCCGGAAAGGAATGTGTTCTTGTGGCGCAGCTTGAGCAGGTTGTAGGAGAGCACGGTGATCGCCCATTCGTCGAGAGTGCGCCCAGCCACGCGCACGTAAGCGCACCCGGCGAGCATCAATGCGAACGGCCAGGCCAGCAGCGCCCCACCAAGGTGGCCGGAGGCGACAGGCTGAAGGCCCAGGAAGACGGCCACCCCGAGCAGGGCGGCGCGGCGGCCGGACAGGCCGAGCAGGAAGTGCACCTTCTCGTGCTGCCAACCGGCGTAGGTACGGGTAGGAACGAGTGGGGGCATGCCGATCACGCCTTTCCGCTGGTCGTGGTCTTGCCGGTCGAACTGGCGGGCGCGGAGTCGGCGGGTGCGCCGGGTTGGTTGTTCGCGCCGGAGGAGGCAGGGCCGCGCGGAAGCCGCACAGAGCCGTAGGAGGGGTAGCCGCCCGGATACGCTGTCGGGTTCGCGCCCTCCATGCCGGCGTGCCCGGCTTGCTGCTCCATCCGCGAGGCCACGGCGTTCACGGTTTTGTGCAGCGCCTGGAGCGCGGCGACCGCGATGCCCGCAGGCCCGGCCGCTGCGCCGCCAGCCGCCGCTGCGCCGCTGCCGCCCGCCGCACTAGCGGCCGTGCCGCCAGTTCCGCTCGCTCCGGCTGCGCCACCGCCGCCGCGAGCTGCGTTGGCTGAGAGGGCTTGGCGTTCGGAGAACTGGCCGAAGGCCGCCGGGTCGATGCCCGGTCCGCCGCCCGCGGTGCGGTTGGCCACCGCACCGACCAGCGCTCCGGCACCCATCGCCCCGCCCATCGTGACCGAGGTGAAGGTGAAGAACCGCCCGATCGCGGGCCAGGCGAACACGGCCATGAACAGCACGGCCATCCCGGAGATCAGGCCGGTGATGCCGGTGGAGTTTCCGGCCATGTCGAAGCCGATGACGAACACCAGGGCGATCACGGGCTTGACCATCGCCAGCTGCACCCCGGCCTTGACCAGCTTGCGCCACCACTCCTGGGTGGACGACCCGATCTGGCCGGCGGCCCCGATTGGTGCGGTCGCGACCAGGACGCAGAACACCGCGTTGCGCAGCACCAGCTCGAACCACAGCACCAGCACGACCACGATGCCGAGCAGCCCGAACAGCAGCAACAACACCGACGGGATCTGCGGGCCGTCCACTGCGCTCAGCGCGAGCAGGCTGGTCAAGCGCTGGGTGAACCCGGTCATGCTGGTGCCGCTGGAGGTCACGATCCAGTTGGCGAGGTAGTCGGAGGCCGCCATGATCTGCGCGGAGACCGCGAGGGTGAGCAGCGCGGCCAATGCCGCCTTCACCAGCCCGGTCAGCGCCTGGGCCAACGGTGCCCCGGAACGCGTCCACACCACCGAGCCTGCCTGGAGCACCAGCAGGAACATCGCGACGATCATGCCGAGGGTCAGGCTGATCGCGTACACGCCGTGGATGGAGGACAGATCCGGGCCGGGCATCGAGGCGAACACGCCGCCGAACCACTGCAACACCGAGGTGAAGGCGTCGGCGAACGAGTGGCAGATCGAGTCCCACGCCGAGCCGGCCACGTCCCCGATCGCACTGCCGACGGCGGACTTGGTGCCCGAGGTGATCGTGTCGACCGCCTTGCCGGGCAGGGTCACCACGTCCTTGGCGCACTGCAGCAGGTTGCCGTCCAGGCACCCGCCGCCGGTCGGGGGTGGCGCGAACCGTGCGGCCGCGGGGATCACGGCGCGCTCCCGGTCGCAGCGATCAGAGCCTGCCAGCCCTGATTCACCGCCGTCTGGGTGTCGGGGGTGGCGGCCAGCGCGGAGTAGTCCACGCCGGTGCCGATCCCTGCCAGGTGCCAGTCGCCGCCGGTCCAGTGCATCCGCACGGGGTAAACCCCGACGGTCCCGGCCGTGCCGCCGTGCGTGTTGATGAACGTGTTCGAGGTCAGCAGCAGCACGGTGGCGTTGTCCGCGCTGGTGGCGCGCAGCTGGTACATCTGCGCCGTGGTCACGAACGCCGCCGGCGCGGGCACCGGGCCGTCGGCCGGCAGTTGGAGGGCGGCGCGCAGCTTGGTCACGCTCGCAGCCAGATTGCCGGGCAGCGCGGGAACGGCCGGGTCGCCCGCCATGCGCCCGAGCGAAGCGGCGTAATCCGGGTCCAAGGTGGAAGCCACCGCGTCGAGGTACTGCGCGGCGGCGCTGACCGCGCCGACGATGGTGTGCGGATAGCCCACTTCGATGCCGTCGGCCAGACGCGCGCCCTGGACCAGGGACACTGCGCCCGTGGGACCGGGGACCGGAGAAGTGGACGGGGTGGGCGACGGGCTCACGGCAGTCGCGCCGGTGTGGCCGCGATGGGTGGCGAGCAGCGGAACCGCTACTGCCGCGATGACCAGCAGCGCACCGACGGCGATGACTGCCGGGAGAATGCGCCTGGTGCCGATAAGGTTACGCATTGTGACTCCAAGTGATGGCGAAACGCCTGTGAACGGGGGCGGGTCTAGCCCAGGCCGTAGGAGGAGGTGATCAGCGTGCCCGCCACCGCGATCACGACGGCGCCGATCACCGAGCAGATCAGGGTGACCTTCCCCCGCTCGGCCATCTCGGCCCGGCGCGACGTGTTGCCCAACGCGATCATGCCCCCGGCGGTCACCGCCGCCCCGGCGCAGCACACCAGCGCGCCCCACTTGACCCAGGACAGCAGCGTCACCAGGGCGTTCGAACCGTCCGGCGGCGCGGGCGCCGGATCGGGCACCACGCCCCCGGCGTGGACGGCCCATTGAGCGGCCACTTCGTGGATGGCGGTCGCGATCATCGTGCTCACCTGCTCCTTCAACTGATCGGCGATGTCAGGCAGGCCCGTGGCGCTAGCTGTGGTGCGGTAGCAGTTCCTGGATTTGGGCCGACTGTTCATCTGGCTAAACGGATGAATCAACCATAGGATCCCCCATACCGGACATGTCAACCGGAGTGAGCGAGGTAGACTGAGATGACGCAGAAATGTTCACCACAGCCGATAGCTCCGGTGCTGTCGGCGCCGCGGGAAGGAATGGGCGATGAGCGAGCAGCGCGCAGATGCGGGCGGCGAGCCGGCGCAGCCTGCTGGAACTGTGGAGTCGGCCGCGTCCGACGAGCAGGCGCCTCGCGACGCGAAGTCCGAGTCCAGCGTCATCGCACAGCGGTTGCGGTACCTGTTCGAGAACAAGCGCAAGCCGGACGGCAAGCGCTACTCGTATCGGGAAGTGCTCGCGGCGATCGACGCGCAGGGTGGGCCGTCGATGTCGGTCGGCTATCTCTCCCAGCTGGTCACCGGCGTACGCACGAACCCGATGATGGATGCGGTACAAGCGTTGGCGAAGTTCTTCGACGTTCCGCTGTCGTACTTCGACGCCCACGAGAACACCGCCGAGACCAACGAGCAGCTCAAGCTGGTCGCGGCTCTGCGGCACGCCGGGGTTCAGGACGTCGCGATGCGTACGGTGGGCCTGCCGCCCGAGAGTATCGACCTGGTCCTGAGCATGATCGACCGGGTGCGGCAGGTCGAGGGACTGCCGCCGGCCGAGCAGCTGCCGGAAGATCCCGAGTAACACCAAATCCTGGACCAGCCCGGCTGCACCGTTCGGTGCGCCTGCGCGGGTCGGGTGATCGACGGTGAACCGCGAGCAGGCGCGCCGTGAATGCGAGGCGCTGGTCGCGGCGCTGGAGTTGCCGGACCCCTTCGACCTGGCCGAACTGTGCGTTCGCTTCGGTCAGCAGTTCGGGCGAACCATCGTCCTGATGTCGCACGCCATGGCCATCGGCGGGTTGTGCGGCACCTGGATGAGAACCGCCAAGGCCGACTACGTCTTCTATGAAGAGGACACCTCGCGGCTGCACCAGCAGCACATCGTCTTCCACGAACTCGGCCATATCGCGCGCCGGCACGTTGCCGGCAAGGAACTGAGCACCGATCTCGCGCACCTGATGGCTCCGGGCCTCAGGGTGAGCGATGTCTTCCGCGTCCTGGGACGCGACTCGTTCGGCGACGACGACGAATTCGAAGCCGAACTGATCGCCTCGCTCATTCAACGGCGCATCAGCCTGCAAGCCGTCCGCGAGGCGCCGACAGCCATCGACCCCGCGGCCGAGGAGATCATCGCCCGCATCTCGAACTCCCTGTCGCGAGGTGAGCGATGAACACCACCCTGTATCCGCTGTGCGCGTTGTTCGCGTGGATCGTTGTGCTCGCCAGTGCCAAACGCCTGCCGTCCATGCGCAAGCAGCCGGCGCGCTTGGCGACCTGGACCATGTACCTGTTCTTCGCCCTGATCTTCACCACTGGCTGGGGCGTGGTCTGGGACAGGATCGACTCCTGGAGCGGCCTGCCCGAGTCCAACACGCTGATCACCATGTGCTGGGTTATCTGTTACAGCGCCAGCGCGCTGGTACTGCTGCAACAGTGGTCCTACGAACGGGACCGGGCGCGGCGCCTCGCCAGGCTCACGATCACCGCAGCCGTCCTCGTGCTGGCTGTCATGGTGGGCTTGTTCCTGCGCAGCGACGCCACCCACCACGGCCAGCAATCCTTCACTGCGTGGTACGGCGGATCGGTCGAGTACGAGGCATACCTGCTGACCTACCTGTTCGCGTACACGGCGGTCGAGATCGAGATCATCCGTCTGTGCCGCCGCTACGCCCGGCTGACGACCCGAAGCTGGCTGCGCACCGGTCTGGCTACCGCGAGCATCGGCGCGGCGATCGGCCTGTTCTATTCGATCACCCGCCTGGCCGACATCGCGGCCGCGCGCGCCGGACTGGACCTCTCCAACCTGGAGGACCTCGCCGAAGTCGGCGCCGGACTCGGTGCGCTTCTCGTCATGGTCGGACTGACCCTGCACTGGTGGGGGCCGCGCATCTCCACCGTGTTCCTGCGCACTCGCCGCCTGATCGCCTACGCACGGCTGCGGCCCCTGTGGGCGCGCTTCTACGCGCTGGATCCGTCCATCGCCTTCGACGATCAGCGCGGCACTTCGCGCGTGCGATTTGCCGACAGGGCTAAAGCAGCCCGGCGCGTGCTGAAAGACCCCGAGTACCACGTCGCGAGACGCGTCGTGGAGATCCGCGACGGCATCCTCACGCTGCGCCCCTACCAAGACCCCGCCGTCACACAGGGCGCCCGCGCCTACTACGGCAGCCGTGGACTGACCGGTGAAGATCTCGACGCGGGGATCGTCGCGGCCCAGATCCACGCCGCGCTCGACGTGCGCGACGCCTCACCGCGCCGCAACCAACCGCCCTCGCCAGCCAGCAGCAGCGCCCCGGCCGATCTGGACGCGGAACTGACGTGGCTGCTGAAGGTCACCACGTTCTTCACCCAGCCCCACAGCCGAAACATCCAGCCTGCCAGCGCCGATCCGACACCTACCGGAGGAACCTCATGAACCAGGTCCCGCCCTTCTCCGAACCGATCGAGATGGTTCCACACCTGGCCGGATGCCCCTACGGCGCGTACGCACGGCTGCGCGAGGACGGCGGAGTGCACCAGGCCGTCAAGCCCGGCGGCGGACAGGTATGGATCATCAGCCGCCACGCCGACGTCAAGGCACTGCTGTCCGACCCGCGCATGTCCATCGAGGCACGAAACTCCCGCAACGGCTACCAGGGCTTCGGTCTTCCCCTGGCGCTCGACGCCCACCTGATGAACGTGGACGACCAGGCACACGCGCGGCTGCGCCGCCTGGTCGCCTCGGCCTTCACCGCACGCCGCATCGACGCCCAACGCGACCGCATCCAAGCAGCCGCGGACCGGCTGATCGACGCGATCACGCCGCGCGGCCAGGCCGACCTGGTCGCCGACTACGCCGCCCCGATCCCCGTGGCTGTCATCTGCGACCTGCTCGGCATCCCCGAAGCCGACGGCGCCGCCTTCCAGACCTACACCCGATCCCTGATGACGCCGAACGACCCTAACCGGCCGTCCACCCGCGAACTGGTCACCGCAATGCACGCCTGCCTGGTCGACCTGATCGAGCGCAAGCGTGCGCAGCCGGCCGACGACCTGCTCACCGGCATGATCCATGCCCGCGACGGCGAGGACCGGCTCACCGAGAACGAACTGACGTCGCTGGCGTTCCTGATTTTGTGGGCAGGGTTCGAAACCACCGTCTACCTCATCGCCACCGGCGTCCACCTGCTGCTGACCCATCCACACGCCGCCGCCCTGGTGCGGGCACAGGACTCGCCGCACACCGAGCAGGTGACCGCCGCTATCGAGGAGATCATCCGCTTGGAGGGGCCGCTGCTCACCGCGATCCGCCGCTTCCCCGTCGACGACATCGAGGTGGCCGGACGTGTCATCCCCGCTGGCAGCACGGTGCTGCTGGCACTGGGCTCGGCTAACCGTGACCCGCAGGAGATCGACGAGCCGGACCGATTCGACCCGGCAAGGGAACCCAACGGCCACCTCGGATTTGGCCACGGGCCGCACTACTGCTTGGGAGCCTCTCTCGCCCGTATGGAGGTGCGCACCGCCCTGTGGTCACTGCTGACGCGCTTCCCCGACCTCCAGCTCACCGCCGACAAACCCCACTGGAAGCCCGACTACCGCCAGCACGCGCTCACCACGCTGCCAGTCACCTTCACCCCGCAACCGATCCGGTGAGGAGCACGCCGTGTCAACCAAGACCACCCTCGTCGCCGCGATATCCGCGCCCCTGCTCGTCATCGCGGCGATCGCGTCCCTCGCCGCGGCCATCGCAGCACCCGATGACAGCACCGTCCTGTGCGCGC
Source organism: Actinocrinis puniceicyclus (assembly GCF_018283645.1). GTDB lineage: Bacteria > Actinomycetota > Actinomycetes > Streptomycetales > Catenulisporaceae > Actinocrinis > Actinocrinis puniceicyclus. Next base: position 1,013 of record NZ_JAGSXH010000109.1, on the reverse strand, counting down.
CCGCCCCCGGCGGCAGCCGAGTCGCGGGTCTGAGCGCGCTGGGCACCCAGCAGCTCGCCAATGCGCGCATCATCGCGCAGGTCGGCATGGACATGGGCGTACCGATGCCCGGCGAGACCATCGCCCTCGCAACCGCGCTGCAGGAGTCCGGTCTGCAGAACCTGACCTACGGCGACCGCGACAGCCTCGGGCTCTTCCAGCAGCGCCCCTCTCAGGGCTGGGGCACCCCCGCGCAGATCCTCGACCCGGTCTACGCCTCCGGGCACTTCTACCGCCACCTGCTCATGGTCCCCGGCTGGCGCTCGATGCCCACCACCCAGGCGGCGCAGGCCGTGCAGCGCAGCGCGTACCCAGAGGCCTACGCCAAGTGGGAGCGCGAGGCCCGGGCGCTCGCCGCCGCGATGACCGGCTCCGCTGTCTGCACCGCCGGCGACTCGGGCGACAACACCGCCGAGGGCGCGGCGGTCGACGCCGCGCATTACCGCATCCCGTCCGGCACCCCCGCCCCGATCGCCGCCGTAATCACCTTCGCCCTCGCACAGCTGGGCAGGCCCTACGCCTACGGCGCCACCGGCCCGAACGCCTACGACTGCTCCGGCCTGATGGTGGCTGCCTACGCCCGCATCGGCGTGCACCTGCCCCGCGCCACATACCAGCAGGTCAACGCAGGCACACCGGTCTACAGCCTCGCGCAGCTGAAGCCCGGCGACCTGCTGTTCATCCCTGGCACCGACGGCACACCCCAGGCACCCGGCCACGTCGGCATGTACCTCGGCAACGGCACCCTGATCCACGCACCCCAAACCGGCCAGACCGTCCGGCTCAGCCCCCTGAGCCAATGGGCAGGCTCCCTCGTCGCGATCCGGCGAGTCCTCTAATCAGCGCCCGTTGTAGGTTCTCATTAGATCTTTCGGTTTCTCGCGGGATTTTCGTCACCGTGTCGTCTGCGAAAGATCGCTGAGAATCGAGGCCCAGGCTCGGATTCCATGTTGGCGGCTGGCGTTGTGAGCGAT
>NZ_JAGSXH010000108.1 GCF_018283645.1 Actinocrinis puniceicyclus | reverse complement strand
CGGCCGCCAGGTCGCCGAGCAGCCGTCCTCCAACTCATGGGCACCCGGCCCGGTCAACCATGGCGGGCCCGCGACCTCGCCCGAGCCTTCGACATCACCGAGGAGACGGGCTTGAACAGCTTCTGCGTCCAAATGTCCACCTGGTCAAGACTCGGCTACCTGACGAAGACCAGCCCAGCGACCTACCAGCTCACATGAGCCAGAAACTGGACAAGCACCCGGAATCCTTAACTTCGAGGCCTTGGGGCAAGAAGCCCAAGCTGTCCGACAAACAGCAGCGCGAACTGCGGCGCATGCACGGCACCGGCGAGTACACCATCGCCGACCTCGCCGAAGTGTTCTCCGTGTCCCGGCCCACGGTCTACCGCGTCCTGCAGCGGGTTCCCGCCCAGAACGGCGCGGCTGGTGAAACCGGATCCCGGGCATGAGTACGCCCGGCCCCGAGCCGGCGACCGGCCACGCCGCAGGGGCCTGCGAAGTCGCCGGCCCGCAACTGCTCGGCCACACCGAGCACGTGTTCATCAACTTCAAGAACGGCACATTCCAATGGGTCGACATCCAGCGCTTCCGGCCGACCGATAAGGCAGAGGACGACGCAACCCTGCTCGCGGCGTTGATCGGACACCCGCTGTTCGGCGACGACCACGCAGGAGGAGATCCCGGCGACAATCCCGAACGGCACGGCCCGTACTGGCGCGAGCAGATCACGCCCGCCTGCTACGAGCCGATCGATGCCACCCAGGCCGAGCAGCACCTGCGGCGGTGGGCCGAACAGCACGCGCCGCTGCCGAAGGGCCGACTGGCGGACATGGAGCAGCAGGTGTATCGAGCGCTGCATAACGCACAGCGGACCTTAAGCCTGCGCGACCTCGGCCCTGATGCCTTCCACGACTGGGGCGGCGTCCACGGCGAGTTCCACGAACTGGTGCTCATCGACTGCCGGAACAAGACGCTGTCCGTGATCGTCGCGGCCGATGACTGATCACCCCGGCACGGAGCCATTTCCCGACGACGTAGTCATGACGCTCACGCACCTGTTGCGACCCGATGATCCCGTACAGACTGCTCTTCTGGCGCAGATCCCGCATGTCACGATCAAGGGACGCTGCGGGTGCGGGTGCGCCACAGTGTATTTCGATCTGGACACCGGGGCTGTCATGCCGGGCCCCATCGATCCTGCACGCCATCCGCTCGTTGCCGAAGCCGGCATCGTCGGACCGTGCGGCGAACCCCTCGGCGAGGTCCTCGTCTTCGCTCGCGACGGCTACCTGTCCTGGCTTGAGGTCTGTTCTTGGAGCGATGCCACGATCAGGACCCTTCCCTCACCGGACCGGCTTGAGCCCTACGGTCGGACGCGGGTGAATCCGGACATCGACGCAGTGCAGGGGACTTCGGCGATTCGCGCGGACGACTTCGGAACCTGACACAAGCACTCAGCGATGGTCGGCAGTACCGACGCGGGCGGCTTCGGACACCGACCTTGGGCGCCCCGCAGGCACCGGTCACGATGTTGCTGCAGATAACAGCCGATTATCCGCGGCACCCGGCAGGGACCCGGCCCGTCATCCGCCGTGCTCGGCCGGGTTGCAGGCGGCCAGGGCCCTCACAGTGGCGGCATCGGTGGCCGGAAGGCGGGGCCCGGCATGGAGTGCACGAAGTAGGCGATCTTCGTGAGGGTCTCGCGGGTGTCTCTGTGGTCCTTGCCGAGAATCTGGCTCTGATCGCTCTTGACGTCGTGGAGAAGGTTTCTGGCCCTGATCGTATCCCCCATCAGTCCGATGGCAGTGGCGTGTCGGAAGCGCACTTGGAGTGTGACCCGGTCCTCGCGGCCCAGCGTCCACCCGCAGTCGTCGATGAGCGCCTCGTATATCGCGACAGCTGCCGGCCAGTCCCCGCCGACCCACGCGTGCTGACCGAGCATCAACCGGTCCTGCAACGTGATCAAGTCCCGCGGCCCGTACGCGGCGACGTCGGTCTCGACGATCTGCCGGGAGATCTCCATCGCTGCGCGCGGCAATCCGGCCCGCTGCGTCTGATCGGCGAGCTTTCTCCGCAGCACGAGCGTCTCGGCGTGGTCGCGACCAAGCACACGGCCTTGCCGGCCGCGTCCATCAGCGGGCGGGCCACCTCGCCAAGCTCCTGCGGGTCCTGGATCGCCAGGCACCGGTCGGCAGCGAAGGTTCCCCGCGATGCGTCGGTCAGCACCGCGCGCAGGTCGGCGATGTTAGCCGCGACCGCGGGCAGGTCGTCGAACTCGGGACTGGAGTACCGGCTCACCCCGATAACGACAGCGCCCGAGGTGACCGGATCCGGATACGACACGCCTTCAGCCCCCAGCTTTCTGTCCTAGGCCGCGACGGGATCGCCAAGGCCGAGCGCGGCCCGCACCAGTGCCTCGGCGGCAGCGGCGTCGTCGGCGCGATCGACCGACAGCTCAGTCGTGATGCCGTCCGGCCGGGTGACCTTCAGCCGGATCGCAAGGCCGCGCGGACGCCGCAGCCAGACCACCAGCGCCTGGGCCAGCACCGAGATCGCACCGCCCGCGCCAAGGCCGACGGCGACTGTATCGGCGACGGTCGGGCCCATGGTCTGCGCAGCCTCTTGCGATGCGGCCATCGGGCGGTCGGCCAGCCGACCCACCCCCGCGTTCATCGACCTCGCTCAGCCAACGCCACAGGTCCCCGGCCGCTTCAGCATCGAAGCCGTCCACACTGAGCCGTATTTCCGCAGCCATCCCGCCCCGAGCGTCCCCACGACCACGCCAGCGATCTCAATCCTCACCTGGCGTACCCATCAAGACTGCCACAATCCGGCGCTCCACAGAGGGCTTTCCGCATCTCGGCCCGCCTTCGACGCTCAGCGAACGCCAGATCGCCCCGCGGCGTCAGTGCATGGCACTTCGGTCATCCGTGCAGACGACTCCGGAAACCGACAGCGACAGGACAAGCCGACGAGCGCGGACGCCGTCTCAGATAGGTGGTCCGCGAAAGTGTCCGGTGGGCGTTCCCCTTAGCGACGCCCGCTGCTTCGTTGGAGCGTGTCGATCCGACTCGTTCTTGAACCATGTGTTTGACACAAGTATCGTCCCGCCTCATAGTGTCTTGTATCAAGTTCGCAGTACAAAGGGGTGGGCTGGTGATGGGTGTGTCGGTCGTCGCATTTCTATCCGTACCGGTGCTCGTCGGAGTTCCGATCGCGCTATCGGCTCGAGCGAGGCCGCGCTGCGTCCCAGACGACGATGGCCCCGAACCGGTGACCCACACGACCGCCGCGTGGCGGTGGGGCGGCGTCGGAGCCGGAACACTCGTCGCCGGTGTCGCCGCAGAGTCGGGGGCTCTTGGCCGCGGCATGATGCTCGCCGCTCCACTATTCGGTTTGTGCGTCCTGGCGGGCGTCCTTGTCGGCGAGTCCAGCGTGGGTGCACCCGGTGGCCCGACGCGCCTGGCAGCCGTGGAGGTCCGGCGGGTACGTGACTTCCTGCCACGGCAGCTCAGCAACGCCGTGGCCACTGCGGCGTGCGCGCTGGCCGCGCTCCTGCTGGCGACGACCGCTGCAGCGTCTCCTGATGATCTCGGCCGGGCCGGCCGACTCTTGGTGTGCAGATGCAGCCCGATCAGCTCAGAGGCCCACGGCCCGTGGGCGGGATCGTTCTACAGCGTCCCGCTGGCCGGCGTGGTAGTTGTCGGCATCGTCACCGCAATTCTCGCGCTGCGGCAGATTGTGCGCCGACCACGCCCCCTGGACCCCTCGGGCCGCATCGTCAGCGACGATGTCCACCGGCGGCACGCGGCCGACGCGGTCACGGGTGCATGCGGGGTCCTGGTCACAATCCCGCTCATTGGCGTCTGCCTGGTGACAGCAGGCGCGCTCCTATCGATCACCTGTCGTCCAGCATGGTGGACCGCGGCCGGCTGGCTACTGATCGCCTTGATACCGGCCTGGCTCGTTCTGTTGGGTCGCAGCTGCACGGCGATCTTCTCTGCGCGCCGCCGCACACCTGCGATACAAGAACCCTCATGAACCCCCGCCCGACACTCGTCGTCACCGCCAACGATCCCACACCGCCGTACGAGCAACTCCGACGACAACTCGACGACCTGATTCGCTGCCACGTCATCGCCCCGGGGGATCGCCTACCACCGATGCGGCAGCTGGCCGGGGACCTTGCACTGGCGGTGGGCACCGTGGCCCGTGCATATCGCGAGTTGGAGTTAGCAGGGTTGGTCCACTCCAGGCGCGGCGCTGGAACACGCGTGGTCGACCATCCCCCGCTCCTGTCCGACAGTGAACGTCAACGGCTACTGCGTCAGCAGGCAATCGCGTACCTGCGCCACGCTCTCCTGCTGGGCGCAGACCGCCAAGCAGCGGTCGATGCCGTCCAGCAGGCGTCCGCTGAAGAAGTCAGCTTCCCGAGGGTTTGCCGGAGTGCTTGAGTCGCTGGTCAGTTTACCCGTTCATCGCCCGCCGCGGGGAACTGGGAAAGTTCGTGCTGCGCCGCGACCCGCGCGACATCTCCCGGATCTGGGTCCTGGACCCGGGCGGCGGCGCTGCTTATATAGAGGTGCCGTACCGGACGCTGTCGCGCCCGCCGATCAGCGTGTGGGAGCAGACGGCCGCGGTGGCTCGGCTTCGCGAGTTCGGGCGCGGCGAGGTCGACGAGAACGCGCTGTTCGCGATGGCCGTGCAGATGCGCCAGGTCGTCGAGGGCGCGCACAACTCCACCCGGCGGGCGCGCCGGGACCGTCAGCGCCGTGCAGATGTGCCCGTGCCGGGACCGCTGCCGCCGCCGGCTCCGCCCTCGGACCAGGCCGTGCCCGGCAAGATGGCGGCGTGGACGGCCCGGCTGGGATCCACCCGCGCCTGACGCGAGGGGAGGGTGTGGGTGCCGACAATGTTGTCCGTGAAGGTCACATGGGCTGGGTAGCTGATCAGCGTTCTGCTGGATTTTCCGCGTGTCGTGGTGGTGGGTTGGGCACGATGGTTTGTTGTGCTGGTGCGTTTGGCGTATCTCGCGGTGAGCAACGTGTTCGCGATGGTGCGGTTGTTGCTGGCGGGGGAGCGGGAGAAGGATGTCGAGATCCTGGTGCTGCGTCCTCCCGAGCCGATCAACGAACTAGCCCGGATCGTGCACCTCGGCGTCCTTGTCCCGATGGCTCATCGGAAGCAGCCGCAACATCGCGAACGCGTTCGCCACGCCAAGGTAAGCCAGTCGCAGCAGCACGGTCGATCACCATGCCACAGCAACCGCCAGCCATGAGGACGTTCCGCCGTTCGCTATCGCACGCTACATCGGCCTCACGCGTACGCTAACTCTGACCAGCACGGATGAGGTTATCGGCAAGGGCAGGGTCCGGAGGACGGCGATCCGCCGCTGGTGGGCGTTCGACGCCGCTGACAGTCCACGACACGCCCCGCCGGAGCCACGAAGGTTCCGGCGGGGCCGTCGGCATGTGCATCCCTACACCTGAGGTACTTGGGTACCATGGCCGCATGGAGGTGGGTCCCATGGCAACCACGACCGGCCCGACCAAACGGCAGTCCCCGCTGAAGATCGATCCCGCGACCGACGAGCTGATCTCCCAGGGTGCGCACTTCCTGGGCATGACGAAGAAGGATTTCGTCGCCGAGGCCACCAGGGTCTACCTGGAACAGCAGCGCGAGCGGATCCGCGCCGGGATGATCGAGTCGATGAAAGTCCTTGACGGCTCGCTCACCGCCACCGTCACCGCGCTCACCGGACTGCCTCCGGAGCGGATCGCCGAACTCGGCGGCACCGGCGACTGGGACCGTTGACCGTGCCCGCCGCGCGCCCGACGCTGCGCTGCCTGCGCGAGGATCTACGCCTGCCCATCCCACCTGCCCGGGTCCGGCTGGAGGCTGCCGAGCACCCGCTGCTGGCCAAGGCCGGCGAGCAGTTCGCCGACCCGGACACCCCGCACGAGCGGATCCGTTCGATCGACGACGCCGTCTTGTTTAAAGTCAAGGTGCAGCGCTGGCGCGGCGCGATCTGGCACGACGAGCCCGAGGCCGAGGTCCGCCTCTGGCTGGTCGCCGCCGGTACCCGCGAAGACGGCTCCGGTGACGACTTCTATGCTGCTCTGCACACCCGCACCCAGGCCGCCCGGCAACGCTACAACGCCGAGCACGACAAGCCGCTGACCACCGACACCCACAGTGCCGACCTGCTTCCAAACGCCGACGACGCCGACCGGTACCGGATCGAGGCCGCCACCCGGTTCGCGCTGCGCCTGGATGCCACCATCCGCGACCTGGTCCGCGGCTCCCTGCGCGACGGCCACGAACACGCCGCTGACCTTCCCGGTTTCCGCCTCGGCGTCATCGTTCGAGCCGACGACGGCCACGAGACCTACGCCGCGATCCGCATTACCGGTCCCGTCCCACCCAACCTGACCTCGACCATCCTGCACCGCATGCCCGGCTGCGACCCGACAGCCTGGTTCCCCGAGTACGCGCTGCCCGAGCGCGACCTGCTCCCGGCCGAACAGGTCTGGTCCAACCTTATGGACCCCAAGGCCGCCGCCGAACTCCTGGACGGAGAGCCCTGATCCGAGCGGCGCCGGCAACGGGCATATGCCGCGTCCGCGTTGAGCGGTGGGCGGGAGGCGAACCGGTCGAGACGATCTTCCAACGAAACCACCACTAGCTAGTGCCGCGCGGGTGCGCTCCTTCGCTTCGGTCTGCGGCGTGGGTCGGCGTTTATCGGCGTGCGGCGACGTGGGCGAGGGAGAGCAGGTCTTGGAGGTCGTTGGCGGCTTCGAGGGCGAAGAGGCCGGCCAGTGCGATCACGACGAGCCCGGCGGCGAGTATGGGCAGGCTGGTGCGCGGTGCGGGGGCGAGCAGGGCGGCAACCCGGCGGGGCACGGGTCCGGCGTCGTCCAGTCGCGGGGTGCTGGTGCGGCTGAAGACGGCGCCGAGTGCGAGGGTCGGGCTTGGGCGGGCGCGGGTGTGTTTGGCGGCGATTGCCGCAGTGGCGATGGCGGCGGCGACTTGGTGGCGGTCGCCGACGGTGTCGGCGGCGTGTTCGTCGGCCCAGCGTTCGAGGGCGTATTCGACGGCCGCGGCCAGGGGGCGCACGAGCGGGTTGGCTGCGGCGGCCAGGCGGGCGGCGGTGGCGTAGAGGTAGTGGTGGCCGTGTAGGTGTGCGTGCTCGTGGGCGAGCAGCGCGCGGCGTGCGGGTGTGTCGAGTGCGTCGAGCATCCCGGTGGACACCACGATCCGGCCCGGGTTGCCCGGGATGGTGTAGGCGTCGGCGGCCTGGTCTTGGGTGATCACGAGGCTTGCCGCGCCGGGGAGCGCGCGGGCGTGGCCGAACGCGGCGGCCAGGGATCGGGTGCGCGCGATGGTGAAGGTCGCGGTGGCTAGCAGCGCGGCGCCGAACAGGATTCCGGCGATCGTGGCGATCGCGCCGGAGGTCGAGTCGCCTGTGGCGATCACCCGGTGGGACAGGTGCGCGAGGTGGGCGAGGGTCGGGATGCGTACGAGGGCTGCGATCGCGACCAGGCCGAGCGCGCCGCAACTGGTCGCGGCGAGCACGACGGCGGCCAGGCTCAGCAGCCAGGTGGTGTGGCGCGGGTGCAGGCGGGTGGTGGCCAGGCGGGCGAGCGGGAGCGAGGCGAGGGGGAAGAGCGGGGTTGCGTACACGAACACGCGCATCGCTCACCCCCGCGCGGGATGGCTGGTGCCGTGGGTGCGCGCGCCGAGCAGCGCGCGCAGGAGTTGTTCGTCGGCGTCCGAGAGGTCGTTGACGAAGCTGGAGAGCACCGCGTTGCGGTCGGCTGTCGCGTCGAGCAGGGCGGAGAGGCGCCGGGCGGCCAGGCCGGCCTCGTCGGCCACCGGGGCGTAACGGTAGGCGCGGCCCTCGCGCTGCCGGTACAGGGCGTTCTTCTCGTGCAGCCGGGTCAGGATCGTCACGACCGTGGTGTACGCCAGATCGGCGGAGCCTCCGTCATGGGCCAGGAGCCGTTCTCGCACGTCGGTGGCGCTGAGCGGCTGGCCGGCCTCCCACAGCACGGCGAGCACAGCCGATTCCAGGGCGCCGGAAGCGCGGCGCGGAGCCTTGTTGCGCTGGGGCTTGCGGAGCGCAGCCATGGTGCACCTTCCCTGGTGAGCGCGTCCCGCGACCGAGGATCGGTGTCGGGGCGAGGTCGTTCGAGCCGGTTCAGATTAGCGCCGGTGGGCTGTGGTGCGCTGCGGTGCGACACCGGCCGCCTGCGCCTGCCGGGCCGCGGCGCGGCGGTTGCGCAGGAACAGCACCACGGCCACCGCGGCGGCCAGGGCGACGAGGGCGGCGATGGCGTAGGTCGGGCCGTGGAAGTCGTTGGCGATCGTCTCCCAGCGGGAGCCGACGGCGTAGCCGGCCCAGCCGAGCGCGGCGGTCCACGGGATGCAGCCGATCACCGTGTAGAGGCCGAAGCGGACCGCGTTCATGCCGGCGATTCCGGCGGGAAGGGAGATGAAGGTGCGGATCACCGGCAGGCAGCGGCCGAAGCCGACAGCGGCCGGCCCGTACTTGGTGAACCAGGCGGTGGCCCGGTCCAGGTCGTGCTCGCGCAGGTAGATGCGCCGGCCCCAGCGGTGCAGTGCGGCCTGACCGCCGTAGCGCCCGGCCGCGTAGGCCAGGTAGCTGCCGGCCAGGTTGCCCAGGACACCGGCGGCGATGACCGCGGCCAGGTTCAGGTGGGTTCCGGTGACGGCGCCGGCTGCCAGTGCGCCGCCGAAGAGCATGATCAGTTCGGAGGGGACCGGGATGCAGGCGGACTCGGCCAGCATCAGCAGGAAGATGGCCAGGTAGCCGTAGTTCGCGATGAAGCTCTGCACGTCGGTGGCCTTCCTGCCGTGTGGTGTGGGCGGTTCGGGGACGCGGGTTGAGGAGAAAGGGGCCGCGCGTCCCCGAACCGCGGGTGACTCTACATGATTGTAGATATTCGGGGTGCGGGCGGTTGCGTTCCGGTTCGGCCGGCGTGCGGCCCGCCGGTTCGGCCGGCGCGCGGCCCGCCAGTTCGGGCGACGACGGCCGAACCGGGCAGGACGCACCCGCTCGCGAGGGGTCAGCGCGAGTCGGGACTCCAGGTCTCGGGCCGCGGGAACGAGGCGGGGGTTTTCACCGGGTCTCCGCCGGCCGTGGCCGCGTCGCGCCGGGTGTGCGTGGATGGCGCGGCGCTGGGAGACGGGGTGTTCGTGGCGGCGGCCGGGGCGGTGGTCAGCAGCGGGCGCAGCGGGGTGCCCAGGAGCAGGGCGAGCAGGCGGGTGAGCGGGCCGCGCAGCAGAACCCAGCCGATCAGCAGCACCGCGGTGCTCAGCACGGCCCCGCCGAGCACGTCGTGCGGGTAGTGCTGGCCGAGGTAGACGCGGTCGAAGCCTTCGATGGCGGCGAGGATCGCGGCGATGATCCCGAGTTTGCGGCCCACGATCCACAGGCCGGCCGCGAGGGCGACGACGAAGGTGGTGTGGTCGGAGGGGAAGGAGTAGTCGGCCGGGCCGGGGCAGGCCTCGACGGTGGCCACGTGGATGGCCTGGCAGGGCCGGTTCTCCTGGAAGATCTGCTTGAGCAGCAGGCCGCCGCCGATGGAGAGCAAGGTGCCCAGGCCGAGCCAGGCGACCGCGGCCATCGCCGCGTGGTCGGCGCGGGCGCGCGCGTTCCACCAGGCGTAGAGGGCCATTAGGCACAGCAGGGCGATCCCGGTGAGGGTGTAGAGCTTCATCGTGCCCTGCAGCCACGCGGTGTGCTGGGCGAAGGAGGTGATCGAGCGGTACCAGCCGTCGTCGGCGGTGGTGACCGTTTTGATGTGCAGCGGTGCGGCGAGCGCAAGGAGCATGGGCGGGTCGTCTCTTCTCGCGGAAGGGCTTGTGCAGTTCCCGGGCCGGCGCGCCGCGGCAGCACACAGCACAAGATCTACAAGGATGTAAAAGTCGAGTGGAGTGTAGAGGATCGGCGACATCCGCGTGAACCCGCAGCGTCCGGCAGGCGAACGCAGCAGGATCGCGAGGGCCCGCAGCGCGGCCCGCGACCATGCGGGCCCGGCGCGCGTCCTCGACACCGAGGCGAGGCTACTACAAGCCTGTAGAAGCGTGTCCTCGTTCATGGAATACTACGACGGTCTTGTAGAAGACCCCTGCGGGCAAGGTTCGCGACCAGTCGTCGGGAGGCAGGCGCGGTGGATTCGCGATCCGTTACCCCGCTGCTGTCGATCGCTGTCCCGTTCGCCGCGGCGGCGGTGTTCCTGGTGCCGCTGATCGAATCGGAGTTCCCGTCCGCCTTCGTGCCGCCGGGCGACATTCTGCTGCTCGCGGCGGGACTGGCCTGCGCCGCCGGGCACCCGCCGCTGCCATGGATGCTCAGCGGGCTCGCGGTCCTGGTCGTGATCCGCCGCCGCGAGCGCGCCCTCGAGAAGGCCGCCGCAATCCAGGCCGTCGCGGTCGGCAGGGGCGCAGATGGCTGCCGGGGAGCCGTGACGGCTATGCGCGCTGATCCCCGAGGCCGCCACGAGCGTGACGAGAACGCGCCCGCGCAGATCCCCGCCGAACACCTGCGCGACCAGGTCTTCGCCGCCTGCGGCTACGCCTTCGCCGTCGGTGCCCTGGCGGCCGGTGTGCTCGCACCCCGCCTCAGAACCCGCCCTGCTTCTCGGCGAGCTCCTGGCCGCGCTGCTACTAGGGCCGGTCAACGTGCTGGCCATCCGCCGCTTCGCCCGGAGGCGATGCCGGACTGCGACCGGCCGCGCCGCGCAGGGGCGCCGCGCGGCGCCCCCGGCCGGGAAGCGGTCCGAGGCACCGAGTCCCCCGCGCGGACCTGACCTGTGACTAAACCCTGACACGACCGGGCACAAACGGCGATCACCCAGCCCGACCCCAGATCTACAATCGCGTAGAAGCAATGCGCGTTCGCACGCCCGCCACGACGGATCGCTGCCGTGGCGCGCACGGGAGGACTGGATGACACACGACACCGCGCAGGCCGGCCTGCTGATAGCCGCCCTGGGCGCGGCGCAGCGCGAGGGCAACCCGATCCCCGGCAGCGACCCGCAGCAGTGGAGCCGGATCATCCGCGTCGCCTCCAAACGCTGGAGTACCTTCGAACGACGACACCCCGCTGCGGCCGACACCTTCTGCGCGCGGGTCGAGGATCTCGCTCGCGGGTTGCTCGACCGCTGCGCGCCGCAGCGCAACAGCGGCGCGACGATCGACATCACCGACTGCCGCGGACTGGCCCGCAGCCTGGCGACGATTCTCCAGTCGCCGCCGGCGGCAAGGGCGGGCGCCGGCGTGAACCCGGACCGGGGCCCTCAGTGAGCGCCGCCCCGCCGCCGCGCACGCGGGGCCACGCCACCCCCACACGAACGCGCACCACCTCCGCACGGCCCCGCAGCCGGCGCGATCGCTCCGACAGACCGGGCGGGGTTCTGCTCGCCGCCGCCCAGATCCTGCTCGGACTGACCCTCTCCTGCCTGCTCGCCGTCCTCTGCGTCGCCGCCCTCGGCGCGATCATCGTCGTGATCATCTACCTGACCAAGTAGCACCCGGGGCGCCTGTGACCGCAAGTCGCCGCGGACCCGGGCCACGGTTCGCGGCGATCACTCCTCCGGGCCCCGTTCGGCAGCCGCCGGTGCCCTAGGCAGTGTTGGGGAATGTATCAAGGCAACGATTCGACCGCCGCTTTGCCCGGAATCGTGATGGCGAATCCGGTCAGCGACGAGCATGGGCGCGCGGCCGGAGCGTGCTCATACCGGTTGTCTGTGGACGTTTCGGCCGTGCGTCCAGGCGAAGTCGATCACCGGATTCGCCCCTTGAGACATTCTCCAACACTGCCTAGCCCTCGCGACCGGGTGGCGGTAGGGCTCAGCTCTCTGCCGAGGTTCGCGCTGCGGCCGGTCCCCGGGGTGCTCTCGCCGCCGGCATCGCGCGGCAGCCTGTTTCGGACTATGGGCGCGGCCAGGGCGGTAAGCGCGGCCAGCGCCCCGAATCCGGCACCGGGGCCTGCTGCGACGGCCATCGCGCCGACCAGCAGCGGGCCCCCGGCATCGCCCAGTTCCCGGCCGAGTTCGGCCGCGCCCATGCTCGCTCCGAGCCGCTCCGGTTCGGTGCAGGCGGCCAGTGCGGTGAACCCGAGCGGGGTGATCACGCTGGTACCGATCCCGACGAGCGCAGCCGCGATCAGCACTCCGGCCGGCCCGGGACCATCGCCGCCGCCCGCCTCGACCCTGCGCGCGTCCGCCTCTGCCTGAGCACAGCGACTCCAAGCGCTCCCGGCCCTCACGAGCAGCTCCGGCAAGAGATCACAGAGAGGGCCATCGCACGCCCCACATCGGCAAGGAGCCGCCGCCGACGAACACCCCGGCCCCACGGCATGCCACCGAGTCCTGTCGGCACACGCAGTGCCCGAACCCACCGCTCCCATCAGCGTCAGGAATGTCGCTCAGCACGGGCCCATGCCCGGCATGGTGCCCGAGCACCGGGAGGAACGCCTCCCTGCTCGAGCCGCCACGGATAAGCGGCCGGATCGTGCGCCGCCGCCACCCTGCTGGTGGCGGCGGTCGTGTACTGCGCCTTGCGGGCGGCCTGTGCGTGCAGAACCTCCAGGAACTGGCCGAGGTCACCACGCGTCGTTGAATTTGCTGACCATCGCATCTGACTGGAACGAAGGGGACATCATGCGGGACGAGGGCGGCCGCGCGGACGTGCTGGCCCGCGGTGGGAGCGTGACGGGCAGGGCGCGGCATTCGCGTTCGTGGCTGACCGCGCCGGGGGTGTTGCGGGTTCCCGAGATCACGGCGGTGTTCTGGATTATCAAGGGTCTGTCGACGGCGATGGGTGAGTCGACCTCGGACTACCTGGTCAACGCGATGGCTCCGCAGGTGGCGGTGGTGCTTGGTTTCGCCGGGTTCGTCCTGGCCCTGGTCCTGCAGTTCCGCGCGGCCCGGTACCGGGCGTGGACATACTGGTTCGCGGTGGTCATGGTGGGCGTGTTCGGCACCATGGCCGCGGACGTGCTGCACGTCGCGCTCGGCGTGCCCTACCCGGTCTCTTCGGCCCTGTACGCTGTGACGCTCGCGGCGGTGTTCGTCGGCTGGCGGATGACGGAGCGGACGCTGTCGATCCACAGCGTGGACACCCCGCGGCGCGAGGCGTTCTACTGGGCGGCGGTGGTGGCGACCTTCGCGATGGGCACCGCGCTGGGTGATTTCACCGCGTACAGCCTGCACCTGGGTTATTTCCCGTCGGCCGCCCTGTTCGCCGCTCTGATCCTGATCCCCGCGCTCGGCTACCGGTTCCTGCGCTGGAACGCGATCTTCTCGTTCTGGGCGGCGTACGTGATCACCCGGCCGCTCGGGGCGTCGCTCGCGGACGGCCTGGGCAAGCCCAAGAACACCAGCGGTATGGGCTTCGGCGACGCTCCGGTGATGCTGGTGCTCGGCGCGCTGATCCTCGGCCTGGTCGCCTACCTCGCGGTCACCGGCGCCGACGTCCAGCGGCAACCGCAGCCCGTCCTGGAACCGGACCGCGCCGCGGCGCGCTGACCGGCGCGCCCGGGAGGGCGCGAGGCGGCCGGAGCTGCAGGCCGGCGGTGTGTCGGCGGTATCCGCAAGGTCGAGGTCGGCGAACCATCCGCTTGCACCAAAGGCTGACCTTCGGTGGTGTCGCCAGTGCGGTGCGCGTCGCCGGCGTGAATATGGGGACGTGTCGTACGGGCGGATCGGAGTCGGTGTGAACCGGCCACGCGGAGAAGGGCCGGGTCGGCGGGACGGTACCCCTCTGCGCACGCGGGTGCTCTGCTCGATCGTGGCGGTGGCGAGTTGCGCGGTTGTGCTGTTCACCGTGCCGCTGGCCTGGGCGATGGGCCAGGTCTACAGCCGGGGCGCGGTGGTGCGGCTGCAGCGCGACGCGATCTGGGCGGCGGCCCAGGCAGGGTCGCGGCCCGTGCTCAGTACGGATGCGTCGACAGGTTTCGCCGAGTTGTCGCGCGGCGTCGATGTCGGCCTGTACGCGCCGGATGGCCGGAAGATCGCCGGGGAAGGCCCGCCGACCTCGGCGGTGGCCGTGCTGTCGCGCGACGGCGGGTTGCACCAGGCGATCGAGGCGGGGCACCTGGCGGTCGTGGCGCCGGTCTCGCACAATGGCCGGGTCACCGCAGCAGTGCGGGCGTGGATGCCGTGGGACCTGGTGACCGACCGCTGGATGCGGGTGTGGCTGCTGGTGGCCGCCCTCGGCGGCGCCGTCGTCGCGCTTTCGGCCGCTCTGGCCTGGCATCTGGCGTCGCGGGTGGCTGCCCCGCTGCAGCGGCTGACCGCGATGGCCGGCGCGCTGGGGGCCGGCGACTTCACCGTCCAGGCCCCTCGCAGCACGATCCGCGAAGCGGACATGGCGGGGCAGGCACTTGGGGCGAGCGCGCGCAGGCTCGGGCAGGTGCTGGAGCGGGAACGGCGGTTCACCACCGCGGTCTCGCACCAACTGCGCACGCCGCTGACCGCCCTGATTCTGGGGCTCGAGGCGGCGCGGGCCGACGGTGAGAATATTCGGCGCGAATCCGTGGACACGGCACTTCGCCGGGCCGAGCGCCTGACCGAGTCGGTGAACCAGCTGCTGCAACTGGCCCGCGAGACGAGCGGCGGCGAGCGCGCCGTGGACGCGGCGCAGGTAGCCCTGCGGGTCGCGGAGCACCACCGCGCAGCGGTACTCGAAGCCGGACGGCAGCTGATCGTGCGCTGCGAACCCGATCTCGCGCCGGTGCGGATTTGCGAGGCGGCCATCACCCAGATCCTGAGCATCCTGCTGGACAACGCGCTCCTACACGGCCGCGGCGAGATCCGGCTGACGGTCGCCGACATGGGCGACGGCGTCGCTTTCGAGGTCGGTGACGACGGGCCCGGGCTGCCGGCGGGCGGCGAGCCGGACGCGACCGGTCGGCAGCGCGGCATCCGCCACGGCATCGGGCTGCCGCTGGCGCGCTCGCTCGCCGAGGCAGAAGGAGGACGCCTGGTGGTGCGGCGTTGCGGGCCGAGACCGGTGTTCAGCCTGCTGGCGCCCTTTCAGGGCACGAACGGTGGCAGCGTGACGGCGGGGTCGCTCGCGGGCGGGTGAAGCGGCAGCTCGCAACGGTAACCCCGGCCGCGCACGGTCGTGATGAGCGCCGCGGCATCTGGGTCCGCGTCGGCGAGTTTGCGGCGCACAGCGCACACGTGCACGTCGAGAGTCTTGGTGGGCCCGCACCAGTGCTCATCCCACACCTCTTCCATCAACTGCTCCCGGCTCACCACCGCCCCGGCCCTCTCGGCCAGGGCCGCCAGCAGATCGAACTCCTTCGGGCGCAGCACGACTTCGCGTTCCGCGATATGGACGCGGCGGGCCCGCGTGTCGATGCGGGTGCGTCCGAGCCGGATGACCGGCGGTCCGCAGGTGGCCTGGCGGCGGCGCAGGTGCGCGCGCAGCCGGGCGAACAGTTCGGTCAGGCGAAACGGCTTGGTCAGATAGTCGTCCGCGCCCGCGTCCAGGGCCACGACCACCTCGAACTCCTGGGTGCGCGCGGTGAGCACGACGATGACGCTCGCCGCCGGAAGCAGGGTGCGCAGGCGCCGGCACAGCGCCACACCGTCGAGATCGGGCAACCCCAGGTCGAGAAGCACAAGGTCGGGCCGGTGGCCCAGCACATAGTCGACCGCTTGCGTCCCGCTCGCTGCCGTGACCACGTGATAGCCGTGGCCGGTCAGCGCCTGAAACAGTTCCCCGGCGATGTCCGCATCGTCCTCCACCACCAACAGATCACCGATCACCATGACCACCATTACACAGCGCCATGGATGAAACACGGAAAGTTAGCGATCTTTAACCGTCCGCTGGCGATCCGCTCGCCGCCCGCCCAATAGGTTCGTGGCCACGCCTTCGTTCGATTCGGCGACGAGGCGATCGGCCCGGCCGTCGTATGCAACCGCGTGCGCCGGCCACGCACGACGACGCCGAAGGATGCGGCCGTCTATCTAAATATCCTGCCATCCACGAACCGGGAACCGCGCCGAGAGGGCTGCCGCCCCGACACCAACAACCTGGGATTGGAACGTCCCGCGAAGCGACGGAGAGAGATGTCCACCGCGACACCGCAGCGACACGCGACTGTGCTGAACAAGGTTCCCGAGATCACCGTCTACTTCTGGATCATCAAAATCCTGTGCACGAGCGTCGGGGAGAGCTTCGCCGACTACATCAACGAGACCCTCGGGTTCGGCTTAGGCAACACCACGATCCTGTTCGCCCTCGCACTGGCGGCGAGCCTGGCGGCACAGTCGCGCACCCGGCGCTACACGCCGTGGGCGTACTGGCTCACGGTCGTTCTCGTGAGCGTCGAGGGGACGTTGCTGACCGACAATCTCACCGACGGGCGTCGCGTACCGCTGTGGATCAGCAGCACCGTCTTCAGTGCCCTGCTCGCCACCGTGTTCGCCGCCTGGTACGCCCGGGAGCGCACCCTCTCGATCCACGCGATCAACACCCGCTCCCGGGAAGGCTGGTACTGGCTCACCGTCCTGGTCACCTTCTCGCTCGGCACCGCGCTGGGCGACTGGAGCGTGGAACTGACCGGCTGGAGCCCAGGCGCCTCCGTGCTGCTGCCGCTCGCCCTGACCGCGGCCACCCTCGTGGCGTGGAAAGCCGGCGCCAACGCCGTACTGACCTTCTGGATCGCGTACATCCTCACCCGCCCGCTGGGTGCCAACATCGGCGACTACCTCGCATCCGACAGGAGCGAAGGCGGCCTCGGCCTGGGCACCCTGTGGCCGAGCCTGGCGTTCCTCGCGGCGATCCTGCTGGTCGTCGTGTACCTGAGCGCCACCAAAATCGACAGGATCGAGAAGGCGGACACCCACACGGCCAACGAAGACATCCTCATCCCCGAGAAAGTCTAAGCGCGAACGTCCCGGCACTGCCGGCGCCGTGGCCACGCGGAGGGCGACGATGAACGCCGGGTACGGGGCCTGTCCGGACTCGGCGGAGGAGGTCTCGGTGACCAGGTGCTGCCAGGAACGACCGATCCGGGCGGGCACCAGCACCGAGTGGCCGAGGCTGGAGATCGGGAGCAGTTCGGTGACGCCTTGCAGCAGGCCGAGGACGACGGCCTATAGGTAGCTCTACGCTCGCGCGAGTGTTCCCGGCTCGGCCATCGCCGCGGCGCGTCGGGCGCGGCGGGCTGCGGCGATGCTCTCGGCCAGGAGCGCCGAAAGCACGCTGGCCACCAATCCGGCGATCGCGACGCCCAGTACCGCCGGCACCTTGCGCGCCGGCTGGGTGGCGGGCCTGGTCGGGGCGATGATGACGAAGGAGCGGATCATCGAGGCGGGCGAGACGCCGGCCCGGGCCTGGATCGCGGTCAGTTGCTGCGCGGTGTAGCCGAGCAGGGTGTGCAGCGAGGCGGCGACCTGCGCGCGGTTCACGCCGGTGACGGTGAGGGTGATGAACGGGCCCGGAGCGTCGGCGGCCAAGCTGGCCGCGTAGCTGTCGGTGGCGCCCTCGGCCCGCAGGCGGCTGGCCGCGGTCGGCGAGTCCAGCCGCCGGGTCAGCAGGTCGGCGGTATCGGTGAGCGCGGCGCCGAAGGCGAGGAACGGGTTTCCGTATTGCGGCCGGCCACTTCTTCCCTGCACCCCGCTGTGCGCGGCCAGCAGGCCGACCATGGCGCGTGCCCGGTACTCGGTCGGAATGGTGTGCGCGACCGCGGCGGTCGCGGCGAGGGTCAGCGCCGCCAGCGGCAGCGCGACGTACCACCGCTGGCGCAGGCTGCGCCCGAGACGGCGCACGGTTGTCACATTCCCCTCCCGGCGTACCGCGAGCCGCGGCGCGCCGTGGCGGGCATCCACGGCGCGATCGTGTCTGTTGAGACGGTCGACGCGGGCGTGCGGCCGAACGTCGTGCGTGTCCTGTGGCTTGTCGTCGGCGCCGCCGCGTCGCCTGAGGGAGTCGAGAAACCCGCCAGGCCGCGACCGCGTCCTTACTACAGGATAGTAGATGCAAGCGGCCGCGGCGGGAGGGTGAACGCGAGAATGCGCGGTGAGGGGCAGTGGTGGCCGTCCGACGGCGACCGGCGTCACGAGCCGGGCGCGTGGCGCGACGCTTCGCCGTCGGGGGACCGGGCCGGGCATGGCCGGCAGCCGGATCGCGGTGGCGGCATCGACGGCGTGCCGCGCAGACACGACGTGTGGAGACCGCCGAGCGACGCGGGCACCGGTGTTCACGGCGGGCGGCAGCGGGCCGAGGACGGCCGGCGGCCACCCGCCGCTCGGTGCGATTCCGGCGCGCGGCCAGCGCGACGCGCCGCGTGGGACGCCCCTTCCTCGCACGGTGCGCACCGGCCCGGTCGCATCAACCCGGACATCGACCTGGACGAACTGGACCCCTCGGGCCACGCGCGCCGGACGGCCGCCGCAGGGCGCACCGGCCGCGGGCGCCCGGCCGGTCGAAAGCGTAAGGCGCTCAAGTGGGTGTCGCTGTCGCTGGCCACGGTGCTGTTGGCCGTACTCGGGGCGGGGGAGTACCTGTACGTCCACTTGAGCGGCAATATCAAGAGCACTTCGCTGCTTCCGGACGGGGTGACCCAGGCCGGGGAGGTACCCAACCGGTTCGGACAGAGCCCGCTGAACATCCTGCTGCTGGGCAACGGCGGGCGGGTCAACGCGCAGGACTGCAGGCTGGGCGGGGCATGCGCGGACACCGCCTCCGCCGCCGACACCATGATGGTGGTGCACCTGGCGGCGGACCGCTCGAACATGACGGTGATGTCGATCCCCCGCGACTCGATCGTGCACCTGCCCGCATGCGCGCACGACCCGACGGATCTGATCAACGCCTCGCTCGTGCACGGCCCGGCCTGCGCCGTGCAGACCGTGCACGACATCACCGGCCTGACGATCGACCACTTCATCGAGATCGACATGTCGGGGGTGGTCACCATGTCCAACGCCCTGGGCGGAGTGCCGGTGTGCGTGACCAACAACGTCTACGACTCCTACTCGCACCTGAAGCTGCCCAAGGGCACCAGTGTGATCCAGGGCACCCAGGCGCTGGCGTGGCTGCGCACCCGGCACGCGTTCATCAACGAGGTCTACCGCGAACAGGCCCAGCACATGTTCCTGGCCGCGCTGCTGCGCAAACTCAAGGCCAACGCGTCGCTCACGCACGTGACCACGCTGTACTCGGTGGCCGACGCGGCCACCAAGGCGCTGACCGTTGACTCGGGACTTGGCAGCGTGCTGGACCTGCTCAGCCTCGCCCAGGAGATCGGCAAGGTCCCCACCAGCAGGGTCACCATGCTCTCGGTACCCACCATCCCCTACGCCGGGCCGAACCCGGCGTGGAAGCAGCAACTGCAGTTCGACCAGCCCGCCGCCGACTCCATGTTCGCCGCCCTCAAATCCGACACCCCCTACACCAAGCCC
>NZ_JAGSXH010000107.1 GCF_018283645.1 Actinocrinis puniceicyclus | reverse complement strand
GACACAAGGTCCCTGTCGCCGCGCCACCGCCGGACGTGGTTGCACAAAGACGCGGTTGCACGAAGAGGAGCGGGAACGCGAGTCATGACAGGCCGAACCGCATCGACGGGCTCAGGACCGGAGCTGAACCAGAGCGCGGAGGCGACGCAGTCCGTTCCCGGCTACCGCGATCTGGCGCGGATCGGGCACGGCGGTTTCAGCGTGGTCTATCGGGCCGTGCAGGAGTCCTTCGAGCGCGCTGTGGCGCTCAAGGTGCTGACCGTCGGCCAGGACGAGGACGCGCGCCGCCGCTTCCTTCGCGAGGTGCGCCTGGCCGCGCGGCTGAGCGGGCACCCGCACGTCGTGACCGTGCTGGACATCGGCACGACGGCGTCGGGCAGCCCCTACCTCGCGATGGACTTGTACGACGGCGGCTCGATGCGTGATCGGCTCAGGCGGTCGGGTCCGCTTCCCCCGGCCGAGTCCGCCGCGGTCGGCGCCAAGATCGCCGACGCGCTGTCGGCGGCGCACTCGCTCGGCGTGCTGCATCGCGACGTGAAGCCGAACAACATACTGATATCCCGGTTCGGGCAGCCGGCGCTGGCCGACTTCGGCGTGTCGTGCCTGCTGGATTCCAGCTCGTCCGCTTCGGTGCTGGACGTGTTCACCCCGCAGCACGCCGCACCCGAGCTGATGACCTGCGGCGAGCTGACCGCGGCCTCTGACATATACGCGCTCGGCTCGACGCTGTACCAGCTGCTCACCGGGCGGCCCCCGTTCGGCGGACCCGACCGGGACGTGCGCTCGATCATGTGGCGCGCGGTGAGCGAGCCGCCGCCGCGACCCGAATGCCCCGAACTGCCGGCTCTGGCGGACGCGATCGTTCGCGCCATGGCGAAGGACCCGGGCGAGCGCTTCCCCGATGCCGCCGCGTTCGCGCAGACCCTGCGGGCCCTGATTCCGGAGGGAACGCAGACTCTTGCGATGCCGGCGACCGTCGCCGCACCGCGTTCGGGCGCGGTCGCCGGGCCGGCCGCCGAGACGGCCGCGGAGGCCGTCGCGCAGACCGTCGCGGATGTGCCGCCGGGCTCGGCGTTCGGCGGCGAACCGGCTCCGCCCGAGCGAGAGGCCGATCCGGATGCCTCTTCGACGGGGCGCCGGCGCGGCTGCGAGGAGACCATGGTGCGCCCCGACCGCGCCGCCGATCCCTCCGGCCGCGGTGCCGTCGCCGCGAGCGGCCGTGGCGATCGTGGCGGCCGTGGCGGTCGAGACGGGCACGGCGGCCGAGACGGGCACGGCGGGCGAGACGGGCACGGCGGGCGCGGCGGTGCGCAGCACGAAGAGGTCCACGAGGCCGGCCGTGCGCGACGCGCGAGGAAGCCGATCGCGTATGGCGCGGCCGTCGCGCTGGTCGGCGCCGTGGTGTGGGCCCTGCTCGCCTCGCAGGACCCTTCTACCGGGCCGCGTGACGCGGACTCGGTGCGGCACGCGCCCGTGACCGCTTCCGCCGACCCCTCGCCCACGCCCTCGCGGTCGCGGCCGACGGCCCGGGCCACACCGGCGCCCAAGCGCAGCGCCGCGCCCGCTTCACTGCGCGGCGCCACGACCCCGGCCGCCGCGCCGAGCGCCACGGGGAGCGCATCGGCCGGGGCGGGCCCCCTGCTGCCGCTGCCCGGTACCTTCCGCCGGCTCCAGAACGCCCAGACCGGTGGCTGCCTCGCGGCGCCGGCCGGTTCGGGGCCCTCGCTCCAGACCTGCGCGGCGGGCAAGGACGAGGGTTGGCAGTACTCGCTGTCGCTGAGCGGGATCCTGGCCGGGGACTACGAACTCGTCAACGAGCAGACCGGCCTGTGCCTCACCGCTGGCTCAGGCGGGCAGGTTCTCACGGCGGCCTGCGGCGGCACGCCCGCGCAGCTGTGGTCGAAGGCCGCCGGACCGGCTTCGAGTAAAGAATTCGAAAACGCGGGCGACGGACAGTGTCTCCTCGCCGCCACGGCCGTTGTCTCCAGCGGGTCGTGCAGCACGAGCAATCATGCCGACCTGTGGAACGAGGACGGGACCGCGTAACGGATACGGGACCACCCGGCCGGTCACCCGCGAGGGTGACCGGCCCGTATCGCGCGAACCGCCTCGCAGGAGAGCCGGCGCCGGTGCCGGGCGCGAGGAAAGGAACGGCGGACGTTCATGATCAGGGTTTTGATCGCCGATGACCAAGTGCTGATTCGCGCCGGGATCGCGGCGATTCTGCGGGCCGCGCCCGGCTACGAGGTGGTCGGCGAGGCCTGCGACGGCGACGAGGCGGTCACCAAGGCGGAGTCGACCGAACCCGACGTCGTGCTGATGGACATCCGGATGCCGGAGACCGACGGCATCGCGGCGACCCGCCGGATCCTGGGCTCCGGCCGCGGGAATCCGCCCCGCATCCTCGTGCTGACCACCTTCGACATCGACGAGTACGTCTACAAGGCGCTGCGGGCCGGCGCGAGCGGTTTCGTCCTGAAGGACACCCCGCCGGAACGGCTGCTCGCCGCGCTCAAGGCCGTGGCGGACGGCGACACCCTGTTCTCGGCGGCGGTCACCCGCCGGCTGGTCCAGGCTTACTGCGCGGCCGAGGGGGTCCTAGGCTCCGCCGGCACCGACGGCGCGCCCGCTGCGGGCCGGGCGCCGGTCGCGGCCGGCACCCGCGCGTCGGACGGCCGCTCGGCCGCCGAGCGAGCCGCGCTGGCCGCGCTCACCGCCCGCGAGACCGACGTGCTGCGGCTCGTCGCGGCCGGCCTGTCCAACGGCGAGATCGCCGAGCGCCTCGTGGTCAGCGAGGGCACGGTCAAGACCCACCTGAACCGGTCGATGGCCAAACTGAACCTGTCCAGCCGCGCCCAGGCCGTCGTGCTCGCGTACGAATCCGGTCTCGTGGTGCCGGGACGGTTGCAGCAGGCGCCCGCGCCCGCCCCGGTCAAGGCCGGCGCCTCGTGACCGGCGCGACGAGCGGCGCGCACCGGGCCATGGGATCCGGGTTCCCATCTTCGCGCAGCGTTGCTCTCAGCTAGAAAAGTGCCTGACTGCAAGCCCGATAGACGGTGTTGGGGAATGTATCAAGGCAACGATTCGACCGCCGCTTTGCCGGATTCGCCCCTTGAGGCATTCCCCAACACCGCCTAACGCGCCCAGGCGGTGCGCTTCTTGCCGTCGGCCTGTCTCCACGCCTTGCGGGCGCGTTTGCGCAGCGCGGCGGCC
The DNA here is from genome assembly GCF_018283645.1 of Actinocrinis puniceicyclus. Taxonomy (GTDB): domain Bacteria; phylum Actinomycetota; class Actinomycetes; order Streptomycetales; family Catenulisporaceae; genus Actinocrinis; species Actinocrinis puniceicyclus. Next base: position 16,365 of record NZ_JAGSXH010000107.1, on the reverse strand, counting down.
TGCTCGGCCTGGCGCTGGTACAGCAGCCCGTAGGTGAAGGCGTTCTCGCGGTCGGCGTGGGCGCGCACCGCCAGCTGTCGTATCTCCGCGCGCGCGATGACCGTGTCCTGATGCCCGCCGAGTTCCGTCTGGATCTCCTTCAGGGCGCGCGCGGTGCGGCGCGCGTCCTTGCCGAAGACCGGTGTGACCGCTTCGACGGCGTAACGGGCACGCTTGACAGCCTTGCGCGCCTCGTGCAGCGCGACATCCCGTTCGCTGCCCGCCGCGGCGTGCGCCGCGCCGCGCATGCGCCTACGCGCCCGCTTCAGCTCGCGCCGCACCAGCGGAGCCAGCGTCTTCTCGGGCCGGCGACCGGCCGGGCCGGCCGGCGGCTGCGCGAGCAGCGCGTCGAGCCGGTCGAGCAGCGCGAAGTAGCGCGGGGACTCGAGTGCGTCGAGCAGCCGCTCGCGGGCCGCGGCCCGGCGTGGGGCGAAGTGGCCGGTGATCCGGGCGGAAACCGGGCCGAGCACCAGCTCCACCGCAGTCGCCGCGGCCTCGTGCAGCAGCCGCTCGGTGAGCACCTCCTCATCGCGCGCCGCGCCGAGCTCCCCGGCGAGCCAGCGCAGCTCGGCCGGCAGCTGCGGGGGCTCGCCCGCCGCCTTCTGCCGCCGCTCCTTCGGCACCAGGGCGTCGAAGCTTCGCAGGGCACTGCGCAGACGGCGGCTGGCCACGCGCATCTGGTGGACCGCGTCCGGCTGATCACGGCGGACCATCACGTCGTCGGCCAGCAGTTGGTCGCGCTGCTCCCGCAGATACGCCAGCACGAACTCTCCCGCGCTGCGGGACGGGCCCGAGTGGACCTGCCGCGGCTGCCGCCGGGGTTCGGGCAGCCGGCCGGCCAACACCGTGCGCAGCTTCGAGGTGTTGCGCGAGGGCCGCAGCCCGTCGCGGCGAAGTCGGCGGTCCAACGCCTTGAGCAGAGCGCGGCTGCCGTCGGCCAGTTCGAACTCCACCTCGTTCCAGCGGCTGAGGGTGGCCAGCGGCCCGAAAGCCTCGGCGGTGACGTCGTCGAACACCACGTCGGCCAGCGCCGCGCCGTCGCGGCCGCGCAGGGTCCGGCGCATGCGGGCGGTCGTGATCCGCGCGACCGGCCGCGCCGGGCGCCCGCGCAGGCGTGCGGTCAGCAGTTCCAGGAACTCCCGCGGCGGCTCCGGGGCGTGCGGCAGGTCCAGGTCGGTATAGGTTCCGTGGGGCTCGGGCAGGCTCAGCCGCCAGCCCGTCCCGCCCTCGTCCTGGCCGGAGCGCCGCTGCAGCGTGATCCCGGCCCGGGTCAGGTCCAGAGCATCGGTGTCGAAGCAGGTGGCTTCGAGGATCGTCTCCTCGGGCTCGGACTGCGAGGCGACTTCGGGCAACCCCGACAGGTCAGGCAGTCGGGCGCCGGGGCCCGCGTCGTATTTCCGTTCGATCTCACGCAGTTCGGTAGGCATGACAACCGCTATACCCATATCCGGGCAACTATCCCGATTCGGGACCGCTCCCAGCGCAGGCACGCGGCCGGGAACCGCGATCGTCCGCGCCGCAGCGATCACCGCGACAAGGAGGCGGCTGCGACACATGGAGGCGGCTGTCACACGCGGACGGCTGTCACACGGGGACGGCTGTGACGGGAACGGCCGGCCGAGTCCGAGGACCCGGCCGGCCGCCGCCTGTCGGCTTGACCGCAGCTCACGTCAGCGACGTCAGCTCACGTTCACCGCCGTGTCGTCGAGCACGAACGAGGTCTGCATCGTGTAGTCCTCGGCGCCGGTGAACTTCAGCGTGACCTTCTGGCCCGCGTAGGGCGCGAGGCTGAAACTGTGCTGCGTGTACCCGGTGTTGTGGTTGAGGTTGGAATAGGTGGCCAGGGTGGACAGCACGGTGCCGGAGCTGTTGAGCACCTGCACCTTGAGGGTGTCGTAGGCGCTCGTCGTGCTGGTCTCCGCGGTGTCGATGTGCAGCCAGAAGTTGAAGTTGTAGTTCGTGCATCCGGTGGGCAGCGTCACCGCTTGCGAGAGGGTGTCGGTGTGCGAGCTGCCGTATCCGTCGAGCCACGCGTCCCAACTGCCGCTGTGCGGCGGTTCGGAGCTGCTGTTGTTGACGACGCCCGAACTGGCGGACCACGGCGAGGCGCTGCCGGTCTCGAAGCCCGGGTTGCCGAGCAGCTGCGACGACGGGCATCCGGTGCCGGTCGGTGTGGCCGACGCCTCGTTGCTCTGCGGACCCTCGCCGACGCCGTTGACCGCGCTGACCTTGTAGTAATAGGTCTGACCCGCGGTCAGCCCGGTGTCCGTGCAGGAGAGCACCGCGCTCAGGCCGCTACAGCCGCCGCCGGTCAGCAGTGTCTCGCTGCCGCTGGACGTGCCGCGGTACACCCGGTAGGAGGTGATGTTCTCGCCTCCGGTGTTGGACGGAGCCTGCCAGCTCAGCGAGACCTGGCCGGTGCCCGCGGTCGCGGTCAGGCCGGTCGGCGCTCCCGGCGGGGTCGCCGCGATGGGTGAGGCCGTGACGGTCACGCTCGATGTCGCCGTCTTGGCTGGGGAGGAGCTGTCGGTGACGGTGAGGGTCGCGGTGAAGGTGCCCGCGCTGTTGTAGGTGTGGCTGGGGTTCTGGGCGGTGCTGGTGGCGGATCCGTCCCCGAAGTTCCAGCTGTACGAGTACGCCGGGGTTCCGCCGGTCGCGGTGCCGGTGAACGACACGCTCAGGGGCGCCTGGCCCGAGGTCGGTACCGCCGACGCGCTGGCCGCCAGCGGGTTGCCGACCGCGCTGACCGTGGTGGTGACGCTGGAGGTGGCGGTCTTGGAGGCGCTGTCGGTGACGGTGAGGGTCGCGGTGAAGGTGCCCGCGCTGTTGTAGGTGTGGCTGGGGTTCTGCGCGGTGCTGGTCGCGCCGTCGCCGAAGTTCCAGCTGTAGGTGTACGGCGCGGTTCCGCCGGTCGCCGAGCCGGTGAAGGACACGGTGAGCGGGGCGTTGCCCGTCGACGGTGTGCCGGTCGCGGCCGCGGACAGCGGCGTGGCGCCCTGGACCCAGAAGTCCTCAAGCGGGTCGCCCAGCGCGGCCTGGTCGTTGCTCGTCATCGGGAACGTGGACAGACCGAGGTTGTCGTTGGGGTCGATGATGCCCGAGTGCACGTTCTCCATCGTGCGCTCCATCGCCGCGATCACGTTGTTCGTCGTGTACGCGACGTGGCTGAGGTAGTGCTGCTTCACGTAGGCCGACGGTCCGATGACGACCAGCGGCACCCGGTAGGTATTGCTGACGTGGTCCGGGCCGTTGTTGCCGTTCTGAGTGTCGTCCTCGGTGACGATGATGAGCGTGTTGTTCTTGTACGTCGCGTTGTTCTCGATCGCGGAGACGATGTTGTTGGTCGCCGTGTCGTTGCCCGGGATGTCCTGGTAGGTGCCCGGGTGGTCGTTGAACAGCTCGACGTAGTTGTAGGCCGGCATTCCGTTGGTGTTGATGAAGTTGATGTAGTCGTTGGCGACGGTGCTGTCCGGGATGCTCTGGTTGTTGCAGGTGTACTCGTTGTAGTGCAGCTCTTCCGGGATGTTCGTGCCCGGACGGTTGACCGGCAGCACTTCGAGGTTGCCGGTCGCCGGGTTGCGCCAGTAACCGCTGCCGCTGCTGAGCATCCAGTAGAAGTCGCCGTTCATGATGAACGTGTACGGACTGCTGCCGGACCCGGTGCCCGTCTGGGTCGTGCACGCGTTGGTGCCCTCACCGGTCGGGCCGGAAGCGTTGCTCAGGAAGCGGTCGAACTGCGTGCCGGTGGCGCTGGGGTACGCCTGCTGCTGTGAGCTGGACGCGGACTGCGCGGAGAACAGCCACCAGTGATTGGGGCCGCTGGGCGGCTGCGTGCCGGTGCTGTAGGCGTCGTCGAGCCCGTAGTTCTTGGCCAGCGTGTGCAGGTTCGGCACGGAGCTTATGTGGTTGGTGCTCTCCACGACGCCGTTGCACCCGGAGGCGACCGTGGTGGCGCAGTCGCCGAGGTAGTCGTCGAAGGTGTGGTTCTCCCGGTAGATGATCACGAAGTGCTGGAACGGCGGGAAGTACGGCGAGAGCGGGTTGATCGCCGTGGCCGGCTGCGACACCGGCTTGAACTGCGTGGTGCACTTGCCGGCCGAGCAGCTCTTGACCTGCCGCATCGTGTCCACGTTGGCGACCTGGAAGTTCTTGGGCTGCGGGAACTTGGTGAACTCCGTCCCGGGCGCGGCGAACTTGGCGCCGGTGCAGTCGTAGTCGTCCGGCTTGTACGACTGCGGACGTTCGCCCTCGGGAAGGTCCTTGGCGTCCTTCGGGTCCGTGGCCGGGTTCCAGCCCTTCAGCGTGCACGAGCCGACGCCGGTGGCCGGGTGCATCCCGGCCTGGGCGGCAGTAGTCTGTACACCGGTCATCGCGAGTGCGGTCACTGCGACGCCGGCGAGGAATATTGTGGGTTTCCATCCGAACATGGGCACTCCAGCAGCGAGAGTGTAGGCGCGGCAAGAAGGAGCCACCGCTTTCCGCATCGTCCTGATTCGGCCGATGCCGGGCAAGGCTTGGCAGGTAAAATCTCTCAGGCTCTGTTAAGGATTCACGGACCGTTCGCCCGTTTCCACCATTCCGCTCATGCCAGAGGGCTTATACCTTCCTCGTCAGGGAAGCTCAGGGTGCTCAATCCGCGCGCCCGACCCGGGTTCGTCCTCTGTCACCGTGACCGCAGCCGTGTGTCAGTGCCGTAGGCGTCGCCGGCGCCGGCGACGCGCGAGGGGAGTACGCCTGGTTCTGACGCGTCCGGGCGTGGCGCCGATCAGGCCGCCCGCGACGCCCGCCGAAAGGCCCTTGGCTGCCGTGGCCCGGGTCGGCCGGCCCTATCGCCGCCCGGATTACGGCCCGAGGCTGGGGTGAAAGGCAGGTAAGGCCGATCCGAGGAGGTCTTCTCATGGCGGCCTACGACACGTCCGCGTCGGAACCACTCGAAACCCGCTCACCGGTCACGGTCGCGGCCCGGCTCGACGAGCCGCTCTCGCGCTGGCTTTGGCTGGTCAAGTGGCTGCTGGCGATCCCGCACTACATCATCCTGTGGGTGCTCAGCGTCGTGTACGTCGTACTCAGCCTCGTCGCGATGATCGCTATCGTGTTCACCGGCCGCTACCCGCGCGGGATCTTCGAACTCAACGTCGGCATACTGCGATGGTCGTGGCGGGTCGCCTACTACTCCTACGGGGCGCTGGGAACGGACCGGTACCCGCCGTTCACGCTCGACGAGGTTCCCGACTATCCGGCCACGCTCGACATCGCCTACCCGCAGACGCTTTCGCGCGGCGCGGCGCTGGTCAAGTGGTGGCTGCTGGCCATCCCGCAGTACCTGGTGATCGGCGTGTTCGTCGGCGACTACCGGGTCGCGGGCTGGCCCGGCGTCGGCCTGATCGGCCTGCTGGCCGTGATCGCCGGGGTGGCGCTGGCGGTGACCGGACGCTACCTGCCCGAGCTGTTCGACCTGATCATCGGGCTGGACCGGTGGGTGCTGCGGGTCGTGGCCTACGCGAGCCTGATGACCGATCGCTACCCGCCGTTCCGGCTGGACCAGGGCGGCCGGGAGCCGAGCCGGGACACCGGCGTGCCCGGGGTGTGGTGAGCTGCGCCGCTGAACACGCGATGAGCGTCGCCGCAGGCGCGGCTGACGGCCCGGCGCCGCGCCACGGGACGACAGGCACATGGCGATAAGGCACAACGGCCCTAAACCCGTCGCGCCCGAAGCCGCAAGATGATCATGAGGTCCACCTCTGGGAGGCGGGACGCTATGGCCGGTCTTCGCGAGCTGCTGCTGCGGTTCCGCCGGGCCGGCGCGCCCGGAGCGGCGACGGTCGGCGCGGTTCCGGCCGACCGCGCGGCGGAACAGGCGGCCGAACTCGCCCCGGTGTTCGCGGCCCTGGCCGAAACCGAGGCGCAGGCGGCCGAGATCCGTTCCCGAGCCGCGGCCGAAGCCGCGCAGTTACGGCAGCAGGCCGCGCGACAGGCCGCGCTGATCGTGGCGCAGGCGCGCGAGAACGCCGTCGCGGAACGCGAAAGCGCCGCCCGCCGCGCCCGGTCACAGGCCGAGACGTACTGCGCACAACTGCTGCAAGAGGCACGGACGCAAGCTGAATCGTTGCGGTCCCGGGGGCAGGCGAGCGTGCCCGAGTACGGCGAACGCGTGGTCGCCGGCATCGCGGCGCGGCTGCGCTCCGAATCAGGGCCCTCAGCCCAGGAGGCGCGATGACCGCCGGATGGGTCGCGGGTACGGTCCGCGCCAGGGCGCTGCTGGACCGACGGGTCGGAGCGGACGGCATCCGGCGGCTCGCCACGCAAGCGACGATGGACGAAGCGCTCGCGCAACTGCGCGGCACCGCGTACCGCCGTTTCCTGCCCGAAGCCGCAGACGCGCTCGACGCCGAACGGGCCGTCAACCTCGCCACCCTGTGGAACCTGCGCGTTCTCGCCGGCTGGCTTCCGCGCCCGGGTGTCTCCGCGCTGCGTACGCTCGTCGCGGAATTCGAAATCCGCGATCTCGCCGCTCGGCTGCGCGCCATACGCGGAGAATCGGCACCGCCCCCGTACCGGCTCGGCGCGCTCGCGACGGTGGGGGAGGGCGCGCTCGCGGCCGGGTCGGTCGGCGAACTGCGCAGGCGTCTGGCGTCCTGCGCATGGGGCGAACCCGGCACCGGAGACGCGGCGGGCATCGTCGACTACCTGTACCTGTCCTGGGCCTGCCGCCTGGCGCAGACCCACCCGGCCGCCCGCGCCTGGGGAGCGGGCGCCGCCGCGCTCGCGCTGGCTCGACAGCGGTTCCTGCTGGGGCGCCGGCCCACGGTGACGGCCGCGAACCGGGTGCGTCCGCTCCTCGGGACCGGCGCGCTCGACGCGGCCGACTGGGACGGTTTCGTCGCGGCGCTGCCGGAGCCGACCGCCGCCTGGACCGTGCGGGGCCTCGACGGCCCACAGCGGCTCTGGCTCGGAGAGCGGCGGTGGTGGAGCAGGGTCGAGGAGGACGCGGGGCGGCTCACCCGGGCCAACGCGTTCGCCCTGGCACCGGTGCTGGGCTGCGCGACTCTGCTGCTCGCCGATGCGCGATCGGTGCGCATCGCGCTGAGCCTCGTGGCCGGCGCGGGCGCGGTGACCGTCCGGGACGGCGAAGATGTCCGCGCCTGAGCCCGCACGCGGGCCTGCGCTCGAGCCCTCGCCCGAACAGCCGCGCGAGCGCCGCCGGGAGGCTCTGCGCGATGCTCTGCGGCCCGTGCGGATGCAGCGGATCGCGCTTACCGCAGGGCTCGAAGATCTTCGCGCGGCTCTGATACGCGTCGGTGAGGACGGATGCGTGCAGATCGACGCCGAACCGACCGAGGCGTCCGGGTCCGCGGTATCCGCGGGCGCCGGCCACGCCGATGGCGTCGGGGGTGTCGGAGGCGTCGGAGGCGGCGCCCGCGACCAGGTCGATCAGTACACGAACGCGGCCGCACGCCACGCCGGCGCGGCGGCGCTGACCGGCTGGTGCCCGGTCGACGACCTGCCCCGTCTGACCGCGCGCCTGCACGGGATCGGCGGCGCGGTGGTAGCGCTGCCGGCGCCGCCCGGCGTCGAACCACCGACGCTGCTGCGGGAGAGCTCCGCGACGCACCGGTCCTTCTCCGTGCTCGTACGCTCCTACGGCACGGTCCCCTACGCCGACTGCGACCCGACGCTGCCGGTGGGCATCGTCTACATGCTGATGTTCGGGGTGATGTTCGGTGACGCGGGGCACGGAGCGCTGGTGGTCGCCTCCGCGCTCGTGCTGCGCTCGGGGCGGATCGCCGCGCTGGCCCGGATCCGGCACCTGTGGCGCTTCGTGGCGGGCGCGGGCGTCGCCGCGACGGCCGCGGGGCTGGCCTACGGCGAGTTCTTCGGGCCCACCACGGTGGTCCCGGTGCTGTGGCTCGACCCGCTGGACCAGCCGCTGCGGCTGACCGGCTACGCGATCGGGCTCGGCGTGGCGCTGCTGGCCGGCGCTTACGCGCTCGGCACCGTCAACCGCTGGCGGGAGGGCGGCCCGAGCGCCGCGCTGTACGCCGCCTCCGGAGCGGCGGGCAGCGCGGTCTTCGCCGGGGGCGCCACCGTCGCGCTCGGAGTGTTCACCAAGTCGCAGTCGGTCTCGATCGCCGGGGCGGTGTGCGCCGGCCTCGGCCTGGTCGCCGCCGGGGTGGGCTTGGCCGCCGGCGCGCCCGCGGGCGTCGCGGGCGGATTCCAAGTCGGCATCGGGCTGCTCGACCTGGTCACCCGCATCGGCTCCAACGTGCTTTCGTTCGCCAGGCTCGCCGCCTTCGGGCTCACCCACGCGGCGCTCGGACTGGTCGTCTGGCAGGGCGTCACCGCACTGGCCCGGCGCGGGCCGCTCGCCCTCGCCGGCGCGGTGCTCGTGTTCGCCGTCGGCAATGCGGCCGCCATCGCCCTGGAGGGTCTGGTCGTCGCGGTACAGGCGCTGCGCCTTGAGTACTACGAACTGTTCTCGCGGATCTTCGCCGCCGAGGGCCGGCCCTTCCGGCCCTTCCGGCTGTCCGCCCGTACCCCGGAGGCGGTCCCATGACCGTGTGGCTGATCGGAGCGCCGGCGCTGCTCGCCGGCGCCGTCCCCGCGATCCTGATCGCGCGGCGCTCCACGCGCGGCGCGCGGCGGGCACTGCTCGCCCTCGCCGGCGGGCTGCCTGCCGCGGCGCTGGGCGTGATGCTGCTCGTGCTCAGCGCGGGGCCCGCCCACGCCCAGAGCGCCGCGGCGGCGGCGTCATCGAGCCCGAGCGGCAACAACGGCGCGCTCATCGGCGCCGCGATCGCCGTCGCGGCGTCCTGCCTGGGCGCCGGGATCGCGGTCGCCTACACCGGCTCCGCCGCGCTCGCGCTGATGAGCGAACGACCGGAGCTTTTCGGCCGGGCGATGGTCGTGGTCGGGCTCGCCGAGGGGATCGCGATCTACGGGCTCGTCGTCGCGGTCATCCTGATCGGGAAGGCCTGATCGCCATGCCGGGTAGTGCGACGATCGCCGCGCTCGGCGCCGATGCGCGCACGCGCGGCTACGCGCTGGCCGGTGTCCGTGTCGCCGTGGCCGAAGACGACGAGTCCGTCCACGCGGCCTGGCGGGGGCTGCCGCCCGAGGTCGCGATCGTCATCCTCACCCCCGACGCCGCGCGTGTCCTCGGCCCGGCGCTGCTCGACGCCTCCGATCGGCTGACCGTGGTGATGCCGTGATGAGCGTTCCCCTTCGCGCCGAACGGTCGGCGGCCCTCGATCCGGTGCGCGACCGGCTGATCGGGCGCGCCCGGCAGGACGCCGACGCGGTCACCGCCGCGGCCCGGGCCGACGCGGAGGCGGTTATCGCCGCCGCCCGCGACCAAGCCCGAGCCGTCCTGGACGAGGCCCGCGAACAGGGCGGGGCCGAGGCCGCGGCCCAGACCCGTGCCGCGCGGTCCGCGGCGCGGCGCGAGGCGCGCGGGATGCTGCTCGCGGCCCAACGCGCCGTCTACGACGCGGTCCGCGAGAGCATCGAGCTCAACGTGCTGGCACTGCGCGAGGCACCGGACTACGCGGCGCTGGTCGCAGTGCTCGAACGCCGCGTGCACGACCTGCTCGGACCGCGGGCCGAGATCACCGCGGACGCGCGCGGCGGCGTCGTCGCAGCGGTCCCCGGGAAGCGCGTCGATCTGAGCCTGCCGGCGATCGCGGCACGCGCCGTGGAGCGGCTCGACGACGAGGCGGTGCGGCTGTGGACGCGGTGACAGGCGCGGTCCGCCGGGTGGCCGGACCGCTCGTCGAGATCGAACTCGACGGCGGGCACACCGCGGCGATGTCCGAACAGGTGCTGCTGGGCGCGGCGCGGGTGCCCGGCGAGGTCGTGGCGATCCGCGGCGGCGTGCTGACCGTGCAAGCGTACGAATACACCGGCGGCCTGGCCCCCGGCGACCCGGTCATCCCGCAGCACCGGCCGCTTTCGGCGCTGCTGGGCGCGGCGCTGCTCGGCGGGGTCTTCGACGGGCTGCTGCGGCCGCTGGCCGGCGCGGGCGACTGGCTCGGCGGCAGCGGCGGCGCGCCGGATGCGACGCCGGACGAGCGCACCTGGCAGTTCACCCCCGAGGCCGACCCCGGCGACCCGGCGCCCGCGGGGACCAGGCTGGGCACTCTCGCGGTCTGCACCGCCGTGGAACACCGGGTGCTGGTGCCGCCGGGGCTGCACGAGAACCGGCCGGACCCGGACGGGTACGGCGCGCCGGCGCAGCCCCGGCTGGACTGGATCGCGCCGCCCGGACAGTACGGGCAGCACGCCGTGGTGGCCCGCGTCGGCGGCGAACCGGTGGCCCTCAGCGAGCGCTGGCCGATCCGCCGCCCGCGCCCGTTCCGGCGGCGCCTCGATTCCGTCACGCCGCTGCACACCGGGCAGCGGGCGCTCGACCTGCTCTTCCCGATCGCCAAGGGCGGCAGCGCGGCCGTACCGGGCGGGTTCGGCACCGGCAAGACCGTGCTGCTCCAGCAGATCGCCAAGTGGTGCGACGCCGACGTCATCATCTACCTCGGCTGCGGCGAGCGCGGCAACGAGATGGCGCAGGTGGTCGACGAGATCTCCCGGCTGCGGGACCCGCGCGGCGGCGGCCGGCTGGCCGAGCGCACGGTCGTGGTGGCCAACACCTCGGACATGCCGATGATGGCCCGCGAGTCCAGCATCTACGTGGGTGCCTGCGTCGCCGAGTACTACCGCGACATGGGCTACGACGCCGTCGTGATCGCCGACTCCACCTCGCGCTGGGCCGAGGCGCTGCGCGAGTTCGCCTCACGCTCGGGTGCGCTGCCCGCGGAGGAGGGGTTCCCGGCGGACCTGGCCTCGGCGCTGGCCGCCTTCTACGAGAGGGCCGGCACGGTGCAGACCCTCGGCTCGGGGCGCGGCTCGGTCACCGTCCTCGGCGCGGTCTCCCCGCCCGGCGGCGACATGGCCGAGCCCGTGACGGTGCACACCGAGCGTTTCGTGCGCGCGCGCTGGACCCTGGACCGCGACCTGGCCTACGCACGGCACTACCCGGCGGTGTCCTGGGCCGCGTCGTTCTCGCGTGACGCCGCCGCGCTCGCGCACGCCGCCGGATTCGGCCCGCTGCGCGAGCGTCTGGTGCTCATCCTGGCGCGGGCCGATCGCCTCGCCGACCTGGTCGACCTGGTCGGAATCAGCGCGCTGCCCGCGGAGGAGCGCATGGCTGTGCTGGCCGGCCGCCTCGTGCGCGAGGGGGTGCTGCAGCAAAGCGCCCTGTCCGAGACCGACGGCTACAGCCCCGATCGGAAGACGGCTGCGCTGGCCGAGGCGGTTCTCGCCGTGATCGACCGCTGCTTCGCCGTCGCGCGGGCCGCCGGCCCGGTGCCGGTGGAATCGGTCGACTTCGGACCGCTGCTGCGCGCGCGGGAGCAGGCCGGACCGCAGGACGTCGCAGTCGTCGAACAATGCCGTGACACCGTGCTCGCCGCGCTCGACGCGCTGGCCGGGGGAGAGGCCCCGCGATGAACACCCAGGCTGATACGGATACGAACACACCGGCGAACACGGACACGAACACACCGGCGGCCGCGGCGGTGGGCACGGCGGTGGGCACGGCCCCCGGCACGAACTGGCCCTACCTCGAATACACCGGTGTCGACTCGCTGCGCGGCCCGCTGATGGTCGTCAGTGGCGTGCGCGGTGTCGGATTCGACGAGTACGTGCGCATCCGCGGTCAGGACGGCGAACTGCGCTACGGCGTGGTAGCAGAGGTCCAAGAGGACCTGGCCGTGGTGCAGGTGCTGGAGGGAACCGGCGGTCTCGACCCGGCCGGCACACGCGTGGCGTTCTCGGGCACGCCGCTGCGCATCCCGGTCGGACTCGGCTGGCTCGGCCGGATGTGCGACGGGCGCGGCACTCCGGTCGACGGCGGCCCGCCCGTCATGGGCTCGCGCACCGCGCCCGTCGCCGGCCGCCCGATCAATCCGACGCGGCGCGAGCCCCCGTCGGAGCCCGTGCTCACCGGGGTCAGCGTGATCGACGCCCTGACCACCTTCGTGCGCGGACAGAAACTGCCGATCTTCTCGGTCCCCGGCCTGCCGCACCTGGAACTGGCGACGCAGATCGCGGGGCAGGCCGCGGCCGGGTCACAGCCGTTCTGCGTGGTGTTCGCCGGCATGGACCTGACCCACGCCGACGCGGCGTTCGTGCGCGGCGCCCTCGAGGAGCGCGCCGCCGTCGGCGAGCTCATCCTCCTGATCAACACCAGCGACGCGCCCGTCCTGGAACGGATCATGACTCCACGTATCGCGCTGACGATCGCCGAGGAGCTCGCCTTCGTCCACGGTCGCCACGTCCTGGTGATCCTGGCCGACATGACCAGCTACGCGGAGGCGCTGCGCGAGATCTCGGCGGCCCGGGAGGAGATCCCGGCACGCCGGGCCTACCCCGGCTACCTCTACAGCGACCTGGCCGGCATATACGAGCGCTGCGGGCGGATCCGCGGGCTGCCCGGCTCGGTGACGGTGCTGCCGGTACTCACCATGCCCGGCGGCGACATCACCCACCCGGTGCCCGACCTGACCGGGTACATCACCGAAGGTCAGATCGTGCTGTCCGCCGAAACCGCCGCGCGCGGCATCTACCCGCCGATCGACCCGCTCTCCTCCCTCTCCCGGCTGATGCGCAACGGCGCGGGGCCGGGGCGCACCTCGGCCGAGCACCTGCCGCTGGCCGCGCAGCTGCTCGCCTCGCTCGCCCGCGCCCGTCAGGTGCGCGACCTGGCCGACCTGATCGGCGCGGACTCGCTGAGCCGCACCGACCGCGGTTACCTCGACTTCGAAGACGCCTTCTACAAGCTGCTGGTCGACCAACGGCGCACCGAGAACCGGAGCCTGGCCGACACCCTCGACCGCTGCGCGCGCGTGGCGTTCACGCTGCCGCGCAGCGAGCTGACCATGCTGCCCGACCGGATGCTGCCGGCCGGCTTGCCGTCCGGTAAGGAACAGGAGCGGAAATGACCACCGTGCGTGTACCGCCTGGCCGTGCCGGGCGGCTGCACCTGCGCCGCAAGCTGACCACCGCGGAGCGCGGTGCCGGTCTGCTGGAACGCAAACTGCACGCGCTGCTGCCGCAGCAGCAGGCCAGGCGTCGCGCCGCCGAGGAGAGCCTGCGGGCCTGGCGCGAGGCCGCGGCCGAGGCGGACGCCTGGCTCGGACGGGCCCTGGCAGCCGTCGGCGACGACGGCCTGCGCCTCGCCCTTCCCGGCGCCGCGGCCGGTGTCAGCGTTCGCGCGGCCTCGTCCATGGGTGTGAGGTACCCGGACGAGGTCGTGTGCGACCTGCCCGGGGAGCTTCCGGAGGCGGATCCCGGCAGCGCCGCCCTGGTGTGCGCGCGCACGGCGCACGTCCGCGCGGTGCGCGCGGCGGCCCAGGCGGCGGTCGACCAGGGCGCGCTGCGGGCTCTCGACGCGGCCGTCACGACGACGCGCCGCCAGATCCGGGTCCTGCGCAGGCATTGGATCCCGGCGCTGCGCGCGGCGCACGAGCGGCTGGAGTTCGTGCTCGAGCAAAGCGATTTCGAGGACGGGGTCCGCCGCCGGCACGCCGCATCGCGCTCGTCGCGGGCCTGACGACCCCGGGCCGAACGACCCTGGCAGGCCGCGGGCGCCGAGCGGGATGCTGAGATCACCGGGACGCAGAAGGGAGGCGGGCACGGTGAACGGCAATGAGTCCGGACATGCGCGTGAAGAGGCCCGCCGGGATGTGATCAACCGCGCGGTGACCCCCAGCTCGGAAGCCCGCTACGACGCCTTGCTGCGCTACCTGCGCGGTCTCTACGTGCGTCCGCAGAAGACGGCGTCGGCGCCGCAGCGGACCGAGGCGGCCGGCGCGGCCAGGAGCGTGGAGCAGCAGCCGCAGGACGCGACGGCGAAGGACGCGACGGCGAAGGACGCGCGGCGCAGATTCAGGAAGGCCAAGCCCGGGAAGGCGCCCAAACCGGCGAAGGCTGCGAAGCGTTAGCCGACAGGCCGGACGACTGGAGGCGAGCAGGGTGCTTGGGAAGCAGGAAGCCACCGCGGCCGCCACGCGCGCGCTCGGCTGGGCGCTGGTCGTGGCCGGTCCGGTCCTGGCGCGTCGCGGTCTGGCCGCGGGGGTGCTGGTGCGCTCGGAGCTGGCTGACGAGCACCTCGCCTTTCCCGACAGCGTGCCGCAGGACCTCGCCCGGTACGCCGGGCAGAGCGTGGACAGCGCGAGCCTGGCCAAGGTGTACGCCGACCTGATCAAGCGCAACGTCTACGTCGCGACCGGAGGGCGCACGTACGCGCAGCTGTCCGCCGGTCGGCCGGACTCGGTGTCGAGCGAGGCACGCGATACCGCGTTCCGCGGTGAGGCGATGCACGCCGGCCTGCTCGGCGCGTACGAGGCCGCCGAGGTGGCCACGCTCGTCACCGGCCTCGGCGTGCTGGCCACCGCTCTCGGCGCGGTGCTGCTGGCCGTCGCCGGGAGCCTGGAAGCACCCGCCCTGCCAGGAGGAGGCCGAAGGTGAACTCGAAGGTGCGTGACGTGATGACCCGCGACGTCGTCGCGGTGCACCTCTACACCCCGTTCAAGGACATCGCGCGGACCTTGTTCGATCGGGAGATCAGCGCCGTGCCGGTGCTCGACGACTCGTGCCACGTCACCGGGATAGTGTGCGCGGCGGACCTGGTCGAGCAACAGGCCCTCGGCAGCGCGAGCGCGCGCCCGCGCGTGCGGTCCGTCTCGGCGCAGACGCTGATGACCAGCCCTGTCGTGACCGTCACCGCCGACACCGACACCGCGACGGCCGCCCGCCTGATGTACCGCAACGCGGTCAAGCACCTGCCGGTGGTCAGCGACACCGGGCGGCTGGTGGGCATCGTCAGCGAAAAGGATCTGCTCACCGTGTTCCTGCGCCCCGACCTGGACATCCAGGACGAGATCGTGCGCACCGTGATCCTGGCCGAACCCGAGTCGCGGCTGAGCACGATGACCGTCCGCGTGCGTGACGGCATCGTGCTGGCGAGCGGCCACGCCGCCGACGAGGAACCGGTGCGGCAGGCGATCGAGCAGATCCGCGCAGTCGACGGCGTCATCGAGGTCATCGATCGGGTCGAGATCGGCCCGGTGTCGGTCAGCTGACCGGCCCGCACCGCGTCCCGGTTGTCACCGCGTCCCGGTTGTCACCGCGTCCCGGTTGTCACCGCGTCCCGGTTGTCACCGCGTCCCGGTTGTCACCGCGTCCCGGTTGTCACCGCGTCCCGGTTGTCACCGCGTCCCGGTTGTCACCGCGTCCCGGTCAGCCGACCGGGACGCGGCGCGTCCGGCAGTACCCTGCGATCGCGCGACCCCGCAACGCCCTGCGACGCTCCGGCCGCGCGGTGTCATGGCTGATGCCGCGTGGTGTCATAGCCGATGGCGTCATCCGGGTCCGGCGGCATCAGGTCCGCGGCGCCGTCATCGGCGCGTCAATCGGCTTGCATCGCTCCCGTGTCATCGACGACGAAGGTGAGGTCGTCGACGACACGCGAGACGCCGTCGATCTCCTCGGCCAGCCGCACCGCGTCCTGGACCATGCTTCGGCAACCCAGCCCGCCGTGCAGGGTCACCACCCCGTCCACGGCCTTCACCTGGATGCCCGCGAGGTGCACGTCCACGCCCAGCCCGTGGCTGAACACCTCGTGCCTGACCTGCTCGGCCAGTTCCGCGTCGGGACGCAGCAGACCGCGCATCAGGTCGATCACGCTCACGCCGCCCACCGGGCGCCGCTCGTCGTCCACGACCAGCAGCGTGCCCGCCTCGTGCCGGACCGCGACGTGAGCGGCTTCCACCACCGACGTCTCCTGCGTGACCGTGTATTGCGGCCGGTGCATCGCCTCGCGGGCGACCACGGGCTCGTCCACGCCCGCGAGACGCCGCAGCCGGCGCGGCAAACGCGCGCCGAGGCCGAGGCCGGAACCCGGTGCGGCGGCCAGCGCCTTGGCCAACGCGGCCGGTCCCACCACCCCGAGCGCCGCGCCCTCGCGGTCCACGACCACGAGACAGTCGGCGTGATGCCGGGCCGCCGACTCCACCAGATCCTGCACCCGGGCATCCGCGGTGACCGCCAGGGCACTGCCGGTCATCACGTCTCCCACCGTGGTCTTACGCATCTTGCCTCACCGCCGCGCACTCGTCGCCTGCCTCGAAAACTAGAGACCCGGTCGCGTGAACGCCAGGGACCACCGGCCCTGCGGCCGGCGAACTTCGGCACCGCTGCGCAGCCGCCCCCGCCCCCGCCCCCTCTCCTATACACATCTCACGCTGCCCGCGCCGGCGCGAGAGGAGGTTTGGG
>NZ_JAGSXH010000106.1 GCF_018283645.1 Actinocrinis puniceicyclus | reverse complement strand
GCCGGCCGCCGCGCACCCCCGCCTCCATGGAGGGAGGGTCTCTATGAAGCGGCGAAAGCTCGGCCGCACCGGCCTGGAGGTATCCGAGCTCGGATTCGGTGCCTCCCCGCTGGGCGCCGTGTACGGTCCGTTCGCGCAACGCGACGGCATCGAGGCCGTGCACAAAGCCCTGGACCTCGGCATCGACTTCTTCGACGTCGCCCCCTTCTACGGCGCGACCGCCGCCGAGACGGTGCTGGGCAAGGCGCTGCACGGCATCGAGCGATCAAGCTACGTACTGGCCACCAAGGTCGGCCGCTACGGCGAGCACGACTTCGACTTCAGCGCCGCACGGGTCGCCCGCAGCGTCCGCGAGAGCCTGACCCGGCTCGGCACCGACCACCTCGACCTGATCCAGTGCCACGACATCGAGTTCGGCGACCTCGACCAGATCGCCGGGGAGACCCTGCCCGCGCTGCGCGGGCTCCAGGACGCCGGGCTGGTCCGCTGCGTCGGCATCACCGGCTACCCTTTGCCCGCCCTCGCGTATGTCGCCGACCGGGCCGAGGTCGACACGATCATGTCCTACTGCCAATACACCCTGCAGGACCGCAGGCTCACCCCGTGGCTGCGGCGTTTCGCCGCCCAGGGGATCGGCGTGATCAACGCGGCGCCCCTCGCGATGGGCGCGCTGACGCCGCAGGGGCCGCCGCCGTGGCATCCGGCGCGCGCAGCGGTTCTCAAACACTGCGCGGCCGCGGCCAGGCTGTGCGCGGCTCGCGGCGGGGACCTGGCCCGCCTCGCGCTCCAGTTCGCGCTCGCCACGGGCGACTCGGCGAGCACCGTCGTCGGCGCCAGTCATCCCAGCGACGTGAGCCGCAACGTGCGCTGGGTCGAGGAGCCGCTGGACGAGCAACTCCTGCGCGAGGTCGAGTTGCTCCTGGCGCCGATCCGCGACGTGGGCTGGGTCAGCGGCCGCCCGGAGAACCAGCATCCGGGCGCGGCAGCGTGAACAGGACCCCCGGCGCCCCGGCAGGCCCGACAGGCCCGGCAGCCCTGACAACCCGCGGTGACGCGGCTGCTGCTGCGGCGGTCATCGACTCGCACCTGCACTTCTGGGATCCCCGGCGCCTGAGCTATCCCTGGCTCGGCGAGGCGCCGGCGCTCAACCGCGCGTTGACGGCCGAAGACCTCGTCCGCTCCGGCTGCGCTCCGGCCGGCGCGATCTTCATGGAGGCGGGCAGGAGCCCGCAGCAGGCGCAGGAGGAGATCTCCTGGATCCGCCACGAGGCCCGCCGAAACCCCTGGATCCTCGGCGCCGTCGCGCACGTCCCGCTCGAGCACCAGGGACGGACCGCCGCCGCGCTGCGTCACCACGCGGACGACCCGTTCGTGGTCGGGGTGCGCCGCAACCTCCAGGACGAGGCCGACGGGTTCACCGCGGACGCGTGTTTCCGCGCGGGAATCCGGACGCTGGGCGAGGTCTCGCTCCCCTTCGACGCCTGCGTCCGGGAACATCAGCTGCCTGAATTGGCGCGGCTGGCCGCGGCCTGCCCGCAGACCACGATCATCGTCGACCACCTCGGCAAGCCTCGGTCCGCCTTCGGGTGCGGCGAGTCGTCCTGGCGACAGGACCTGCGGCGGCTGGCGGGGCTGGATAACGTCGTGTGCAAGCTCTCGGGCCTGATGACCGAGGTGGCCCCGGACGCGACGCGGCCGTCGCTTGTCGCCGTGCTGCGCGAGGCCCTGGACGCCTTCGGGCCCGGGCGCTGCATGTACGGCAGCGACTGGCCGGTGATGACCCTGGCGACATCGTACGAGGACTGGCTCGACCTCGTGCGCACCGCGCTCGCCGCGTATCCGGCGCAGGACGCCGCCGCGGTGCTGCACGACAACGCGACACGTATATACCGACTCGACTATGCCGCGTCCGCGCTGTCGCCGGCACGAAAGGAACACCCATGAGACGGGTCGCCCAGACCATCCGGCTGCGTCCCGAACGCCGCGAGGAGTACCTCGAGCTGCACCGGCGGGTCTGGCCCGGTGTCGAGGCCGCCCTGCGCGCCGCGAACATCCGCAACTACAGCATCTTCCTGCGCGGCGACACGCTGTTCGGCTACTTCGAGTACCACGGCGAGGACTTCGCGTCCGATCTCGCCGCGATCGGCGCCGACCCGCAGACCCGGCAATGGTGGCAGCTGACCGACCCCTGCCAGGAGCCGTGGCCCGACACCGGCGCCGGCGGAAACTGGTCCGACCTGACCGAGATCTGGCATCTGAGCGAGGAGCCCCCAGCGTGACCGCACAACGTATCGTGTACACCGGTGCCCGCACCCTGGCACTCGAACCCGCCGAGACCGCGCCGCCCCAGGCCGGCCAGGTGCGCGTTGACGTCGCCTTCACCGGGATCTGCGGGACGGACCTGCACATCTACCACGGCGACATGGACGGGCGGGTCAAACCGCCCGGGGTCATCGGGCACGAGATGTCCGGACGCGTCGCCGAGGTCGGCCCCGGCGTCACCGACTGGCAGCCCGGCGACCACGTCACCGTGATGCCGCTGACCTCGTGCGGGCAGTGCCCCGCCTGCCTGGCGGGCCACGGGCACATCTGCCACCGCCTGGTCTTCCTCGGCATCGACGCCGCCGGATCCCTGCAGAACAGCTGGACGGTACCGGCCGGGACACTCGTCCGGCTGCCCCGGCAACTGCCCCTGGACCACGCCGCGCTGGTGGAACCCATCGCCGTGGCCGTGCACGACGTGCGACGCGCGCGGATCGAGCCGGGCGAGCAGGCGCTGGTGGTCGGCGGCGGCCCGATCGGGCTGCTGATCGCGCTCGTGGCCCGGCGCGGCGAGGCCGACGTGCTCGTGGTCGAACCCGACCCGAACCGCAGGGCCGTGGCCGAGAGCCTCGGCCTGGCCACGCTCGACCCGGGCGCCGAGGATCCGGCCGAGGGGGTCGCGCTGTGGAGCCGCGGCGCGGGCGCCGCGGTGGCCTTCGAGGTCTCCGGCGCCGCCGCCGGCGTGACCACCGCCGTCGACGCTCTGGCCACCCGCGGGCGGATGGTCCAGGTCGCCATCCACACCGGCCCGCGCGAGGTCAACCTGCACCGCTTCTTCTGGCGCGAACTGACCCTGCTGGGCGCGCGCCTCTACCAGCGCGCCGATTTCGAGCAGGCCGTCAGCCTGCTGGCCGAAGGCGCGATTCCCGCCGCGGACCTGATCTCCCGCGTCGAACCGCTGGGCCGCTGCTCGCAGGCGTTCCACGCCCTCGAATCCGGCGCCGGCGGCATGAAGATCCTGATCGACTGCCGCGCCGAGGGAACGGAAGCACGATGAACCACTCGCACCTGTCCACATTCGACCTGAGCGGGAAACTGGCCGTGGTGACCGGCGCGCGCCGCGGCATCGGCCTGGCCGTCGCCGAGGCGCTGGCCGCGGCCGGGGCCGACATCGTCGCGGTGAGCGCGCACCTGGAAGCCTCCGGCAGCGAGGTGGAGAAGCGCGTCACCGCCCTCGGCCGCGCGTGCCGCTGTCTGAGCGCCGACTTCGCCGACCGCGGCGCCGTGCTCAACCTGGCCCGCGAACTGGCCGAACCGGGCCGCCCGGTGGACATCCTGGTCAACAACGCCGGCACCATCGCGCGCGCCCCGGCCGCGCGGCACCCGGACGCCGACTGGGACCGCGTCCTGGAGGTCGACCTGAGCAGCCAGTTCGTTCTTTCCCGCGAGGTGGGCCGCCGCATGCTGGAACAGGGGCACGGGAAGATCATCTTCACCGCGTCGCTGCTCAGCTTCCAGGGAGGCATCAACGTACCCGGTTACGCCGCGGCCAAGTCCGGGATCGCCGGGCTCACCCGGGCGCTGGCCAACGAGTGGGCCGGCCACGGGGTGAACGTGAACGCGATCGTGCCCGGCTATGTCGAGACCGACAACACCCAGGCGCTGCGCGATGACCCGGTCCGGTTCCAGGCGATCGTGGCCCGCATCCCCGCGGGACGCTGGGCGCGGCCCGAGGACTTCGCCGGCGTCGCCGTGTTCCTCGCCTCCGCCGCCTCGGATTACGTGCACGGGGCGCTGATCCCGGTCGACGGCGGGTGGCTGGGCCGATAGCCGCGCGGCCGCAGTCGGTGCCGACGGCGCGGCCCCGGCGGCGCGGCCCCGGCGGCGCGGCCGCAGCGCGGCGGTTTCCGGCTGTGCGGCAGCCGGAAACCGCCGCGCCCCGCGAGTGTGCGGCGCGGCCGTGCACCCGTCCGCCGCTTCCCGTGCACCCGTCCGCCGCTTCCCGGGCGGCCGACGGCGGTGTACCGTCACCAGCGCGTTGTGTATGAGGCATCTGCGTGCGTCGTAGGGCGCTGAGATGGAGCGATGATGCGCCGTCACCCCGGACGATCCCTCGCCGTCGCCGCCGCTCTGGTCGCCGCGACGGCCGTCCCCGTCAGCCTGGTGAGCGCCGCCGCGCCGGCGCTCGCGAGCAGCCCGGCCAAGGACGTGACCGCCAACCTGTTCATGTGGAACTGGAACTCGGTGGCGTCGGAGTGCACGAACGTGCTGGGCCCGGACGGATACGCGGCGGTCCAGGTCGCCCCGCCCGAGGACTCGATGACCGACGCGGCGGACGGGCACCCGTGGTGGGAGATCTACCAGCCGGTCGACTACGACCTGACCAGCCGCATGGGCGACGACGCGCAGTTCAGGGCCATGGTCGGCGCGTGCCACCAGGCGGGCGTGAAGGTCTACGTCGACGCCGTCCTCAACCACATGGCCAGGCAGGACGGAAACGACACCAGCTACGGCGGCGCGAGCTACACTCCGGGGTCGTCGTACCCTGCGTACTCGTCGCCGGACTTCCACAACTACCCGAACGACTGCCCGGTCTCCTCGGACCAGATCACCGACTGGAACGACTACACGCAGGTCACCGAGTGCGAGCTCGATGCGCTACCGGATCTGCGTACTGAGTCGGCATACGTACGCAGCACCGAGGCCGCGTACCTCAACAAGCTGATCGGCTACGGCGTGGACGGCTTTCGTCTCGACGCCGCCAAGCACATCGGCCACACGGATCTGGCCGCCCTCGAATCGCTGCTGAACAAGGACACGACGACCGGGCAGCCGGTCTACATCGTCCAGGAGGTGGCGTTCGGCAGTTCGAACACGCAGTTGCAGCCGAGTTCCTTCGAGAACACCGGCAGCCTGATCGGCTTCGACTACGCCGACGCGATCAAGACCCAGTTCACCGGCGACATCGCCGACTTCGGCGGGTTCTCCTCGTGGAGCCTGATCCCGGGCGCCTACTCGTCCACGTTCGTCAACAACCACGACACCGAGCGGGACGGCTCGAACCTGAGCTACAAGAACGGCGCCACCTATGTCCTGGCCACCGAGTTCCTGCTGGCCTGGGGGTTCGGCACGCCCCAGGTGTACTCCGGCTTCACCTGGAACAACACCGGCGACTCACCGCCTTCGGACGCCAACGGGTACGTGACCGGCACGAACTGCAGCAGCGGCTGGTACTGCACCGACCGGATCACCGGCGTGGCGAACATGGTCGGCTGGCACAACCTCGCGCTCGCCGGCGGCGACCCGGTGGCCAACTGGTACACCGACGGCACGAACCTGATCGCGTTCTCGCGGGGCCCGGACGCGTGGATCTCCCTCGACAACGAGTCGTCCGCGCAGACCCGCACCTTCACCACCGGCCTGCCGGACGGAACCTACTGCGACATCATCCACGGCTCGGTGTCGGGCGGGACGTGCACGGGCCCGACCGTGACGGTGTCCGGCAATCGCGCGACGGTCACGGTCCCGGCGCACGACGCCGTGGCGATCGACCGCGGCAGCCGGGTGTCGGGGCCGTCCACCGCCACCTTCACCGTGAACGTCAACGCGAACGCGACGACGAGTTGGGGCCAGAACGTCTACATCGTCGGCTCGATCCCGGCGCTCGGCAGCTGGAGCCCGGCGAACGCCGTCGCGCTCTCCTCGCGGAACTACCCGTACTGGACCGCCGCGCTCAGCGTGCCGGCGAACACCTACCTCGAGTACAAGTACATCAAGATCGACTCGAGTGGGAACGTCACCTGGGAGAGCGGGGCCAACCGCTACTACACGACCGGTTCGTCCGGATCGATCACCTTCAACGACACCTGGCGGTCCTGAGCCGCCGTCGCGGGCGGCCGGTGCGCCCCTTTCGGCCTCAAATGCTGGTGACGGCGGCCAGGTGGGAAGCCAGGTCCCGCGGGTTCTCCGCGCGTCCGGTCGGGTCCGCCGTTGGCGGCGCCGCCGCCAGAGCCGACTTGTAGAAGTCGCGCACCGGGTTGGCCCGGTAGACCCCGAGGATCCGGTAATCCGCGTAATAGCCGAGCTCCTCCAGCGCGTTGCCGGTCGGGACCTCGTCGGGGTGGCCCTCGATGTCCGCGAGGAACTGCGTGGCGAAGAACTGGCCGCTGACCATGCAGCTTTCGAGCTTGGTCATGTTGACCCCGTTGGTGGCGAAACCGCCGAGCGCCTTGTACAGCGCGGCCGGCCGGTTGCGCACCTTGAACACCAGCGTGGTGACGATCGGGCCGACGCCCGCCGCCGCCCGCAGTTCGCTGCGTGACAGGATGATGAAACGCGTGGTGTTGTGCGGATGGTCCTCCAGGCCCTCCCGCACGACCTGCAATCCGAAGATCTCACCGGCCAGCCGTGACGCGATCGCGCCCCGGGTCGGATCCCCCGCCTGCGCGACCTCGCGCGCGGCACCCGCGGTGTCGGCCGAGACCACCGGCGTCAGACCCAGCGCGGTCAGCGACTCGCGGCACTGCGCCAGCGCCTGCGGATGGCTGTGCGCGGTGAGCAGGTTCTCCTCGGCCGCCCCGGGCACCGCGAGCAGGCAGTGCTCGATCCGCAGGAAGTGCTCGCCGATGATGTGCAGCGGGGACTGCGGCAGCAACCGGTGGATGTCGGCGACGCGTCCCGCGGTCGAGTTCTCCACGGGGATCATCGCCAGATCCACGTCGCCCGCCTCAAGAGCCGCGAAGCCCTCGTCGAAGGTGGTGTATGAGACGGCCTCGAACTCCGGGTACACCTCGCGGCAGGCGATGTGGGAGTTGGCTCCCGGCTCGCCCTGGAACGCGATCCGTTTGCGACCGATCATCACACAGCCCGTCTTCCCGTTGTGGTTCGTCCCGCGGGCCGCGAACGTCGCGCGCCGCGGACGCCAACCGGTACCCGGGAAAGCTACCGCACCCGTCGGCGACCGTGCGGTGGCGGTCCATCGTGCGGCGGGCGGGGGGCCCTTCGCCCAGCCCGATCGGGGCCGCGCGGCCCTGTCGCGCAGAGGCTGATGGCCGCACTGTGGACAGCGCGCACCCTGGACGGCGCGCACCGCTGCACCGGCGGCGAGCCGGAGACGAAGGGTAGAGCCAGATGACCGCGAGACCTCTTGCCGGCTCGGGTCTGCTCGCGGGCGCGCTGGCCGCCTACTGGTCCGTCGGCAGACCGTGGCACCTGCGGTGGGGCGCCACCGCGCAGGAGTGCGCCGGGCCGCTGCCCGGCGACGAACTGATCGCCGACGCGGATCTGCTCGCGACCCGCGCCATCACGATCCACGCGCCGGCCGACCAGGTCTGGCCGTGGATAGCGCAACTGGGACAGGGTCGCGGCGGGTTCTACAGCTACGACCTGCTGGAGAACCTGGTCGGCTGCGACATCCACAGCGCCGCGCGGGTGGTGCCGCAATGGCAGGACGTCGCGGTCGGCGACCGGGTCATGCTCGCGCCTCGGGTCGGACTCGACGTGGCCCTGCTGGACCGCGGCCGATCGCTCGTGCTGCGCGGCGCGGTCCCGCTCGGCGGCACAGCGGCCCCGTACGACTTCACCTGGGCGTTCGTCCTGCGCGGCGAGCCGGGCGAGACGACGAGGCTGCTGGTGCGCGAGCGGTACGGATACACCCGGCCCTGGGCGGCGCTCCTGGTCGAACCGGCCGAGGGAGTCAGCTTCCTGATGAGCCGCGGGATGCTGCGCGGGATCAGGCGGCGCGCGCAGTCCGCGGCCACCGCGCCGCGTGATCGGCGCCCGGCGCCCGGCGGCGCGCGATGACGACGGTGGCGCCCGCGGCGGAAAGCCGCACCGGGCCGCGGCCGGGCGACCTCGACACGGCCGACGCGAGCGTCCTGTCCGCTGACGAGGTGCTGACCCGTCTTGGCACGGACGCGGGCGGGCTGTCCGACGCCGAGGCGGCGCGGCGGCTGGAGCGGTTCGGTCCCAACGCGGTGGCGTCCCACGGAACGGGCGTGTGGCTGGTGCTGTGGCACCAGTTGCGTTCCTCGCTGCTCGGGCTGCTGGCGATCGCCGCGGTGGCGTCGTACTTCGTCGGCGAGCGCAGCGACGCGCTGATCATCGGGGCGATCCTGCTGCTGTCCGTCGGCCTCGGGTTCGTCAACGAGTTGCGGGCGGAGCAGGCCGCCGCGGCGCTGCACGCGCAGATCAGCCACCAGGTCCTGGTGCGACGCGGCGGCCGGACCGGCTTGGTGGACGTCACCGCCCTGGTACCCGGCGACCTGGTGGAACTGCGGCTCGGCGAGATCGTCCCGGCGGACGTCCGGTTGGTCGATTCCGCCGGGCTGGAGTGCGACGAGTCGATGCTGACCGGCGAATCGCTGCCCGCCGACAAGAGCGCCGAACCGGTCGCGGCGGGCGCGCCGCTGGCCGAACGCGCCGACTGCGCGTTCATGGGCACCGTGGTGCAGTCCGGCAGCGGCCTGGGCGCGGTGGTGGCGACCGGTGGGCGCACCGAGTTCGGGAAGATCGCCTTCGGGCTGGGCGCGCATCAGCCCCAGACCGAGTTCCAGGTCGGGCTGCGCCGCTTCTCGATGCTGCTCGCCGAGGTCGCCGCGGCGCTCACCGTGTCGATCTTCGTGATCAACGTGGTCCTGCACCGGCCGGTCATCGACGCGTTGCTCTTCTCCCTCGCCATCGCGGTCGGCATCACCCCGCAACTGCTGCCCGCGGTCGTCTCGACCAGCCTGGCCGACGGGTCGCGCCGCCTGGCCAAACTCAAGGTCCTGGTCAAACGGCTGGTGTGCATCGAGGACCTCGGCGACGTGGACGTGCTGTTCACTGACAAGACCGGGACGCTGACCGAGGGGCAGATCAGCTTCATGCGCTCGCTCGGCGCCGACGGGCAGATCGACGACGGGCCGCTGCGCTGGGGCCTGCTGTGCAACGAGGCGAGCCTTGAGCAGGGCCTCGCGGTGGGAGGCAATCCGCTGGACGTCGCCCTGTGGCGTTCCCCGGCCGCCGGCGCCGCCACCGACGGCTCGCGCGGCACCGCGCGGTTGGCGATCCTGCCGTTCGACCATCAGCGCAGGATGACCTCGGTGCTGGTCGAGGAGCCCGGCGGCATGCGAACCCTGATCACCAAGGGGGCGCCGGAGGCCGTCCTGGAGCGCTGCGTCCGGGTGCCGCAGAGCGCCCGCGAGGCCCTTGACCGTGAATTCGCGGCCGGCAACCGGGTCATCGCGGTGGCCGGCCGCCCGGCGCCCGCGGCGGCCGCGCTCGGGCCCGGCGACGAGAAGGACCTGACCCTGGCCGGGTTCCTGGTCTTCCTGGACGCGCCGAAGACCTCGGCGCGCGCGGCGCTGGAGCGGCTCGCCGCGCTCGGCGTAGCCGTCAAGGTCATCACGGGCGACAACCCGGTCGTCGCGACCAAGGTGTGCCGCGACCTGGGGCTGCCGGACGGCGGCGCGCTGAGCGGCGCGGACCTGGACGCCATGGATGACGCGCAGCTGGCCGCGGCCGTGCCCGGCACCATGGTCTTCGCCCGGGTGAGCCCGGAGCACAAGGCCCGGATCGTGCGCGCCCAGCGCACCAGCGGGGTCGGCGTGGCGTTCCTCGGCGACGGGGTCAACGACGCGCTGGCGCTGCACGCCGCCGACGTGGGCATCTCCGTCGACTCCGGCAGCGACGTGGCCAAGGACGCGGCCGATGTGATCCTGCTGGAGAAGGACCTGGGCGTGCTGGCCGACGGGGTCGTGGAAGGCCGCCGCATCTTCGCCAACACCGTCAAGTACGTGCTGATGGGCACGTCAAGCAATTTCGGCAACATGTTCAGCGCCGCCGGGGCGTCGCTGTTCCTGCACTTCCTGCCGATGCTGCCGTCCCAGATCCTGCTCAACAACCTGCTGTACGACTCCAGCCAGCTGGCCATCCCCACCGACGAGGTCGATCCCGAGCAGCTCGCCCGTCCCTCACACTGGGACATCGCGTTCATCCGCCGCTTCATGGTGTTCTTCGGGCCGATCAGCTCGGTGTTCGACTTCGCCACCTTCGGGGTCATGCTCTGGGTCTTCCACTCCGGGCCGGCCCAGTTCCGCTCCGGGTGGTTCGTGGAGTCCCTGGCGACCCAGACCCTGGTGATCTTCGCGATCCGCACCCGGCGCATTCCGTTCTTCCGCAGCCGGCCCAGCCTGCCGCTCCTGCTCGCCGCGCTCGCCGCGGTCGGCGTCGGAGCGATACTTCCCGCCACGCCCCTGGCCGCCACCCTGGGCTTCCACCCGCTGCCGCTCGGCTTCTTCCTCACCCTCGTCCTGATGGTGGTCTGCTACCTGGGGCTGATCGAGATCGGCAAGCGCCGCTTCTACCGCGTCGTACCGCCGCACCCGGCCGCCGCCTCGGCGTCGCGCATCCGCCGCCGCCGTCGCGTGCACCGCCGCGCGGCCCACTTCAGCACGGCCCAGCGTCCGGGAACCACTCCGTCCGCCCGAGACGACGACGCGCAGTCGCGGGACGGCTGACCGGCCGGTGCGCGGTAGCACCGCGCCGCGCCGCAGTCGCAGGGGGTTCCCGGCGCAAATTAGCCATCTGACGCGCCCATACCAGGGCTCAGATACGTTTCGACGATCCCCGGTTCGCGCCGCGCGAATTGCGCCACTGACACTCATTAGTGTTCTGAAACACCCATACGCGGTCGCGCGGCAGGCGATGTGATGTAGGTCACGAAAACGGGCTGTAACGTACCCGGCCGCCACCGCTGTTTAAAGGGCGTCAGCACGCTTGGAGGGACATCGTGGGGAACGTGCCGCTGGACTTCGAAGAGTTCGCGACGGCGACGAGCGGTCGGCTGTTCCGCGCGGGATGCGTGCTGACCGGGGACTGGCACCTCGCCGAGGACCTCGTGCAGGAAACACTGGGCAAGCTCTACCGGTCCTGGCGCCGCGTCAGCCGAACAACCAGCGACTTCGACGAGCTTTTCCCCGGCGCGCTGCGGGCCACCGCAGAGGTGTTCCCGGATCCGCCCGGGGACCTCGTGGCTCGCGGCGTCGCCCGGGGCGCCGGATGCGGCGCGTGCGAGCCGTCCGGCTCTCGGCGCTCGCCGCCTCGCTGAGCCTGGTCGCGGCCGCCGGCGCCGTCATCGGCCCCGAGGTCCTGCGCGGCCCGGAGACGCACACCGCCGCGACCTCCCCGGTACGGCACGAGTCCGCGACCGCGAGCGCGAGCGCGAGCCCCTCGGCGTCAGGCCTATCAGAGCAGTGGATGATCAACTCGCTGGAGAGCCTGTTACCCGCCGGGGCCGTCTTCAGCGACCCGACGGGCCGCGGCACACAGGCGGACCGCATGTTAAACGCAGTCGCTCCGTTCGCCTCCGTCGTGGTGCACATCGGCGGCGGCTCGTCACAGGTCGACGTCGCCCTGTATCGCGTGGCGGCGGGAACACCGGTGACGGCCACGTCGTACAGTGCTTGCCCGGGGTCCGTGGAACACCCGTACGGAGTTTGCTCGAGTCGCACGCTCGCTGACGGCTCTCTGCTCGTCACGGACAAGGACTACGTGCGGCCGCAGACCGGCTCCGGGCAGCAGATGTGGACGGTCGTGGCCATCCGCGGCGACGGCTCGATCATCGAAGTCACCGAGTACGGCGGCGGCGCCGAGAAGAGCACCACCGATTCAGCCGATCCGATCCTGTCGACCGACCGGCTCGTCGGGATCGCGCAGAGCAGCGTCTGGCAGCCGGTGCTCGCCTCGATGAGAGCACCGGCCGGTCACACCGGTGGCGCGCCGGCGTTCATGGGGCGGGCCAAGGTCATCGCGACGCTCACCGGCCTGCTGCCCTCGGGGCTGACGAAGTCGGATCAAAGCGGCCAGAGCGGGCCGGCCGAACTCATCGTCGACGACGGACACGGCAAGAGCGCGCTCGAAGTCAACGTGCAGCCGAACATGACCGCGTTGGCCGACTCGATGAACTGCGCATCGCGTGCCGGTCAGAACGCGGTGTGCAGCGCCCCGACGCTGCCGGACGGCACGAAGGAGGTCGTCACCCGGCAACCGTCTGCGAACGCGCGAAACGTGGTCGAGTGGATGGTCGACGCGCTGCGACCGGACGGACTGCGCGTCGTGGTCTTCGAGTTCAACGCCGCTTCCGCGAGCGGCCCCCCGACTCGTCCCGCACCCGCGCTGACGATCGCCCAACTCTCCCAGATCGCCACCAGCCAGACCTGGCGGCAGTGAGGCGAAGCACGCCGCCGCGGCCGGCCGCGCCCTGATCGCGTGATCAGAGTGCTGTATCAGCCGCGATCAACCGCGCGGCGGGTCCCGGCGCGGGCGGCGGCGGGTCGTCCCGGTGCAAGGCCGCGGCCAGGTCGGCCATCGCCTGCGCCCGGGCGAACTCGACGAAGGTGAACGGCACCTGCGGGCGCGAGACCAGGAGCACCGCGGGGTTCGGTCCGTGCACCCGGATCGCGGTGCTCTCGGTTCCGTGCCCGTCGCGGCCCGTCCGCGCCGATTCCGCTGATCCCGCTGATCCCGCTGCCTCGTCGGGCGCGAGCCATACCGCCTCGGTCGCGTCGAGCAGTTCGACCAGCACGCGGGCCAGTTCGCCCGGGTCGTCGGCGAGGCGGCGCGCGAGGGCCAGCGCGCGAGTCGGCACGTCGGCCAGGGCGGTCACGTCGGCGGCCTCCACGTGCACCTGGCCGCCGCCGGCGGCGGCCACCACGGCGCCCAGCTGCTGCGCGGCGACCTCTCCCGGGGCCTCGACCAGAAACTCGTCGACCGCCCCTTCGGTGTACGGATGGACCTGCAGCGTCAGGATGTTGGCACCGACCGCGGCGAAGGCGCCCGCGAGCACGGCGAGCCGGCCCGGCGTGTCCTCGACCATGGTGCGTACGCGCCAGAGCCGGCCGCTGGGTCCGGCCAGGAGCGCCGGGTCGGCCGGGTCGACGGGGAACGGCGCGGCGCTTCCCGCGCGCGGCGGCGGCGCGCCGCGCCCGACCGGCCGATGGCGGGCGAAGGTCACGGCGGCCACGACCACGCCGAGGATGATCAGGGCGCTGGGGCCCTCGACCCGATGGCCGAGAACGTCCGTGAACAGGTCGGCGAGACCGGCGGCCACGAACAGCGCGGCGAGTTCGATCAGTTCGCGGTGGTGGTTCTTCGGCGGCTTGGTCATGGCAACATCTTGGTCATTGCATGTTGCGCGGCCGAAGATCCGCTATGACGCCGACGTAAAAGCCGGGGCCGCGGCAGGGCCCGCGTCATGCGGATCCGCCCGACGCGGCGGCCCGGCCGTCCACCCTTGGTGACGGTTTCCGCCAAAACCAGGCGGGATGCCCTCATCTGTCGTGACGGCCAGACCAAACGCCTTTGAAGCTTTGAAGGGCCTTTAGCGCTCCTTTGGCTTTAGCGCGTCGGTGCGACGCGGTCCGGGTCGGGCATCGCGACGGCCGCCGCCATCCGCAGCGGGGCGCGCTGCGTGCTGGGCGCCGCCTGCGGCGACGCCGGGGTCGCCGCGGCGCTTTCCCGGGCCAGGAACGCGCCGAGCTCGGCGATCGTGGTCATCAGCGGGGCGGGGAACACGACGGTGGTGTTCTTGTCCACGCCGATCTCCACCAGGCTCTGCAGATTGCGCAACTGCAGGGCGAGGGGGTGGGCCATCATCGTGTCCGAGGCGTCGCCGAGGGCCGCGGCGGCCAGGGACTCGCCCTCCGCGTTGATGATCTTCGCTCTCTTCTCCCGCTCCGCCTCGGCCTGCTTGGCCATGGCCCGCTTCATGCTCTCGGGCAGCTGGATGTCCTTGAGTTCGACGAGGGTGACCTCCACGCCCCACTCCACGGTGGTCACGTCGAGGATCTTGCGGATGTCGAGGTTGATCCGGTCGGTCTCGGACAGGGTCTCGTCGAGGGTGTGCTGCCCGACGACCTTGCGCAGCGTGGTCTGGGCGATCTGGTCGATCGCGGCGCGCACGTTCTCGATGGCCACCACCGACTTGATCGCGTCGACGACGCGGAAGTAGGCGACCGCGGAGACGTCGACGCTGACGTTGTCGCGGGTGATGATGCCCTGGGACTGGATCGGCTGGGTGACGATGCGCAGAGAGACCCGATGCAGCACGTCGACGAACGGAATGATCACGCGGAAGCCGGGTTCGCGCGCGCCGATCACCCGCCCGAACCGGAAGAGCACGCCCTGCTCGTACTGCTTGACGATCTTCACGGAGAGCGCGGCCGCGAGCAGGCACAGCAGCGCGAAGATGACGATGGTGGTGATCAGAACGCCCATGGTGATGCTCCAGAAGCGAGGGCCGGTTCGAACAGGTCGGTGAGGTAGGGCGCGGCGCCGCTCACGGCACGAGGACGCGCCCGCCGTCGGTCTCCCAGACGGCGGCGGACAGCGGATCCTGCAGGCCGGCGCGTGCCGCGGCCGCGGCCGGAGACTGGGCACGGTTCGCCCGCTCGATCATGCCGACGGCGCGAAGCAGGTCGCCGCCGAGTCGGGCGAGGGCCAGGACGCGCTGCGCGACGTGCGGATCGGTGTGCGGCGCTATCACCACGAGTTCGGTGTGCCGCGCGCCAGAGATGTCGGCGAGGCTGACCGACGCCGGCGCCTGCCGCGCGCTGCCGTCGAGGGTCACCGGCCGGCCGGGCCCGGCCAGAACGCCGGGCGCGGGGTTCCATGCGGCCGGGTCGTAGCTGACCCGCGCGACGTCGTGCCCGGCGCGGCTCAACTCGGCCAGCAGCGGGGGCAGTTCGACGCTCAGGTCGAGCGAGCGAGGCCACCACGCGCCGTCGACGAACCCGTCGGCGACGCTCGGTTCGCGCCGCCGCAGCCGCAACCCGGCCGACGCTCTCGGCGCGGGCGCCGCACGGTCATCCGGGGGATCGGAGAAGTCGAGGGTTGTCATCGTGTGCCGATCCGTGCCCGCTAGGGGCCGATTGCCGTTCGCCAGGGGCGAGGCCGGCCAGGAAGCCGTCGTGCGAAGTACCCTCGGTGTCACTCATCGTACTCTCACTGCTTCGCTGGGCGCCGATCGGCTCGCGGCCGCGGCGCGCAGCATCGGTGATCCAAGCCGGATCGACGCCGCCCGCGCCGGGCCCGCCGACCCCGCGCGCCGGTCCTGCGGTGTCCGCTTGTCGGCCGGCACCTTCGATCCGTGAAACACTCAGAGCATCCAGCGCGCCAGGACGCGTCCGGACCTCACGCTCCTTCACCGCGTTCCACGACCTTCTACGTCTCAAGACGGTGAGGACCATGCCGCTAACAGCGAACAGCCAGACGGCCGCGACACCGGTTGTGATCGGTGCCGATGGCGCCGGCCAGCCCTCCCCGGCCGGCCTGTGCACGTGCGGGCACCCCTACGATCAACACGACCCGATATCCATCCGGTACTGCGACGCGACGGTTACCGGAGGGTTGAGCCGAGGCTGCATCTGCCGCACCGTCCCCGGAAACTACCCGGGCCGGATGTGACCAGCGCACCCGGCGAGACGGGCCGGACGGCGGCGCCGGAAACCGAGTAGGGTCGAGGGTGCTCGCGGCATTTCGAACACCGGTCGTCGCTCCGGCGTCGCCGTGGGAGATATGAGAGACCGGATGCTGCCGTGGTCCGGAGACGGGCGTCCGCACGATGCCGAGACAGGTTCCTTCCCGACCGACCGCCGGCCGGGCCCTGAGCTGCGGGGCTCGCCTCGACCGGCGACGGTGCGCGGTCAAGGGTTCAGCCCGATGAGGCCGCAGGGCGTGACCGGCGCCCTGGTCGCGATCACGGTCGGCGCGATCCTGACCTACACGGTCAGCTTCACGATCTACGGGATCAGCATCCACACCGTCGGCTTGATCATCACCTCGGCGGGAATGGTCGCCCTGGCGATCCACCTGGCGCGGTCTCTGAGCACCCTGCGCAAGCGGGACCGGTCCCGCCGCGCGCCGCTGCCGCCGCGTCGCGGTTCAGAATGATGCTCCGCTGCGGCCAGCCGAACCGCGCATGCGATCGGAACGAGCACGCCGCGCACCGCGACCGCCTGACAGGCCGACGGCGCCGCGCGATCAGCGCGAAGCGAGGGCCGGTTGGTCGTGGCTGCGGCCGTCGCGGGTGTAGACGGTCAGTTCGGCCGCGAGCACGGTGCCGGGCCACCACGCGGCCCAGAGCCCGTCGTGCACGGTCGCGGTGACCACTACGCCGTCGGCCCGGTGAATCAGTACCGATGACACCTCGGGTCCGGCGCGCCCTGCCAGGGAGACGATATCGACCCGGGCGCCGGTGGCGTCGAACGTGTAGCTCGCACCACCGCCGTTCGAGACGACATCCGCACCAGAGGGCTGGGGGACGTCGTTACCGATCGCCCCGCCGTCGCCGCGCCCGTCGAGCAGCATGCAGTCACCGAACACCTTGCCGTTGGCGAACACGATGAAGGCCACGCGTCCGCGCTGCTCGACCAGTGTCTGGCCCGGGGAGAAGGAAGGGGGCAGGGCGAGCCTCCGTGCGATTTCGGGCGGGAAGCTCTTGTTCTTGAAGTACGGGCAGGCGTCGAACTGCTGTCGCGCGGCCGCACCGGTGAGCATGGTGGGGACCGGCTGCCAGCCGGCGAACGCGACCGGCGCGGCGGCGCCCAGAGTCTGCGTGAGGGTCACGGCAAGGGTCGTCCCGGCGACCAGGGCGGCGCCCAGCGCCACGCGTCGGCGGCGCGCGCGCGTCGCCGGCGCGGTTCGCCCGCGCGCCGCGGTCTCGCCGCCGTCGAAGTCCGCCGCATCACAGGATGCCGATACCGTCTCCCGCGCCAGCAGCGTGGTCAGCGCGGAGGGAAAGGCGGGCAGGTCGCTGTCGTGCACAGTTGCCGCTTCACGCAGCATGACGTCGAGGTCCGGGTGGTTGCGGGGCATGTCAGTCCTCCTCGGGACGTGAAACCGTGGCATGGGACAAAGCGGGCCAGAACACCGCCGCGTCCGCGGCGTCACGTGCCACCGGTTCAACCGGCGCCTGTGCGGCGGTCAGCGCCCTGCGCAGGCGGCCTCGGGCCCGGTGCAGGCGTACGCGCGCCGCGCCAGCGGTCAGCCCGATCACCCGGCCCGCGTCCGCCACGCTCAGCCCCTCCCACGCCGTGAGCGTGATCAGCGCGCTGTCCTGCGGCGAGAGGGTCGCCAGCGCGTCGTGAAGGACGCGGGCCGCCTCTCGGCGGTCGAGGAACTCGGCCGGATCCGGGGCGTGGCTGTCGGCGCAGTGCTGTGCCAGCCGCGCACCGAGGTTGCGCTGCCGGCGCAGCGCGCGTTCCTGATTCGCCAGCAGCCTGTGCGCCACCGCGAACAGCCACAGCCTGGCCTCCTGGCCGTGCGGCATCCGCGCGATTCGGCGCCACGCGACCAGGTACACCTCGGCCACCAGATCGGCCGCGTCCTCGCGGCTCTCACACCTCCGTATGCAGAAGCCGAAGAGGGCCGACAGCGACTCGGCATATAAATGCTCGAATCTGGTCACCGCGTCATCGGGCACGTCATCACCAGTGTTGGTCACACCCCTACATGTCCGGCAACCTCGAAAGCGTTACAGGCGAACGCTGCCGATCGGCGCCGCGGCTCGGTCCGGCGGCATCGAGCCGCCGGACCGACAAACCGTCGCACCCGTTCTCGGGTCAGCTCGCTGATGTTCCCGGATCAGTCCTGCCGGTAGAGCTTGACGTCCCGGAAGTCGGTAGTCCACTGGGTGACGATCGGGTTGGTCGAGCCGGGGTAGGCGTTCTCCGATTCGCCGGTCAGGATCAGCGACAGGTCGTTGCCCCAGTCCGGGTGGTAGATCTGCGCGAGCGGGAGGTTGGTCAGCGGGTTCCACTGGGTTCCGTCGAGCCCGATGCCGGCCCACACGCGGTTGCGCAGGTCGGCGTTTATCTCGAAGTAGTGCCAGTTCGTGTCGAGCGGGAGGCTGAAGCCGGTGTCCACGGCGCTCAGCGCGCCGTTACCGCCGGTGGTGTAAACCATGACCCTGCCGTGGTTCGGGTCCCACGGGTTGAGCTTCCAGAAGACCGCGGCCTCCAGGGTGTGCTTGTTCGCGTTCCACAGCCGGTTCGAGCCGTCCCAGAACTGGATCATCTCGTGCATCTGCTCGCCGATCCAGGGCGCGCTGGTGGTGGTCGGGATGCGCGGCAGCCGGAAGGCCAGCACGTAGCGATAGGTGGTCAGCCGGATCGGCTGTCCGTCAGGGGTCGTATTCGTCAGGTGGATGTTGCCGATGGCGTTGACGAACGTGGCGATCCCGCGGGGGTTCGCGGTCACCTGCGTGAACTGGCCGGTCGAGTCGCTGCCGGTGGAGATCGCCACGTCGGACGGGCCGCACGGGAAGTTCGTCGTACCGCCGGGGTTGCACTCGGTCGACACGCCGTACCCGGTCAGCGGCCCGTACTGCTGCCAGACCAGGGTCTCGGTGGCGGCCCGCGCCGGGCCCGCCGAGGTCGATGCCGCCGCGCCCACCGCCATGGCCACGGCGACGGCGAACGCCCAGAGCGGGGTCGGGATCAGAGGCCTGCGGTGCTTGAGGATCACAAGGCTCTCCCTTCGGGTAGGTGCCCGCCTCGTGCCCGTGCCCCGGCCACCGAAACCGGTATCAGAGGTGGTATTCACCGGCGCCGTGGCAGGCCGCAGTGGTTCTCCGGCGTGGGGTGCGCCGGAGAACCACTCGATGAGAACGTGCTTCTTCGGCCGGCGGGCTCGGCTACCGCACGATCCGCCGGCGGATACGGCGCGTCCCGCTCAGCCGAGGGTCCATTGCTGGTTGCTGCCGCCGTTACAGTTCCACAACTCCACCAGGGCGCCGTTCGCCGTGGAGGCTCCGGTCACGTCCAGGCAGAGCCCTGACTGCACACCGGTGACGGTGCCGTTGGAGTTGAGGTTCCACTGCTGGTTGGTCTGGCCGTTGCAGGAGTAGACGATCACCTTCGTGCCCGCGGTCGTGCCCTTGCCGTTCGCGTCCAGACACAGGGTGCTGCCGCCCACGTTCACGGTCAGCTCGTTGGAGGAGTTGTGCGTCCAGGTCTGATTCGCCTGCCCGTCGCAGCTGTAGATCTGCTGCTGGGTACCCAGCGTCGTGGTGCTGTTCGGATCGTCCAGGCACTTGCCCGCACCCACCGCGTGCAACGCACCCGTGCTACCACCGCCACCGCCACCGCCGCCGGACGAGCCGGCGTCCAGGCCCATGAAGTGGATGGCGTAGCCGGCCATGCCAGAGCCCTTGATCGGTAGCTGATGCCCGGCGCCGGCGATGCTGTACGCCTCGACCTGCGTGGTTCCGGAGCCGTCGTTGTAGCGGGTCCGGGTCCAGCCGGAGACCGGCGTGTCGGTGGACGACGGGGTCTGACTCACCCCGAGCACGTTCGTCCACTGCTTGATCT
>NZ_JAGSXH010000105.1 GCF_018283645.1 Actinocrinis puniceicyclus | reverse complement strand
CACCACCACCGCGACCACCGCGACCGCGGTAATGACGGCCCGCAGGGGGTTCGGTCCTCGCGACCACGCGGCCGCCGGCTCGATCCCGCCGCGGCCGTGCGTGCGGCTGTGGGCACGGCAGTTGTCAGGCTGCTGTGTCGTCCTCTTGCCCCGTCGCATCGATTACCTTCCTCCTTCACACCACCGAAGCAGGCCTTTGGTGGGATGTGCGGCCGTATGCGTGGTATCGCTGGGTGAAGGTGCCAAGAGGCCGTGGAAACCTCAAGAGCGGCCCGCCCGCACATCACGATCAATATGTGCCCTGATGTGTGAGTCGGCCGAGGGTAACAGTGCATTTCGATTCGGTTCGACGCGCCGGGAGCGAGCACCGGCCGGCCGGCCGCGAGGCGAAACTTTCACGCGATCTCGCGCAGTGCGACGTGCCGCCTTCCCCGGGACATCCTATGAATGGGCGGCACAGACGACGAAGGTACTCTACGTTGGACCGTGCTCCATCTCAGAGGCCGATCAGGCCACAAGCCCCGCAGGGAGACAGCATGAGCGACGACGCTTCCGGAAACGACGTCGCCAGCCGCGCACGGCAGATCAATGCACGGATCGACACCACCAGGCCGCATCCGGCCCGCGTGTACGACGTCTTCCTCGGCGGCCGGGACAACTACCCCGCCGACCGCGCCGCGGCCCAGGCGGCACTGGCCGCCAACCCGAGGGGCTACCTCAACGTCTGGCACAACCGCGACTTCGTCCGCCGCGCCGTCACCCACCTGACCCAGGACATCGGCATCCGGCAGTACCTCGACATCGGCACCGGGCTGCCGACCGCGGAGAACGTCCACGAGATCGCCCAGCGCTTCGCGCCGCGATCGCGCATCGTCTACGTCGACAACGACCCGGTGGTGCTCACGCACGCACGCGCGCTGCTCACCAGCGGTCCCGAGGGCGTGACCGACTACCTCGACGCCGACCTGCGCGACCCGGAGAAGATCCTGCGGGAGGCCGAGCGAACGCTCGCCTTCGACCGGCCGATCGCGCTGGTGCTCGCCGCGATTCTGCACTTCGTCGAGGACGAAGCCGCCTACGACGTCGTCGCCCGGCTCGTGGCGGCCCTGGCCCCCGGCAGCCACCTGATCCTCAGCCACCTGACGACCGACCTCAACCCGGAGAACGGCGCGCGGGTGGCCAAGAGTTACCGGGACAGCGGGATGACGTTCGTGCTGCGGCCGAAGGACAAGGTGCTGCGGTTCTTCACCGACAACGGCCTCGAACTGATCGAGCCCGGCATCGTACCCGTGCACCACTGGCGCCCGGACCACCGCGCCTGGCCGCTCGGCGCGCGCCGCCCGATCGACCCGGAACTGTTCGACCACATGGACGGCATCGAGAAGATCCGATACCAGGACATCAACGACGTCACCGACGCCGACGTGAACGTCTACGGTGCGCTCGCGGTAAAGCGCTGAAGCGCGCCGCAGAGCATCCGCGCCGGTTATCGGCTTTCTGAAAGTAGTGCGCTGTTGGACTCTGCGTCCCAGCGTCGAACGATCGCTTCAGGTCGCAGCCGCGACTCTGCCGGTCGGCCGCGCACCGCACGGATATGACGCGGTAGGCGCAGCGCGACCTGGCCCCCATCCGCCTCGGTCGGCCGCGCGGCCGACCGGGGCCGGTTGGTGATTCGACACCTCGTGCGCGCAGCATTCGGCGGTCCGCGGCACCGTCCTTGACAGTGCACTGACCGCGGTGCACTGTCTGCATTCCGAAACGCCTCAAGCAACCCGTCGCTGACCGCAGCCCCGGTCGGCGCTTGCGTGTGAGCGCTAACAATGACGTTCCGCGTCGAACAAGGAGACAGCATGCAAGACAGTGGACACCCAGCGTCCGAGTCACGCCCGCGCCGACGAGGGCGGCGAACCGGACCGGGGTTGCTCGCATTGGCCCTGACGGTGGTGGGAGCGCCCCTGCTCACAATCGGCGTTGCGGGGTCGGCGTCGGCGTTGGGTAATGGGCTGGCGTTGACGCCGCAGATGGGGTTCAACGACTGGAACGCGTATGGCTGTAACGTCTCGGAGTCGTTGATCAAGGCCACCGCGCTGGCGATGCACAACGACGGGATGCAGGCGGCCGGCTACCAGTACGTCAACATCGACGACTGCTGGCTGACCAAGAGCCGCAACTCCGCGGGCCAACTGGTGCCGGACCCCTCCAAGTTCCCCGACGGGATCTCCGGGACCGCCTCCTACGTGCACTCCCTGGGCCTGAAGCTGGGCATCTACGAGGACGCCGGGACCGCGACCTGCGCCGGGTACCCCGGCAGCCTGGGCCACGAGAGCACGGACGCGAACAGCTTCGCCTCCTGGGGCGTGGACTACCTCAAGTACGACAACTGCAACAACAACGGCATCAGCGCCCAGACGCGGTACACCGCGATGCGCGACGCGCTGGCCGCCACCGGGCGCAACATCCTGTTCTCCCTGTGCAACTGGGGGCAGGAGAACGTGTGGACCTGGGGGGCGAACGTGGGCAACTCCTGGCGCACCACCGGGGACATCAACGCCTCCTACTCCAGCATGCTCTCGATCTTCCACAGCAACGTGGCCCTGGCCTCCTACGCCGGCCCGGGGCACTGGAACGACCCGGACATGCTGGAGGTCGGCAACGGGATGAGCGCCACCGAGCAGCAGTCGGAGTTCTCGCTGTGGTCGGAGATGGCCGCCCCGCTGATCGCGGGCACCAACATCGCCAACGCGTCCTCCGCCACGCTGGGGATCTTGACCAACAAGAACGTGATCGCGGTGGACCAGGACTCCCTGGGCAGGCAGGCCACCGAGGTCACCGGCGGCGGTCTGGACGTGCTGGCCAAGCCCCTGGCCAACGGGGATGTGGCGGTCGCGCTGTTCAACGAGGGCGGCAGTAGCGCCACCATCACCACCAGCGCCG
This sequence comes from Actinocrinis puniceicyclus, assembly GCF_018283645.1. Lineage (GTDB taxonomy): Bacteria > Actinomycetota > Actinomycetes > Streptomycetales > Catenulisporaceae > Actinocrinis > Actinocrinis puniceicyclus. The sequence goes on along the minus strand of NZ_JAGSXH010000105.1, from coordinate 17,845 downwards.
CCGCGATCGGCAAGTCCGGGGCCTCCAGCTACACCCTGACCAACCTGTGGACCGGCGCGATCACCACCACCACCGGAACCATCAGCGCCTCCGTCCCCAGCCACGGCACCGTCATGTACCGCGTCGCCGGCACGGCCAACAGCGGGAACACGGTGACGGTCACGAACCCCGGCACCCAGACCGGGACGGTGGGCACCGCGATCAGCGGTCTGCAAATCCAGGCCACTGATTCGGCCGCCGGCCAGACCCTGAGCTACAGCGCCACCGGTCTTCCGACCGGGCTGTCGATCAGTTCGTCCGGCCTGATCTCCGGCACGCCGACCGCGTCACAGTCCTTCCACGTCACGGTCACCGCGATGGACTCGACCGGTGCGTTGGGCTCGACGTCGTTCACCTGGACGATCAGCGGCGGCGCCCCGAGCGGCGGGACGTGTCAGGTCTCGTACGTGAAGAACGAGTGGGGCGGCGGGTTCACCGCGAACGTGACCGTGACCAACACCGGCACCTCGACGGTCAACGGCTGGACGGTGACCTGGAGTTTCCCGGGTGACCAGAAGGTCACCAACGCGTGGAACGCGAACGTCACCCAGTCCGGATCGGCGGTCACCGCGACCAACATGAGCTACAACCCGGCCATCGCGCCCGGCGGCAACGTGCAGTTCGGCTTCCAGGGCACCTGGGCCGGCAACGACACCAGCCCCAGCGCCTTCACCCTCAACGGAAGCGCCTGCAGCTGACCTCTCGGTAGAGGTCTGATCCTCTCGTCGGGTGTACCCCGTGCCCCGTGCCGCGAATCGGCACGGGGCACACGCCGGTCCGGAGAACCGCTAGCTCCCGAGGGAGCGTGCGCGCAGGGCGCCCTTCTGGACCTTACGAGAAGCCGTGCGCGGCAGGTCGTCCACGAAGTCGAAGTACACCGGGATCTTGTACTTGGCCAGCCTTCCCGCGAGGAACGCCCGCAGGTGCGCCGGATCGGGCAGGGCATCGAGGCCGCGGGCCGGGACGACGAAGGCCCGGCCGACCTCGCCCCACTTCTCGTCCGGGACCCCGACGACCGCGGCCTCGGCGACGGCCGGATGCGCGAACAGGGCGGCCTCGACCTCCGCCGGGTACACGTTCTCGCCGCCGGAGATGTACATGTCCTTGACCCGGTCGACGATATGGAACATCCCGTGCTCGTCCACCCGGGCGATGTCGCCCGAGTGGAACCAGCCGCCCGCGGAGAACGCCGCCGCGGTGGCATCAGGGTCGTTCCAGTAACCGGGCGTCACGTTCGGGCCCTGAATCACGACCTCGCCGAGCTCGCCCGGCGCGGCATCGGCCATGTCCGGCCTGACGCACCGCACGTTCGTGAAGAAGACCGCGCACCCGGCCGAGCCGACCGCGCGCACGCTCTCCGCGGCCTCCAGGAAGGTGGCACCAGGAGCCGTCTCGGTGAGCCCGTAGCCCTGGCAGAAGACCAGGCCCCGCTCCTGATACGCCTCGATCAGCGTCCTGGGAACCGGGGCGCCGCCGGCCATCAGGCAGCGCACCGAGCCCAGGTCCGCCCCGGCCCAGCGCGACGACTGGGTCAGGCCGGCGAACATCGCCGTGACACCGAACATCCAGGTGACCCGGTAGCGCTCCACCAGATCGAAGCACGCGTCCACGTCCCAGGTCGGCATCAGGACACTGCACCCGCCCTTGAGGAAGGTCGGCAGCAGGAGCTGGTTGAGCGCGGCCACGTGGAACAGCGGCGCCGCGGTGAGCGAGACGCTGTCGCCGGCCACGTCCACACCGATCAGGAGGTTGTAGCAGTTCCACACCAGATTGCCGTGGGTGAGCACGGCGCCCTTGGGCCGCCCGGTCGTGCCGGAGGTGTACAGGATGAAGGCGGGATCGTCGAGACCCACCGGGACGTCGACGGGTTCCGGGTTACCCGAGGCGAGCCAGCGTTCGTAGTCCAGCGCGTCGTCCAGCGCGTCGTCCGGGGCCTGCTGCGGGTCCCGGTCCGCGCGGTCCGCGGCCGCCGGGCCGTCATGGTCCTGCGCCGCCACGACGACCCGGATCGCGGGCACCCGCACGGCCGCGCGCACGACCGCCTCGTGCTCTCGCGCGTAGACCAGAGCGCACGCGCCGCAGTGTTCGAGCACGTAGTCGACCTCGGCCGCGGTCAACCGGAAGTTCACGGGCACGAAGATGCCGCCGAGCATCGCCGTGGCGAACATCGTCTCGACGAAGGCCGGATGGTTCTGCCCGAGGTAGGCCACCCGGTCGCCGCTGCGCACCCCCGCGGCCCGCAGCCGGTCCGCCAGCCGGGCCGTGCGCTCGGCCAGTTCGGCGTAACTGGTCGCGCGGCCCCGGAAGACCAGCGCGGTGCGGTCCGGCGACATCGCGGCGCGCCGGGCCGGCCAGGCGCCCAATCCCGCGTTCAGCATCTCGCGCACACCGCCGCGATCAGAGGAAGTGCCGGTAGATCGGGCGGGCGACGCACGCGGGCTTCTCGGCGCCGTCCACCTCGACGGTGAAGTCGAGCGCCATCTGCACGCCGCCGGTCACCTCGGCGACCTCGCCGACCCGGGCCGCCAGGCGGATCTTCGCTCCGACGGGCACCGGCGCGGGGAAGCGGACCCGGTCGAGGCCGTAGTTGACGCTCATGGACACGCCGCGGACCTCCAGCAGTTCGTTGAAGAACGGGATCACCAGCGCGAGGGTGAGGTAGCCGTGCGCGATCGTCCTGCCGAACGGCCCCGCGGCCGCGCGCTCGGGATCCACGTGGATCCACTGGTGGTCGCCGGTGGCGGCGGCGAAGGCGTCGATCCGCTCCTGGGTGATCTCAAGCCACCCGCTCGCGCCCAGGTCCCGGCCGGCCAGGGCCTTGATCTCCTCGATCCCGTCGGCGGTGATGGTCACGGTGTCGTCTTCTCTCTCGTCTGGGCGTGCGGTACGGCAAGACCGAGCAGGCGCGCGGCGTTCTCCTTGAGGATCTTCGGCCGCACCTCGGGTTTGATCTCCAGGCCGCTGAAATCTGCCAGCCATCGCTCCGGCGTCATCACCGGATAGTCGGACCCGAACAGCACCTTGTCGCGCAGCAGCGTGTTGGCATAGCGCACCAGCTGCGGCGGGAAGTACTTCGGCGACCAGCCGGACAGGTCGATGTAGACGTGCGGCTTGTGCGTGGCCACCGCGAGCGCTTCGTCCTGCCACGGAAAGGAGGGATGCGCCAGGATGATCCGCAGCTGCGGGAAGTCCACGGCCACATCGTCGATCAACATCGGGTTCGAATACTTCAGCCGCACTCCCCCGCCGCCCGGCAACCCGGCCCCGATCCCGGTCTGACCGGTGTGGAACACCGCCGGGACGCCCAGTTCCTCGATCGCCTGATACAGCGGGTACGCCATCCGATCATCGGGCGCGAAGCCCTGCAGGCTCGGGTGGAACTTGAACCCGCGTACCCCGTGACGCTCCACCAGCCGCCGCGCCTCGCGCACCGCGGCCAAGCCCTTCCACGGGTCGACGCTCGCGAACGGGATGAGCACGTCGGCGTGTTCGGCGCAGCTCTCGGCGACCTCCTCGTTCGAGATCCGCGGGTGCCCGGTGGCGTGCTCCGCGTCGACGGTGAACACCACGGCGGCCATGTCGCGCTCGCGGTAGTAGGCCGCGGTCTGCGCGATGGTCGGCTGCCGGTGCCCGGACGCCTTGAAGTACGCCTCTGACGCCTTGAGCAGCTCGGGGCTGAGCGAACTGTGTCCGTCCTTGGATATCTCCGCATGGGTGTGCACGTCGATGGCTACCAGCCGCCGCACGTCGATCGCGGGGGCGGGCGCCGCGGCGCCGTCGGTGCGTTCGTCCACGGCTCAGGCCTCCGGTGGCTGCGGGGCGGGGATGCCGTAGCTCTCGGGCCGCGCGCCCACGCCGGTATGCCAGGTCTCCGCGATGGCCTGCGCGCTCCAGCCGCCGTCGGCGAACGCGACCGCCTTCTCGCTCGGGTGCGCCCACAGCGCCAGCCGGTCGCCGCCGATTCCGATCGCCTGCCCGGTCACCTGCGCCGCGGCGTCGGAGGCGAGGTAGACGATCAGGCTCGCGGCGTCGCGCGGCGTGCCGAGGCCCTCCTGCGCGCGCAGCCAGCGCGGCAGCGGTGCACCGGTGCGCTCGGCCTGCTCGATCAAGGGCGCGAAGGCGGGGATGGTGCGGGTCATCTCGGTCGCGGCGACCGGCACGACCGCGTTGACGGTGATGCCGGAGCGGGCCAGCTCCAGCGCCCACGTGCGCGCCATCGCGGCGATTCCCGCCTTGGCCGCCGCGTAGTTGGTCTGGCCGAAGTTGCCGCGCTGGCCGGCCGGCGAGGAGACCAGGATGATCCGGCCGCCGGAGCCCTGCGCGCGCATCTGCACCGCCGCGGCGCGGGCGCAGGTGAACGTGCCGCGCAGATGCACGTTGACCACCGCGTCGAAGTCCTCGTCGGTCATCTTCCACAGCACCCGGTCGCGCAGGATGCCCGCGTTGGTTACCAGCGCGTCCAAGCGCCCGAACTGCTTGACCGCGGCTTCTACCAGCTCCTGCGCGGCCGGCGTCGAACCGACCGCGGCGACCACCCCGGTCGCCGAGCCCCCGGCCGCGGTGATGGCGCCGACCACCTCGTCGACCGCGGCGCGGTCGACGTCGTTGACGACCACGGCGGCGCCAGCCTCGGCCAACGCCTCGGCATAAGCCCGGCCTAGACCGCGGCCGCTCCCGGTGACGATCGCCACCTTCTCGTTCAAGTCCATGGATTGAGACTTTCGCAGACGACAAATGGACCATCAGGATTCCTGATGGTCGCCAGTGTGATAACGAACAGGTTTCCTGTCAATGGGCTACGCTGGGCCGACGGAACCCGAAGGGGGGCACCATGACTGTCACGACGGCCGGGCCCACGTCCGAACCGGACGCGAAGGCGCCTCCGTCGCTGCTGTATCTGGTCAAGCAACTCGAACTCGCCGTGCGGGCCCGGCTCGACGAACTGCTGCGGCCGACCGGCATCACGGCGCTCCAGTACACGGCGCTGACCGTGCTGGAGCGGCACGACGGGCTGTCCACCGCGCAACTGGCCCGGGACTCGTTCGTCACCGCGCAGTCGATGGCGGACATGGTGCGCGCCCTGGAGCAGCGCGGGCTGATCCGGCGCGAGCGCAACCCGCGCAACCGGCGCGAACTGCTGATACTGCTCACCGAGACCGGGCGCGCGCTGCTGGCCGCGCACGCCGAGCCGGTGCGCCGGCTGGAGGAGCGCATGGTCGCCGGGCTCGCCGCGCGCGAGATCGACCGGTTCCGCCGGACCCTGACACATGCCTGGCACGAGCTTTCCTGACCGGGATTGCCGCGGAACGCACCGCTGCGTGCGTCGGGCCCGCGCGGCTCGGCCCAAGGATTAGGCTCATGGCCGTGTCAGACGCCGATCAGCTGCCAACACACCGGCCTCAGTCGTTGATGCTCACCTTTTTCGGCGTCCACATGCTCAAGCGTGGCGGCGCCGTCTCCTCCGGCAGCGTGATCGACGTACTGGGGCGGGTCGACGTCGGCGAGGACGCGGTGCGCACGACGCTCGCGCGCATGGTCAACCGGGGGCTGCTGGAACGCCACCGGCGCGGCCGCAGAACCTATTTCGGCCTGACGCCGCGGGCCGAGGGCGTGCTGCGGGACGGCCACGACCGGGTGTGGCGGGTCGGTGCGGTCAACCGCGCCTGGGACGGCACGTGGACGGTCGTCGGCTTCTCGCTGCCCGAAGCGTGGGCCAGCGCACGCCACGACCTGCGCTCCCGGCTGGTGTGGGCGGGCTTCGGGCCGGTGCAAAGCGGCATGTGGATCGCGGCCGGCCGGGTGGACGTGGCCGCGCTGGTCGCCGACCTGGGCCTCGATGCGCATCTGCGGGTGTTCCACGGCCGCTCGGGCGAGCCCACCGAGGCCGCCGCGCTGATCGGTGCGGCCTTCGATCTGCCCGGGATCGCCGGGCGCTACCGGGCCTTCCGGGAACGCTGGGAGCGGGCCGACCCGGCGCTGCCCGGCGCGGGCGACCCGCTGGCGCGCCAGCTGCTGCTGCACACCGAGTGGCTGAACCTGGTACGTCAGGACCCTCATCTTCCCGCCGACCATCTGCCCGCGCACTGGCCCGCCGCGCGGGCCGAGGAACTCTTCCACGTGCTGGCCGGCCGCTTCGACGAGCCCGCGGCGCGGCTGGCGGGCGAGGTGCTGGACTGCATCGACGCCGGCTGAGCGCCGGCCGCGCCGCGCACGCCGAGCAATACTCGGCAAACTCTTGACTGTCATAAAAAAACGGCCGTACATTTTCGGCGCCCGCAGGTGACTGCCGCGTGCGCCGAGGCCTCGGCGCGAACGGCGCCGCACCGGCGGGCGATCGCGATACCCCGACGTTCACAGCTGCCCGGCTCGTGCCGCCGCGCGGCGGCCATCCGCCCGCCGCGCGACGCGCCGACTTCGACCGCCGCAGGAAGGCGTCCAGTCATGCAAAGACGCATGCCCGCTCTTTTCGCAGCACTCTGCATCACCTTCGCGACCGGGACCGCGGCGGCGGGCGCCGCCGCGCGTCCCGCCGCGGTTCCCGCCGGGCACTACACCGGCACCCTTCCCGACGGCGCCACCTGGATCGCCGACACACCCGCGCACTGGAACGGAACCCTGGTGCTCTTCAGCCACGGTTTCGGCCCCACGCTCGCCGCCGACGCCCCCTCCGCGGCGAGCGCCGACGCGCTGCTGGCGCAGGGCTACGCGCTGGCCGGCTCCTCCTACGATCCCAGCGGCTCCTGGTGGGCGCTGGCCAGCGCCGAGCGCGACCAGTTCGCCACGCTCGCCGCGGCCGAGCACCTGCTCGGCCGGCCCGGCCGGGTGCTGTCCGTCGGCGAGTCGATGGGCGGCCTGGTCAACAGCCAGATCACACAGGACGGCGCCGGGCGCGTCGACGCGGCGCTCAACCTGTGCGGGCTGGTCGCCGGCGCGGTGGACCTGAACAACTACCAGCTCAACGCCGAGTACGCGATCACGGCGTTGCTACCGGGCGCGGCAGGTGTCCAGATCCGCGACTTCTCCTCGCCGGACGCTGGCGCCGCGGCCGCCGCGCAGCTCGCGGCCGCGATCACCGGGGCCCAGTCGAGCGCCGCCGGCCGCGCGCGCATCGCGCTGGCCTCGGCGCTGCTCAACGAGTCGGACTGGGCCGCGGGCCAGGACGCCCCGGCCCCGCGCGACTACGCCGGGCAGGAGGCGCAGGAATACACCTGGCTGACCTCCGGGCAGCTGACCTTCATCGAGTTCGGCCGCTACTACCTGGAGAGCGCGGCGGGCGGCGACAGCGGGTGGAACGCAGGAGTCGACTACAGCCGGCTGATCCGGGGATCGGCGCATTACGACCAAGTACGGGCCCTGTACCGGCAGGCGGGCCTGAACCTGGACGCGGACCTGGGCACCCTGACACGCGGCGCGCACTACACCCCCGATCCCGGTTCGCTGGCCTCGATGCAGGCCACCTCGACCAACACCGGCCACCTGGGCGTTCCGCTGCTCGACGTGCACACCACCTCCGACCAGCTCGTTCCGGTCGAACAGGAGAACGCGTTCGCCGCCAAGGTCCGCGCCGCCGGTGACGAGCGCCTGCTGCGTCAGGCGTACGTCGCGCGCCAGGGCCACTGCAACTTCACCACCGCCGAGATCGTCGCCGCGCTCGACACCGTGGACCGGCGCGCGAAGGACGGCCACTGGATCGAGGGCACCGGCGCCGCGGACCTGCAGGCCGCCGCGCTCGCCCTGAACCTCGACGGCGGCGCCTTCGTGCGCTACCGGCCCGCCGCGCTGGTCGTGCAGAACCCGGCGCCGTGCGGCATCCCATCCCCGCGTCCTTGCCGCTGACCGGCATCCCAGGAGGAACGCCATGACCCCGACCACCGCTCCCGGCGCCTTGCCGGCCCCCTCTCGCAGAGCCCTGACCGGTACGCTGATCGCCGGCTGCGTCGCCGTCCTGGTCGCGCAGCTCGGCCTGGTACTGCCCGCCGCGATCAATGGCCTGATGCAGCAGACGCTGCACACCACGGGCTCCCAGCTGACCTGGATCACCGCCGCCTTCATGCTGCCGACCGCCATCCTGGAACTGACCTTCGGCGTCGTCGGCGACCTGTTCGGGCGCAAACGCATCCTGCTGGGCGGCGCCGCGTTCATGGTCGCCGGCGGCGCGCTCTCCTCGACCGCGCACACCGTGCACGTGCTGTGGGCCGGCCAGGCGCTGGCCGGCATCGGCGCCGCGGCGCTGTTCCCGACCTCCCTGGCCATGGTCGCCGCGTTCACCCCCACGGCCCGCTCCCGGGCCCGCGGCCTGGCGCTGTGGACCGCGAGCCTGTCCGCCGGCGCCGTCGCCTCCCCGGTGATCAGCGGCTGGGCCGGCGAGCACGGCTCGTTCCGCACGCCGTTCGGCATCCTCGCGGTGCTCGCGCTCGTCAGTGGCCTGATCAGCCTGTGGCTGGCGGCCGATTCCAGCTCGCCGCGGGGCCGCGCGCTGGACTGGCCCGGCCAGATCAGCATCGCGCTGAGCCTGTTCGCGCTGCTCTACGCGGTGATCCAGGGCACCGCGGACGGCTTCGGCTCCGCGGACGTGGTGACCGGATTCGTGATCGCCGCCGCGCTGTTCGCCGCCTTCCTGCGGATCGAGTCGCGCGCGGCCAGCCCCATGCTGCACCTGAACCTGTTCCGCGTCCCGGCGTTCTCCGCCGCCGCGGTCGTCGCGCTGGTCGGCATGATGGGCTTCCTCGGCTTCGCCTACACCCTGAGCATCCGGCTCGGCGCGATCCAGCACCAGAGCCCGCTGCGCTCCGCGATCCCGTTCGTCGTCATGCACGGCATCACGCCGGTCTTCGGCATCGGTCTCGCGGCGCTGCTGCGCCGGATCAGTCCACGTATTCTGCTGGTCGTCGGCTTCGCGGCGATGGCCGCGGGACAGTTCTGGCTGGCCGCCCTGCCGATCACGGACACCTCGCTGACCACCCTGCTCGGCGTCCTGATCCTGGTCGGCGTCGGCTTCGGCCTCGCGGTCGGCGGCCTGACCGCCGCCGCGGTCAACGTCGTGCCGCTGCGCCTGGCCGGCATGGCCAGCGCCACCACCAGCCTGATGCGCGAGGCCGGGCAGACCCTCGGCCCCGCGATCATCAGCGCCGTGGCGCTCGGGCAGTCGGCCGCCGTGCTCGGCGGGCGACTGGCGAGCGCCGGGCTGCCACCGGCCGCCCTCGGCGCCGCGAACGCGGTGGCGAAGGAGGGCGGCCCGCTCGCCGTGGCCTCGGTGCCCTTCGGCCCCGCCGAGCCGAAGATCCTGCCGGTCGTCCAGTCCGCGCTCGCCCACGGATTCGGCATCGGCCTGGTCGTGTGCGGCTGCGCGTCCCTGGTCTCGCTACTGGTCGCAGGGTTCTTCATCCGCATGCGCGGCGGAGCGCTCGAAACGGGCGACGGCGCGGTACAGCACGAGTCCGACGCGGCGAATCCCGTGGCCGCGGCCGGCTGACCACGCGGCCACCGAGCCGGGCGCGGCGCCGCTACTGCGCTTCAGCGCGCGCGGCGTCCGGCTCGGGGTGCAGCGCGTGGGCGCACTCGGCCAAGTGGTCGGCCAGGGTCTTGCGATCCTCCTCGTCGAGCGCGGCGAGCATGACGTGCTCGATCCCGTCGAGCGCCCGGTCGCAGCGGCGCAGCACGTTCTTGCCGGCGCGGGTCAGGCTGGCACGCAGCACCCGGCCGCCGTGCGGGTCCGCCTCGCGGCGGATCAGCCCTCGCGCCTCCAGGTCGCGGATGACCAGGTTCATCGCCTGCGGCGTGACGAAGGCGGTGCGGGCCAGTTGCGCGGAGGACGCCCCGTCGCGCAGCCGCAACTCGCTGAGCACCATGTACTCGGTGGTGGTCGCCCCGTGCCGGGCCAGCGCCTGGTCCAGCCGGCCTCTGATCCGCCGCTCCAGGCGGAAGACGAGGTAACTGAGCCGCGGCGCGGCCGGGGCTGGTCGGGCGGCGCCATGGCTGCGAGGGGAGCTCACGGGGGAACGATACCGCCGTGCGGGCGACCACGGCGATGAAAGTTACCGAATACGATATCAAGTTGCTTGATACAAAGAAGCTTGACAGCCTGCACGAAGGCGGCCGAGGCGTCCCGGCCGCCGTCCCCGCGGCGCCGCAGAGCTTTGACGTGCGTTGCGCCCGGTCGCAACCTTCCTGCCACACGCATCGATGTGTTCGAAATCCCCTGCCCGGCACGCAGCCGGCGCAGTCGGACACCCGTGTTCAGGAGGAGCAATGAGACGGATCACCAAGGCGCTCGCGGCCGCCGGCGCGGCCGCCGCGTTCACGGCCCTGACCGTCGTCACCGGGCTCACGCCGAGCGCTTCGGCGGCCGGCCTGGTCCAGGTGACGAACTTCGGCTCGGACCCGGGCGGGGCGCAGATGTACATCTACGTGCCCAACAGCGTCCAAGCCCATCCCGCGATCCTGCTGGCCCTGCACGGCTGCGGCGGCACCGGACCCGGCTTCTACTCGGGCAGCGAGTTCGCCTCCCTGGCCGACCGCTACGGGTTCATCGTGATCTACCCCAGCGCCGAGCAGCAGGCCGGGTTCGGCAACTGCTGGGACACCTGGTCCTCCGCGGCGAAGGTGCGCGGCGGCGGCAGCGACCCGGTCGCGCTCGACTCGATGATCACCTATACCGAACAGCACTACAACGGCGACGCGAACCGGGTCTACGTCACCGGTTCCTCGTCGGGCGGCATGATGACCGACGAGATGCTCGCGCTCTACCCGGACGTGTTCAAGGCCGGAGCCGCCTACATGGGCGTGCCGTTCGACTGCTTCGCCAACGCGGCCGACTACCCGCCGGGTTCGAGCAAGTGCACCAGCGGGACCCTGACGCGCACCGCGCAGGAATGGGGAGACGAGGTGCGTGCGGCCTATCCCGGCTACAACGGCCCGCGTCCGCCGATCCAGCTGTGGCACGGCACCGCGGACACCCTCGTGCCGTACGAGCTGCTCGGGGAGGACATCAAGCAGTGGACCAACGTCTTCGGCCTGAGCCAGACCCCGACGTCCACGGACACACCGGTGTCCGGCTGGACCCGCTGGCGCTACGCCGACGCCTCCGGCAAGGTCGACGTCGAGGCCTACAGCATCCAGGGCGCCGGCCACCAGTTGCCGGAGGCCGGAATGGCCGCCTACGCCATCCACTTCTTCGGGCTCGACGGCAGCACGACTCCCACGCCGACGCCGAGCAACTCCCCGTCCACCTCGCCGTCGTCGTCGCCGTCGTCCAGCCCGTCGTCGTCGCCGTCGTCCAGCCCCTCGTCCAGTCCTTCAGGCGCCGGCGCTCCAGGCGCGTGTACGGTCTCTGACGCGGTCAACGCGTGGAACACGGGGCTGACCGAGAACATCACCATCACCGACACCGGCACGGCCCCGGTCAACGGCTGGTCGCTCGCGTTCGCCCTGGCGCCCGGACAGAGCGTCACCAACAGCTGGAACGCGACGATCAGTCCCGCCTCCGGCTCGGTGACGGCGACCAACGTGAGCTACAACGCGCAGATCGCGCCCGGCGGGTCGACCACGTTCGGCTTCCAGGCCAACCACACCGGTAACGCCGCCGCTCCCAGCGGATTCACGCTCAACGGCGCCCCCTGCACCATCCGGTGAGACCGCGCGGCGGATGAAAGGGCCCCGCATGAAGGGCCCCGCATGAAGGGCCCTGATGAACGGCCCCGGGCGGAGGGAACGGACGGTTTTCCGTTCCCTCCACCCGGGGGCGCCCGCGGCCCGTGCCGGTCCGGCGACCGGCACGGACCAGGTCACAGAGAACTGACATGCCATCGGAGAGAACAGACGGGGCGTCGCAGAGATCAGCGACAGCGGGGAACGCACGACCGGCTACAACCGCCCGAAGTCAGCTCGCGATCAGGTGGACCGCGAGCAGGGCGATGACCGAGTTCCCGACGATCGCCGAGCCCAGGCGCCCGCGCGCGCTGGTCAGCGCGCGTCCGATGACCGCTCCGCCGACGGCGAGCACCGCCTGCCAGGCCGCGGAGGCGGCGAAGATCGCCAGGACGAACACGCTGCGGTCCGTGAAGGACCACGCTCGCCCGGTGTGCAGACCGAGCACCAGAACCGAGAAGTAGATGACAGTCAGGGGATTGAGAATCGTCAGGCCGAGCAGCTGAAGATACGCGCGAAGGGGACGTTTCAGCGCCGGTTCGGGCCCGTTGCCCCCGGCGCCGTTCGTCTCGTCGGCGGCGTTCTCCGGCTGCGCCGCCGTGGCCGGCCGGAGGCGAAGCGCCCTCGTGACGCCTTTCACCGCGATGAGGATGAGGACGCCTGCCGCCGTCAACCGCATGGGTCCGGCGATCGGCCGCAGGAGCGCCGCCACACCCGCCCCGGCGGTTACCGCGAGAAGTGCGTAGAGTCCGTCCGCCGTCGCAGTGCCCATGCCGGCAGCCAGACCGGTGCGCAGCGAATGGTGCGCGGAGAGTGTGATGATCAGTACGGTGATCGCGCCCACTTGAACCGCGATCCCGAATCCCGCGAGCAGGCCGGCCACGAGGATTGTGTTCACGCGCCCTCCCGGCGGTGGCCCTCGGTCGGTGACAGGAGCCATGGTCACCCTGCGCAATGGCTGCTCAGCGCGCCAAAAGTGGATGAGAACCGGCCCCGTCGTATCGGATATCTTACATTCGCGGTCCGCGCGGGCGACCGTGATTTCCGCCGCGACCGGGCCCGCCGATTCCGCCTGACTGTGTCGGGCAACCGCGCCCAAACCGAGGGCGCGATCCCCTCAGTACCCTGTCGGCTCCGACAGGCTTCAGGCGTCTGCGGCGCCTTGAGGCAGCCAGCCGACCGCCGCGTACATCGAGTACCGCTGCACGTCGCCGCCGAGCGGATCCGGCAGCCCGCCGTCCGGCTCGGGACGCCAGCAGGTCAGGTCCACCAGGCCCGGCTCGACCAGTTCGTATCCGTCCAGCAGGGCCGCGATCTGGGTTCTGCTGCGTAGCGTCATCGTGTGGCTGGCCCGGGTGTAGACCTCCCCGACCGCGCGCGCGTTCTGCGGCCGGTAGTCGTCGGTACCGTGCGAGAGGGCCAGGTAGGAGCCGGGCGCGGTGGCGTCCCGGTAGGCGGCGACGATTCCTGCGGGGTCGTCCTCGTCCGGCACGAACGGCAGCACCGCGAACATCAGCACCGCGACCGGGCGGCGCAGATCCAGCAGCCCGGCGGTCTCGACGGCCGCCAGCACCGCGGCTGAGTCGCGCAGGTCGGCGTGCACGACGCCGGCGCCGGGAACGGCCGCCAAAATGCGCCTGCTGTGCGCGACGGCGACCTGGTCACAGTCGACGTAGACGGTGCGTGCGCGCGGGTTCTTCTCGCGCGCCACCTCGTGCACCGCGCCCACGGTCGGTATTCCGGCGCCCAGATCGAGGAACTGGTCCACCCTGTGTGCCAGGAAGGACACGGCGCGGCGCAGGAACGCCCGGTTCGCCCGGACCAGGTGCTGTGCGTCCGGCCAAGCGCGCAGCGCCTGCTCGGCCAACTGCCGGTCCGCGGCGAAGTTGTGCGATCCGCCCAGGTAATAGTCATACATGCGCGCGGTCGAGGGGGTGTCGATGTCGACCTCGTCCGGCGCCCACCCCGGGCGGCGCTGCACACTCATCGGCCTGTCCCTTCCCCGGCCGGCCGCACAGGCCCGGCTCCCGCGATGCCGCTACTCCCCGCGAGCATACGGTGACGGACGCCGGGCGGCGAAGGGGGGTGGAGCCGTTGCCGCGCGGCACGGACAGGACGGCGGGTGGACGCGGGGATCGAGGGGCGGGCGCGGACCCGGCAGGAGCGGGTCTCGCGGCCCGGATCGTCTCTCAGGAGTTCTTGCGCAGCTCGGCGTTGATTCGCAGCGCCTCTTCGAGCTGGTCTTCCAGGATGATGATGCGGCAGGCCGCGTCGAGCGGCGTGCCGGTGTCGACCAGTTCCCTGGCCCGGGCGGCGATGCGCAACTGGTAGCGCGAATAGCGCCGGTGTCCTCCGGGTGAGCGCTGGGGGGTTATGAGCTTCGCTTCGTCCAGGCTTCGCAGGAAACCCTGGGTGACCCCGAGGATCTCCGCGGCGCGGCCCATGGTGTAGGCGGGGTAGTCCTCGTCGTCGAACTTCTCCTCGGCACTGGGCCGACCGGTTTCCAAGCACACCTCACACGTGTAGAGGGTCCCGGTGCCGTAGCACCGGGACCCAGGGACAACAGGATTGACACCATCTACCGACCTGGGGGGGATGGGTCGGTGTTCGTTACCCGCGCGGACCGCCAGACGAGGCGGACAGGCGTGGGGATCGCGTAAGCGTGACCGAGAACCACCTTTCTTGCGATGGGACTGCGGTAACCGCCCGGCGTGACTACAGCCGATAGCGGGCGATCTGACGGTGCTTCCCTACCCTTCTCCTCGAACCACTGCTTTCCGTGTACTTCGTGCTGCCAGTCCCCTTCCGGAACCCCGTTCACCTTCCTGGTCCCAGCGCGTCGGACTGTCGAACACCGGAGCCCGCGTCGTGTACCGACCGGGCGCCGGCCTCCTGCTCACAGCTCACAGGCAGACCGTCTCTGCCTCGTTCACGAGACTTGCTTCTCTCTCAACACCGAGAACACTACGCTGATCTCCGTGGAAAATCTAGTCCCGACACGAGAGATTTTCTTGCGCGCCGGTGGACGGACTCCGGCACCGGACGGTGCGACCGTCATCCGCCGAGGCGGAAGACCTGCGCGGCGGTGTTGTCGCAGTCGTAGATCTGAAGCAGATCACCGGGTTTCTCGTCATTGTCCGGATCGTCGAGGCAGCGTCCTGACTGCGGGTTGAGCAGTGCGCCGCCGGACCGGCTCAGCCACGTCTGCGATCCACTGCCGTTGCAGTCGAACAACTGCACCCTGGCGCCGGCGGCGGTCGCGCCGTTGCTCACGTCGAGGCACTTGCCGAAGACCCGGATGGTGCCGTCCCCGGGCGTGTACCAGCGCTGCGCGTCGGTCTGGTTGCAGGTGTACAGCTGGACGGGTGTCGCGTACGAGGGATCCGCGCCGGCGACGTCCACGCACAGCCCGCCCGGCCCGTTGATCGGTCCCGGGGGCAGCTTCCACACCTGCTGCGCCGCGCCGTCGCAGTCGTACAGCTGCAACTGGACCGCGCCCGGCGTCGTGTCGCCGGCCGGCACATCGAGGCAGCGTCCCGATTGCGGGTTCAGCAGCGCGCCGTCGGTCTGGGCGAGCCACGTCTGCGAACCGGTGCCGTTGCAGTCGTAGAGCTGCACGAGCGTACCGTTCGCCCTTCCCGCGTTCGCGGCGTCGAGGCACTTCCCGAGCACCTGTACCGTGTTCGAGGTCGGGTACGTGACCTGCTGGGCACTCGTGTGGTTGCAGGTGTAGAGCTGGATCGGCGTTCCGTTGACCGTCGATCCGCCCCGCACGTCGAGGCACAGGCCGCCGTCGCCGACGACCTCGCCGCCGGTCGGGTTCCCGCTCGCACCATCGCTGTTTAGCAGACACCTGCCACTCGACAAGGTCGATGTCCGCGCACGGACCTCACTCGACCTGGTGTTCCTCGCCGGGCTCCCCGGCGTCCACGATGGCTACCCTGAGCGCTGTGATCGAGTCGAAGCCAAGCGAACGACTCAGCGTTCTTCCGCGACGTCAAGGAAGCCGGGCGAACACCGCTTCCCACGGCGTGACACGTTCGTCGAGTGCGTCGCCCTGCGCGGCACGAAGGGCGGCCAGCGCCGGTTTCAGGAGGTTCTTCGCTGTGCGCAGTTGGAGGATCTGCGCTCGATCGAGGCTTCGCCAGTCGCCGACCGCAGCTGCGGCCTCGGGCGTGACCGGCAGCGCGTCGAGCAGTAGCTCGACGACGTGGTCCGGGTCGAGCAGGCTGCCGTCGCGCCGTGGGGGTAGCCGGCCGAGCAGCACGCAGGCGAGGTTGAGCCTGCGTGTGGTGCACTCCAGTGCTGAGAGCGCACCGGCCCGCTCGCGCCGTTCGAACCCAGATGCCGCTTGGCGGTGCGACGGCCCAGCGGGTCATACCGATAACACCAACGTGCACCGCTGGGTGTCGTAGCCTCGATCAGCCGGTCATAGGCGTCGTAACCAAAGGTCCACGTCTTGCGTCCGCCTGATAGCGTGCGCACGATCCTGCACGTAAGGCGGCCCTGCCCGTCATATTCGTAGCTCGTCCGGCCCGCTCTGTGCAGCAAGGTGCAGGGTCCTGCTGTCGGCGGCGTCGACCAGGTTGCCTGACGCGCCGTAGGCGTAGGTTTCCGTCCACGTCGCGGCGTTGACAGCTGTGATCCGGCCGGCGGCATCGACCTCCATGCGGAGGGCGCCGTCTGTGTTGTCGGCGATCGTCTCCGGAAGTCCGTCGCCGCGAGAATCAATACTTTCGGATAGATTACCCGACTCGCCCTAGTCTGCCAGAGAGGGGTTCAAGAAGTTGACAACCGGCATCGGTAGATCGTCAATCGCCACCAGTCACCCTCCCCCGTAGGCACCGCAGAGCATCGCGAACGATCAGGCCTCAGATTCGCGCCATGCCCTCAGCGGTTCAGTCTACGACGCGCTGACCGTGTGGTCAGTGGAGTGAGCGCGTCGCTGCTTTACCTGTGTCGCGGCGCTGGGACAGCTCAGGCTGGCGCAGCGCGTTAGCACGTTGTCCGCGCCGCGCGCGGCTAGGCCGACACCAACCGCCCCAGTATCGAGACCATCGTCCCTGGGGAGCGAACGAATGGCTGCAAAGGCGGCCCACAGCGACATACGCTGACAACTGCTTGCCGAGGAAGATTCTGGTGCAATAAAGCAGAAAGACCAGGGCAGACGATAGCTGCCCTGGTCTTTCACTTGTAGCCCCGACGGGATACCAGCCAGATCGGTCCTTGGTCCGCAGCCCACTGACCTGCGGATTCTCGCGATCGCGGGACGGTGGTTGATGCCATGACGCGGGATGGCCGCCGACCTCCGAGAGCCACACGTCATGGCGCTGTGGCATGGCGATCCTCTGTCACGTCTACCACATCGGTACACCTCAGTGGCGGTGCACCTCCGCAGCGAGCGGGAGTGGCGCCGCCGTTGGTTGGTCTGTCGCCCACGCCCGAAGGGTGCCGGTGTGGTGGGTGGTGATCGCCGTTGGCGCGTGCTGAAGCGCGGCGCCCGATGCGACCGAACTGTGACTTCTTACGCCGACCTGCACAAAGGTCGTGTTGACTGATCGGAAGGGACGGTCTGTGGCCGCGCAGCGGCTTTCTGGCGGATATGGAGAAATCCGGGTCAGCGGGCGCGGCGTTCCGGTCGGGGGACGTCAGCGCGATCACGGCGGCCTTGGACCGTGGCCGCCGACACTTCCGGTGGCGTCGGTTCCCGCCACGACTGCTCCGCTTCTTCGAAGCGCGCCTGTGTCTCAGCAGGCGATCACGTGCGAGACGAGCCATGGCATCGCCAGCAGCGAGACCAGCCGGGTGCGGCGCAAGATAGCGCAGCGTTTTCCGGCCGTACAGGCGACTGTTCGGATCGAGACTGTCAATATCCGGTAATCATTCGCTAAGAAATGGTCAAGCAGCGGGTCCGGCGTTTGGGGAATCATCTATCCTGGTCGTTCAGTCGACCTGGATAGATGATCATTTGAGCGGATAGTCAATGGCCATGAACGATTCGCTCGAGAATCTGCCAGGTAGGGACTCGCGACCCCAGGGTTAATGACAAAGTGATCTTTCGTCCTTTTTCTGGGTGATCGTCAGGTCAGGTGGAGTAGTCCTGTCAGGAGTTCGGGTCTGCGGGCGTGTCTGCGCAGGGCTTTGGCGATGTTGGTTTCGC
>NZ_JAGSXH010000104.1 GCF_018283645.1 Actinocrinis puniceicyclus | reverse complement strand
GTTCGGGGGCGGCCCGCTCGTCGCGGCGCAGGCCGCGGCTTACCCGCGGGGTGGCGCTATGGGCATCGGTGCCGCGGTCGGCGGCATCGACTCTGGGAGAGAGATCATGGACCGCAAGTTCGAATGGGCGATCGGCGGCGTGCTGACCGCCGCCGCGCTCACCGCCGGCATCGTGGCCGGCTGCGGCGCGAGCAGCAGTGGGAACGGCCCGAGCGCGAGCGCCACGGAGAGCGGCGGGCCCTCGGCCCTCGCCGGCCCGAGTGTGGGCGCGGTGACGCTGCCCGCGCCCTCGGCCAGCACGAGCGCCGGGGGGCGGTCGGCGCTTCCCCCCGACAAGGTGCCGCAGTGCCACACGGTCGACCTGTCCCCCTCCGTCTCCATCGTGCCGGGTTCCCAGGGTGCGGGGCACGAGCTGATGAACATCAGGCTCGCCAACACCTCGGGCCGCACCTGCACGGTGTACGGGTATCCGGGCATGAAGCTCGAGGACGCGAACGGCTCGGGCCAAGCGACCACGGTCACCCGCAACCGCTCGATGGCGCCGAAGACGATCGTCGTGCCGAACGGCGGGTCGGTGGCCACCACCGCTCGCTTCGACTTCGACATCCCGGCGGCGGACGAGTCGCAGACCGGCAACTGCGAGGCTCCGTCGGTCTACCTGCAGATCACCCCGCCGGACGAGACGACCCAGCTGAGCGCGTCGATCGGCGGCGGACCCATCACGGTCTGCGAGCACGGCGCGCTGGACGTGCTGCCGTTCGTCGCGGGCCCCAAGGGCGCGAATCAGTAGTCCGCACCCGGTCGCCCGTCGCGGGCGACCGGGCCCGCCGCCGCCACGGCCGCCCTGTGACGAATCCCGCTATGCCTGCCCGCGCGAGCGCCGCGCCGCCGACCGGGCACGCTCCTGCGCCGAGAGCACCACCTTGCGGATGCGCACGGCCGCGGGCGTGACCTCGACGCATTCGTCCTCGCGGCAGAACTCGAGGCACTGCTCCAGCGAGAGCTTGCGCGGCGGCACGATCTTCTCGGTCTCGTCCGCGGTGGACGAGCGCATGTTCGTGAGCTTCTTCTCCTTGGTGATGTTCACGTCCATGTCGTCGGCGCGCGAGTTCTCCCCGACGATCATGCCCTCGTAGACCTCGGTGGTCGCCTCGACGAACAGCGAACCGCGCTCCTGCAGGTTCGTCATCGCGAACGGCGTGACCACGCCGGCCCGGTCGGCCACCAGCGAGCCCGAGCTGCGGGTGCGCAGGTCGCCGAACCAGGGCTCGTAGCCCTCGAAGGTGTGGTTGGCGATTCCGGTGCCGCGGGTCTCGGTCAGGAACTCGGTGCGGAACCCGATCAGCCCGCGCGAAGGCACCAGGAACTCCATCCGGATCCAGCCGGTGCCGTGGTTGGTCATCGTCTCCATCCGGCCCTTGCGGATCGCGAGCAGCTGGGTGATCGTGCCCAGGTGCTCCTCGGGCGCGTCGATGGTCAGCCGCTCGACCGGCTCGTGCACCTTCCCGTCGATCGTCCGGGTGACGACCTGCGGCTTGCCCACGGTCAGCTCGTACTGCTCCCTGCGCATCATCTCCACCAGGATCGCCAGCGCCAGCTCCCCGCGGCCCTGTACCTCCCAGGTGTCCGGCCGTTCCGTCGGCAGCACCTTGATGGAAACGTTGCCGACCAGTTCGCGCTCCAGCCGGTCCTTGACCATGCGCGCGGTGACCTTCGCGCCCTTGACCCGGCCGACCAGCGGGGAGGTGTTGGTGCCGATGGTCATCGAGATGGCCGGCTCGTCCACGGTGATCAGCGGCAGCGGGCGCGGGTCGTCGGCGTCGGCGAGCGTCTCGCCGATCATGATGTCCGGGATGCCGGCGATGGCGATGATGTCGCCGGGCCCGGCCTGCTCGGCGGGCTTGCGCTCCAGCGCCTCGGTCATCAGCAGCTCGGTGATCTTCACCCGCTCGGTCGATCCGTCCCGCTTGATCCAGGCGACCTGCTGGCCCTTGCGGATGACGCCCTGGTGCACGCGGCACAGCGCGATCCGGCCCAGGAAGTTGGAGGCGTCCAGGTTGGTCACGTGCGCCTGAAGCGGCGCCCCCTCCGCGTACGTCGGCGCGGGGATGGTGTCCAGGATCGTGCGGAACAGCGGCTGGAGGTCCGCACTGGCGGGCACCGAACCGTTCGCGGGACGCTCCAGTGATGCTTTCCCGTCCCGCGCGCAGGCGTAGACGATCGGGAACTCGATCTGCTCCTCGGTGGCGTCCAGGTCGAGGAAGAGCTCGTAGGTCTCGTCGACGACCTCGGAGATCCGCGCGTCCGGGCGGTCGGTCTTGTTGATCACCAGGATCACCGGCAGCTTCGCGGACAGCGCCTTGCGCAGCACGAACCTGGTCTGCGGCAGCGGCCCCTCCGAGGCGTCCACCAGCAGCACCACGCCGTCCACCATGGACAGGCCGCGCTCGACCTCGCCGCCGAAGTCGGCGTGCCCGGGGGTGTCGATGATGTTGATGACGGTGTCTGAGCCGTCCTGCGGCGACTTGTAGTGCACCGCGGTGTTCTTCGCGAGGATGGTGATGCCCTTCTCGCGCTCCAACTCGTTGGAGTCCATCGCACGCTCGTCCACGTGCTGGTTCGACCGGAACGCCCCGGCCTGCCACAGCATCGCGTCCACGAGCGTGGTCTTGCCGTGGTCTACGTGGGCCACGATCGCCACGTTGCGGATGTCGTTACGCGTAGGCATGCCGGATAGCGTCGCTTTCAATCGGGATCACGGAGGGTTGAACGCTGGTCGATCGGCCAACCAGCGCGCGAGGGGCTCCGTTGCCGTCTCGACCAGACTGGGCAGAGAACGCCCCATCCCATGGTACCGGCCGCCGGGCGAGCAACCCGACATGCGGACGGCGCGTGACTATCGCGGCCGCGACCACGAGTGCGACGCACGTACCGCGCACTTGCCGTCAGGGTGGTGTTCACGCTGCTGAGCGGCTCGGCGGCAGAGGGTCGCCGGTTCTGTCTCGGTGTGGTGCTCTGGATCGCGACGCGCATCGTCGTGACCGCGCTCATGTTGGTGGTCGGCGCCGCGATGCTGGCTGTGGAGCTGCGCGCGGATTCACCCGCCGCACCGCGAACGCCGTTTCGCGGTGACCATTCAGCCGCCGAGCGGTTGCCATCAGGCGGACACGGAGCGTCGCAAACGGCTCTGACCTGGGCGTCGTACCATGTGAATTTGGTCACCATCGTCACTGCGCGTGACAGTGCAACGTTGAACCGCCGTTTCCTGGACTAGAGTGCGGTTCGCCGCAGACGAGTTGTGCTGCTTACTCCACCGAAGCAGGAGCTTGCACAAAATGAGCACCGGAACCCTGTCGCCCGGACGGGCAAAGATCGACAAGCCCACGCTGCGGACGGACCGCTACTGGGTCTCCCCGCTGATCACCTTCCTGGTCTTCACCGCGTTCATCGCTTACGCCACCTTCCGGGCCTTCCAGAACGACCACTACTACGCCTCGCCGTACATCTCCCCGTTCTATTCGCCGTGCATTTCGGACAACTGCGTGCCGATGCCCGGCGCCGGGGAAGTCCACTTCATCGGTTCGTGGTGGGGCTGGTCTCCGGCGCTGCTGGTCCTGGTCGTCCCGCTCGGGTTCCGGATGACCTGCTACTACTACCGCAAGGCCTACTACCGCTCGTTCTGGCAGTCGCCGCCGGCCTGCGCGGTCGCCGAACCGCACCGCTCGTACACCGGCGAGACCCGCTTCCCGCTGATCTTCCAGAACTCGCACCGCTACTTCTTCGTGCTGGCCACGATCTTCAACGTCATTCTGACCTGGGACGCGATCCTCGGCTTCCGCAACCCGGCCGGGCAGTGGGGCCACATGGGCGTCGGTACGCTCGTCCTGCTGATCAACGCGGCCCTGTTGTGGCTGTACACAGCGTCGTGCCATTCCTGCCGGCACATCATGGGCGGTCGGCTCAAGCACTTCTCCAAGCACCCGATCCGGTACCGCGCCTGGGGCTTCGTCTCCAAGCTCAACGGCAAGCACATGCAGCTGGCCTGGGTCTCGCTTTTCGGGGTCGCGCTCGCGGACCTTTACGTACTGCTGCTGTCCCTCAACGCGTTCACCGACCCGCGCTTCTTCTAAATCGAGTCAGGCAAGAGAGCCGAAGGCCATGGACACCTACGAATACGACGTCGTCGTCATCGGCGCGGGCGGAGCGGGACTGCGCGCCGCCATCGAGGCGCGAATGCAGGGCAAGCGAGTCGCGATCATCTGCAAGTCCCTGTTCGGCAAGGCCCACACGGTGATGGCCGAGGGCGGCGCCGCCGCCGCGATGGGCAACGTCAACCCGAACGACAACTGGATGGTGCACTTCCGCGACACGATGCGCGGCGGCAAGTTCCTGAACAACTACCGGATGGCCGAACTGCACGCCAAGGAGGCGCCGGACCGGGTGTGGGAGCTGGAACAGTGGGGCGCGCTGTTCGACCGCACCAAGGACGGCAAGATCTCGCAGCGCAACTTCGGCGGCCACGAGTACCCGCGCCTCGCGCACGTCGGCGACCGCACCGGCCTGGAGCTGATCAGGACGCTCCAGCAGGCGGTGGTGGGCCTCCAGCAGCAGGACGCGCGCGAGCACGGCGAGGCCGAGGGACGGATCAAGGTCTTCGCCGAGCACACCATCACGCGGCTGCTCAAGGAAGGTGACCGGATCGCCGGTGCCTTCGGCTACCGCCGCGAGGACGGCGGCTTCGTGCTGTTCAAGGCGCCCGCGGTCGTCCTGGCCACCGGCGGCGTCGGTAAGTCGTACAAGGTGACTTCCAACTCCTGGGAGTACACCGGCGACGGGCACGCGCTGGCGCTGCTCGCGGGTGCGACGCTGATCAACATGGAGTGCATCCAGTTCCACCCGACCGGCATGGTCTGGCCGCCCTCGGTGAAGGGCATCCTGGTCACCGAGTCGGTGCGCGGCGACGGCGGCGTGCTGCGCAACTCCGAGGGCAAGCGGTTCATGTTCGACTACGTCCCGGACGTCTTCCGTCCGCAGTACGCGGAGACGGAGGAGGAGGCGGACCGCTGGTACACCGACCCGGACAACAACCGGCGCCCGCCGGAACTGCTGCCGCGCGACGAGGTGGCCCGCTCGATCAACTCCGAGGTGAAGGCCGGCCGCGGCACCCCGCACGGCGGTGTGTACCTGGACATCGCCTCGCGCCGCTCCAAGGAGTTCATCCTCAAGCGGCTGCCGTCGATGTACCACCAGTTCAAGGAGCTGGCCGACGTGGACATCACGGCGGAGCCGATGGAGATCGGCCCGACGTGCCACTACATCATGGGCGGCGTCGAGGTGGACGCGGACACTCAGGCCTCGATCGTGCCCGGCCTGTTCGCCGCGGGTGAGGTGGCCGGCGGCATGCACGGCTCCAACCGGCTCGGCGGCAACTCGCTGTCCGACCTGCTGGTGTTCGGCCGCCGCGCCGGACTGCACGCGGCGCAGTACGTGGACGAGCTGGGCGGGAACCGCCCGGCGGTCGCGCAGGCCGACGTCGCCGCGGCCGAGGCCGAGGTGGTGGCGCCGCTGGAGCAGTCCGCGGGTGAGAACCCGTACACGCTGCACGCCGAGCTTCAGCAGACGATGAACGACCTGGTCGGCATCATCCGCCGCGAGCACGAGGTGCAGGCCGCGATCGAGAAGCTGGCGGAGCTGGCGCCGCGCCGGGAGAAGCTGGCGGCGAGCGGCGGGCGGGTGTTCAACCCGGGCTGGCACCTGTCCCTCGATATGCGCAACATGCTGCTGGTGTCCGAGTGCGTCGCGAAGGCGGCGCTGGAGCGCAAGGAGTCGCGCGGCGGTCACACCCGCGAGGACTACCCGCAGATGTCGGCCGAGTGGCGCAAGGTCAACCTGGTCTGTTCCGTGGGCCCGGACGGCCACGCGCAGGTCAAGAAGCAGCCGCTGCCGCAGATGCGCCCGGACCTGCTCGACTTGTTCGAGCGTTCGGAGCTGAAGAAGTACATGACCGAGGAGGAGCTGGCCGAGCCGGCCGCCCCGTCGGACGGGCCGCGCGCCGCGGCCGACGCGGACACGCAGAAGGGTACTGGGGCGGACGCATCATGACGTACAAGGCGAAGTTCAAGGTCTGGCGCGGCGACGACAAGGACGGCGGCCTGCACGATTTCACGGTGGAGGTCAACGACGGCGAGGTGGTGCTCGACGTCGTCCACCGGCTCCAGGCCACGCAGGCTCCGGACCTGGCGGTGCGGTGGAACTGCAAGGCGGGCAAGTGCGGTTCCTGTTCCGCGGAGATCAACGGCATGCCGCGCCTGATGTGCATGACCCGCATGTCGGTGTTCACCGAGGACGAGACGGTGACGATCACGCCACTGCGCACGTTCCCGGTGATCCGCGACCTCGTCACCGACGTGTCCTTCAACTACGAGAAGGCGCGCCAGGTACCCGTGTTCGAGCCTCCGGCGGACCTGAAGCCGGGCGATTACCGGATGTCGCAGGTGGACGTCGAGCGCTCGCAGGAGTTCCGCAAGTGCATCGAGTGCTACCTGTGCCAGAACGTGTGCCACGTGGTGCGTGACCACGAGGAGAACAAGAAGTCCTTCTCCGGCCCGCGGTTCCTCATGCGTATCGCGGAGCTGAGCATGCACCCGCTGGATACGCGCGACCGGCGCAAGGAGGCGCAGGAGGAGCACGGCCTGGGCTTCTGCAACATCACCAAGTGCTGCACCGAGGTGTGCCCGGAGCACATCAAGATCACCGACAACGCGCTGATCCCGATGAAGGAGCGCGTCGCCGACCGCAAGTACGACCCGCTGGTCTGGCTCGGCAGCAAGATCGCGCGCAGGAAGTAGCCGCGGGCGCGAGCCGGCCAAGCGCCAGTGCGCGATCCGATCATCTGAGTCTTGCGAAGTGTGCCCCGCCCGGTCCCGAGCGGGGCACGCTTGTGTGCCGATCCCATCGGGCACCCTCCCTGGAGGCCGACTTCCGCGAGTTGGAGTCCGTGTTCGCCACACTCGCCCCGAAACACCACCGGGGCGGGCTGAGCCGGATGGACACGCCCGAAGGCTTGGCGCTCCACCTCGGCCGCGATCACGCCGCGCCGTGCCTGCGCCCCGCCCCCGCGCCAGTCGCCGCATTCTGAATACTTACCGGCGATCGCGGAGCGGGCACGGCCCCGCCACCTGGCATGATGGCCCGGTCGCGCAAAGGCGCGCGACGTTGCCCGGCTGCGCGCCCGGGCGGCTGCGCGGAACGGAACCGAACGGAGCGGCATACATGGCGGGGATGAACCTGACCCGGGACGAGGCGCGGGAACGCGCGCGCCTGATCACGGTCGAGGACTATCGGATCGAGCTCGACCTGAGCGGCGCGAACGCCGACCGGGCGAGCACCTTCCGCTCCGCCAGCACGATCCGCTTCCGCCACGCCGAACCCGGGCCGGCCGCCACCACCTTCCTGGACCTCGTCGCGCCGCACGTCGCGTCGGTCACGCTGAACGGGCGCGCGCTCGACCCCGCCGAGGTCTACCGCGGCTCACGCGTGTGGCTCACCGGACTTGAGGCGACCAACGAGGTGACCGTCGACGCCTCGTGCGCATACAGCCGTAGCGGCGAAGGTCTGCACCGATTCGTCGACCCGGCGGACGGGCGCGTATACCTGTACACACAGTTCGAACCCGCGGACGCCTGCCGGATGTACGCGAACTTCGAGCAGCCGGACCTGAAAGCCTCGTTCGTGTTCGACATCACCGCGCCGGCCGGCTGGCACATGTCGAGCAACGGGACCGCGCGCGAACGCAAACGCGTGGTCAACGGCGCCGCGCGCTGGGTCTTCGCGCCGACACCACGCATCTCCACGTACATCACGGCCGTCGTCGCCGGGCCGTACCAGGTCGAGCGCGACCTCTACTCGCGCGAACTGCCCGACGGCACCACCCTGGAGATCCCGCTGTCCGCACTGTGCCGCGCGTCCCTGGCCGAACACTTCGACGCCGACGCGATCCACGAGATCACGAAGCAGGGGCTTGATTTCTTCCACGAGCGCTTCGACTACCCGTACCCGTTCGGCAAGTACGACCAGGCGTTCGTGCCCGAGTACAACCTCGGCGCCATGGAGAACCCCGGCTGCGTGACCCTCAACGAGGAATACGTGTTCCAGTCGAAAGTCACCGACACCGCTTATGAGGCGCGCGCGTGCACGATCCTGCACGAGATGGCGCACATGTGGTTCGGCGACCTGGTCACCATGCGCTGGTGGGACGACCTGTGGCTCAAAGAGTCCTTCGCCGAGTTCATGGGCTCGTACGCCCAGGTCGAGGCCACCGCCTGGAAGAACGCGTGGATCAGCTTCGCCAACCGGCGCAAGGCGTGGGCATACCGGCAGGACCAGCAACCCACGACGCACCCGATCGTCGCCACCGTCAACGACCTCGAAGACGCGAAGCTCAACTTCGACGGCATCACCTACGCCAAGGGCGCGGCCGTGCTCAAACAACTCGTCGCCTACGTCGGCGAGGAGGCGTTCCTGGAAGGGGCGCGGCAGTACTTCAAGCGACACGCCTTCGGCAACACCACGCTCACGGACCTGCTGGACGTACTCGCGCGGACCTCGGGCCGCGACCTGGCGGCATGGTCACGCGCCTGGCTGGAAACCGCACAGCTCAACACGCTGACGATCGACGAAGACACGATCGTGCAGAGCTCAGCTTCCGGCTACCCCCAGGCGCGACCGCACCGGATCGCCGTCGGCACGTACGCGGTGCGGACCGACGGCGGGCGCGTGGTACGCACCGACCGGCGCGAGGTGGACCTGGCATCGCAGCGCACGCCGTTCAAGTTCGGCACCGGCGACTTCCACCTGCTCAACGACGACGACCTGACATACGCGAAGCTGCGGCTGTCCACCGATCAGCTGGCCTTCCTGCGCGAGCGGCTGTCGGCGTTCGCCGACCCGATGGCGCGCTCGCTGCTGTGGTCGGCGCTGTGGAACATGACCCGGGACGGCGAACTTCCGGGGCGCGAGTTCATCGCCTTCGTGGACCGGCACGCTGCAGCCGAATCCCAGGTCGGGGTCGTGCAGAACCTGTTGCAACAGACCGAGACCGTGCTGGAGTTCTACCTCTCCCCCGACGCCGCGCAGCAGGCCGCCGGACCGGCCGCGGCGATGGCCGGGCGCGAGCTTGCCGCCGCGGCGCCCGGCTCGGACCACCAACTGGCCTGGGCGCGCGGCTTCGCGGCGATCGCCCGGTCAGACGCCGACCACACGCTGCTCGAAGCGCTGCTGGACGGTTCCGTATCGATCGACGGTTTGGTCGTCGACGCCGACCTGCGCTGGACCTTCCTGCACGCGCTGGCCCGCGGCGGCCGGGCGCGGCAGGACGATCTGGACGCACAGCTGGTACGCGACGCGACGGCCGCCGGGCGGCGCAAGCACGCCGGCTGCATGGCCGCACGCCCGACCCGGGACGCCAAGGACGCCGCGTGGAAACTCGCCGTGCAGTCCGGGGACCAGCCGACCGACCTGCTGCGCGAAGTGCTGTTCGGCTTCGCCGCGACGGGCGGGCGGCCGCAGTTGCTGCGGCCCTTCGTCGAGCCGTACTTCGCCGCACTGGACGAGGTATGGAAGAGCCGCTCGATCGAGAACGCGAGCCGGATCGCGGCGCTGGCGTTCCCGAGCCACGTGGTCGAGGAGGCGACGCTCGACCGCGCCGACCGCTGGCTCGACGAGGACGGACACGCCCCGGCGCTACGCCGGCTGGTACTGGAGGCTCGCGACGACCTGAGACGGGCGCTCAGGGCGCGCGGCGCGAGCTGACCGACCGATGGCCGGGCCGCGTCACAACTCGTGCGGCCAGCCTTCGTGCCCGACCAGGCCCCGATGGTCGTACGGATGGAACTGTCCGGGCCGGGCGTGTTCGTGGCCGAAGGTCTGCCCGTAGTGCACCACCGTGCGCGGGCTCGAGCCGTGGATGCGATCGACCAGCCGGATGAGCTGCTGGTTGCGCTCGCCGCTGGTATGCGCGGTGCGCGCCAGCCAGGCCGGGAAGGTGAGCAGATCGCCGACGTCGTGCGCAGCCGCCGCCGCGACGCGCCGTACCTTGCCTGCGGGTTCGCGCGGTGGCCAGTGCGTACCCAGCGCGATCGACGCGCCCTCTTGCGGTGCCAGCACGGTCAGCCGGTACTCGTCCCCCTCGGCGCTGACCAGGGTCAGCCGCCCGGCGCGCGCCCACACCTGCGCCTGGGCCGGGGTGAGCAGGATGGTGCCGACCTCGGAGCCGGTCCAGCGGTGAATGCCGACCGGGCAGGCGCACGAGCCGACCTCGACCGCGACCACCTGATTGAGCAGCACCGCCGGGAAACCGAGCGCGCGGGCGAGCGGCGGCGAGCCGGACCCGGCCGCACCGCGCGCGGCATGCTCCGGGTGAAATTGCACGGCCTGGGATCCCGCGCGCATCCCGCTCGCGTGGGGGTGCGCCGGATCCGGGCCGCGGCCGGTGGCCTGTTCGCGGTTCTCCATCGAGGTCATCGCCTGTTCCTCCTGCCACGAGAGATCCCGGCATCGCCTCAAGCAAGCCCTGATACCGCCATACCGCCATCATGCGTCGCCGATCCCGAGCCCACCAGGGCACAGCAGCCGTTACGGTGGTCACCATGTCTCATCGACCCGACGCCCGCCCGGAGCCGACGACCTGCTCGGCCTTCTCCGCGCGGCTCGACGAGCCGCTGCCCGGAACCGCACCGGTCGCCACGACCTGGCTGGCGATCGAACAACCCGGGCCGTGGGGTGCGCGCGCGCTGCGACAGTCGCACCTCGATCCCGAAGTCGGCGCGCAGTTGGAGCAGCGGGCGGAGGGCACCGGGCTACGCATAGCGCTGATCCGCCGCGTCGGACGCCATGCACTGACAGCCGCGGACGAGCCGCGCACCGTCCTGCTGTGCGACACCCGTCCGGGCAGCGCGGCGGTGCGTTCGACCGCGTTCACCGACCCGCGCGAACTGCTCGACCTGGACCTCGCGTCACTCGCGGCCGGGCGGATCGACGCGGGTGAGCCGGTGACGAACCCGGTGCTGCTGGTGTGCAGCAACGGCAAGCGCGACCGCTGCTGCGCTCAGTTCGGCCGTGCCCTCGCGCTGGAGCTGACGCGGGCGGACCCAGCCGCCCAGGTGTGGGAGTCAGATCACCTCGGCGGGCACCGCTTCGCCCCGACCGCCGTGGTCCTCCCGACCGGCTACGTCTACGGCCGGCTCGACACCGGCACCGCGCTCGCCGCCCTCGAAGCGGCGCGGCGCGGGCAGGTCCTGACCGAGCGTTCGCGCGGCCGCAGCACGTGGTCGCGGCCGGCCCAGAGCGCCGAGCTCGCGCTGCGCGCCGAGTTGCAGGAGTCCGATGCGGACGCGATACGTGTCGTCGGCGAGCAGCGCGTCGGCGCCAGCGGCCACGCCGTCGAACTGGTGGCGCGCGACGCGCGCTATCGGGTGCTCGTCGACGTCGCGCCGGCCGCGCGGCCGCGCCCGGAATCCTGCGGCAAGGTCTTCGGCACCCCGATCGAACTGCGCGTCACCGAAGTGGAGAAGCTGGCCTGACGCCACGGGCCCGGCGGTTGCCTGCCCGGGGCGGTCAGGCGTCGATGCGCGAGCGGTCCAGCAGCGCCGCGGCGTTGACGATGTACTCCCGGCGCGGTGCCACGTCCGTGCCCATCAGCAGTTCGAACATCTTCTCCGCGGCCTCGGCGTCGGACAGGGAGATGCGTCGCAGGATCCGGTGGCGTGGGTCCATCGTGGTCTCGGCCAACTG
Source organism: Actinocrinis puniceicyclus (assembly GCF_018283645.1). Lineage (GTDB taxonomy): Bacteria > Actinomycetota > Actinomycetes > Streptomycetales > Catenulisporaceae > Actinocrinis > Actinocrinis puniceicyclus. The sequence goes on along the minus strand of NZ_JAGSXH010000104.1, from coordinate 9,026 downwards.
GTCGGCGTCCATCTCGCCCAGACCCTTGTACCGCTGCACCGGTTCCTTGATCCGCTTGCCGCGCCGCTGCAGATCCGCAAGGGTGCGCTTGAGTTCGGCGTCCGAGTATGTGTACAGATACTCGTTCTTCGCCCTGCCCTGCCCGATGACCTCGATGCGGTGCAGCGGCGGCACGGCGGCGTACACGCGCCCGGCCTCCACCAGCGGCCGCATGTACCGGTAGAACAGCGTCAGCAGCAGGGTTCGGATATGCGAGCCGTCCACGTCCGCGTCCGCCATCATGATGACCTTGCCGTAGCGGGCCGCGTCCAGGTCGAAGGAGCGCCCGGTTCCGGCTCCGACCACCTGGATGATCGCCGCGCACTCGGCGTTCTTGAGCATGTCCGCGACCGAGGACTTCTGCACGTTGAGGATCTTGCCGCGGATCGGCAGCAGCGCCTGAAACTCCGAGGAGCGGGCCAGTTTCGCGGTACCCAGGGCCGAGTCCCCCTCGACGACGAACAGTTCCGAGCGGTCCACGTCGTCGGTGCGGCAGTCGGCCAGCTTGGCCGGGAGCGCCGAGGTCTCCAGCGCGTTCTTACGCCGCTGGGTCTCCTTGTGCATCCGGGCCGCGATGCGGGTCTTCGCGGCCGCGGCGATCTTCTCAAGCACCGCGCGGGCCTGCGGCTTGGTGTTGCGGTGGTTGCTGGTCAGAAAGTCGCGCAACCGTTCGGAGACGATCGCGGTCACGATCCGCGCGGCCGCCGGCGTGCCGAGGACCTCCTTGGTCTGCCCCTCGAACTGGGGTTCGGCCAGCCGCACGGTGACCACCGCGGTCAGGCCCTCCAGGATGTCGTCCTTGACCACCGGGTCGTCGTTGACCTTGAGCAGCTTGACCGCGCGCAACTGCTCGTTGACCGTCTTGACCAGAGCCCTCTCGAAGCCGGTGACGTGGGTGCCGCCCTTGGGCGTGACGATGATGTTGACGAAGGACCGCACGACCGAGTCGTACTCGGTGCCCCAGCGCAGCGCCACGTCGACGTCCAGCTGCCGTTCCACGTCCCGCGAGGTCATGTGCCCGTCCTCGTCGAGCACCGGGACCGTCTCGGTGAAACCGCCGGAACCGGTCAGCCGAAGCGTGTCGCTGATCGGCCGGTCCTTGGCCAGGTAGTCGCAGTACTCGGAGATGCCGCCGGCGTAGTGGAACGTCTCCACCGCGGGCCCGTCCCCGTTGCCGTTGCGCTCGTCGCGCACCACCAGGGTCAGCCCGGGCACGAGGAACGCGGTCTGGCGGGCCCGGTTGTGCAGTTCCTCCAGGGAGATCTGCGCGTCCCGCAGGAAGATCTGGCGATCCGGCCAGAACCGGGTGCGCGTGCCGGTGACACCGGCCTTCTTCGCCGAGCGGCGTCCCCTGGTCAGGCCGCCCTGCGCGGTGAACTGCGCGTTCGGTCCCTCGCCGGCGAAGACCCCGGGCACGCCGCGCCGGAAGGAGATCGAGTGCGTCGCGCCGTCCCTGTCCACCTCGACGTCCAGGCGGGACGAGAGCGCGTTCACGACCGAGGCGCCCACGCCGTGCAGGCCGCCAGAGGCCGCGTAGGAGCCGCCGCCGAACTTGCCTCCGGCGTGCAGCTTGGTCATCACGACCTCGACCCCGGACAGACCGGTCTTGGGCTCCACGTCCACCGGGATGCCGCGGCCCTGGTCGAGCACCGCGACCGAACCGTCCGCGTGCAGGATCACCTCGATATGCGAGCCGTGCCCGGCCAACGCCTCGTCGACCGAGTTGTCGATGATCTCCCACACGCAGTGCATCAGTCCGCGGCTGTCGGTCGAGCCGATGTACATGCCGGGGCGCTTGCGCACCGCCTCGAGTCCTTCGAGCACCAGCAGGTGGCGGGCGGTGTAGTCCGCACCCTTCGTCTCTCCGCGTGGGGTGCTCGCCTGGGCGGTGAGGCTGGCGGTCACGATGATTCAGCTCCTCGTCAACATGGTGGCGCAGCCAGAGTAGCGGTTCGTTCGGACACAGCCGGACCTACACCGCGCACCCCACAGGGTACCGACCGGGTGTCGGCAAGAGCGAGGGAGGATCTCACGGTACGTGTTTGCCTCGGCACACATCGCCGATGAAGGCGGGCGTTTCGGGCGTCGGAGCGTACGCCCTGAGCGAACTGCCCGAGTTTTGCCCGCGAACGCTGGCGTAGGGCATAGCGGCGAATGGTTTGATGTTGATCCGGGTAGGCGGTCTCCACCAAGCCGCCGACCGGACGCCCGGACCGGCGCACCGAGTCTGGAAACCCCTCGGGGATCCAGGCCACGGGCACAGTCGACGCAGAAAGAAGGGGCGACGTGACCGCTGTCCTGACACCAGACCTCCTCCCCGCCGAGGCGCTCAACGCGCACGACCGCTGCGATCGCTGCGGCGCACAGGCCTACCTCCGTGTCACCCTCGCCTCCGGTGGCGAACTGCTCTTCTGCGCTCACCACGGCAAGAAGTACGAGGAAGGGCTCCGCTCGGTGGCCGCCGAGATTCACGACGAGACCTCCAAGCTCGTCGCGGACAGCACGCGCTGAACCGGTCCAGAGGACTATCGCGCGAGACCTACGACGGGCCGCACCGCCACCACGGTGCGGCCCGTTCGCGCACCTCGGAACCCTGAGCCGCCGGACCGCTGGGCCTGAGCCGCTGAAGCGTGAGACGCTGCGCGCGGACGGCGGGACTGGTTGACCGTCTTCACCCTGGCCCGCGCGCGACGGCTTGGCGCGTGCGCGACTGCTTGCGCACGCAACGGTCGAACTGCGGTGCCGGTCCGTCCGGATGCAACGCCGCTCAGGCGTGCCGAGGAAGTGTCTCCGGGGTCGAATCCGGTCAAGCGCTTTCACGCCGCCATGGCCGGCGCGCACCCATACAGCCGATGAGAGCGCACCGGCGCCTTTCCCGGCGCTGCTGTGATCGCCTAGTCGAGGTAGTCGCGCAGCACCTGCGAGCGCGAGGGATGCCGCAACTTGGACATGGTCTTGGACTCGATCTGCCGGATCCGCTCCCGGGTGACCCCGTAGACCTTGCCGATCTCATCCAGCGTCTTCGGCTGGCCGTCGGTGAGACCGAAGCGCATCGAGACCACACCGGCCTCCCGCTCGGAGAGCGTGTCGAGCACCGAGTGCAACTGCTCCTGCAGCAGCGTGAAGGAGACCGCGTCGGCCGGCACGACCGCCTCGGAGTCCTCGATCAGGTCGCCGAACTCGCTGTCGCCGTCCTCGCCGAGCGGGGTGTGCAGCGAGATCGGCTCGCGGCCGTACTTCTGGACCTCGATGACCTTCTCCGGGGTCATGTCCAGTTCCTTGGCCAGTTCCTCCGGGGTGGGCTCGCGCCCGAGGTCCTGGAGCATCTGGCGCTGGACCCTGGCCAGCTTGTTGATGACCTCGACCATGTGCACCGGGATGCGGATGGTGCGCGCCTGGTCGGCCATCGCGCGGGTGATCGCCTGGCGGATCCACCACGTCGCGTAGGTGGAGAACTTGTATCCCTTGGTGTAGTCGAACTTCTCCACCGCGCGGATCAAACCGAGGTTGCCCTCCTGGATCAGGTCCAGGAACAGCATGCCGCGACCGGTGTACCGCTTCGCCAGCGAGACCACCAGCCGCAGGTTCGCCTCCAGCAGGTGGTTCTTGGCCCGGCGGCCGTCCTCGGCGATGATCTCCAGCTCGTGCTTGAACCGGGGATCCATCTTCTCGCCGGAGTTCAGCTTCTCCTCGGCGAACAGCCCGGCCTCGATCCGCTTGGCCAGTTCCACTTCCTGCTCGGCGTTGAGCAGGGGGACCTTGCCGATCTGCTTGAGGTAGTCCTTGACCGGGTCCGCGGTGGCACCCGCCGAGGCGACCTGCTGCGCCGGGGCGTCGTCCTCGTCGTCGTCGGAAAGGACGAAGCCCTCTTCCTCCTCCTCGGCGGCGGCTGCTGCGGGAGCGCCCTCGGCGACGGTCTCCGTCTCCTCGGCCTCAGGCTCGGCCTCGGCCTCCGGTTCGGTCTCCGCCTCCGCGCCGGCGACCAGGTCGGGGTCGTCTACAAGCGCCTCGTCGCTCTCGAGGTCGAGGTCGAGCTCGCCGTCGAGGTCCTCGTCGAGCGACTCGCCGTCGTCAGCGCCGCCGTCGGCCGTCGCGGCCTTCGCCGGCGCGGACTTCTTCGCGGCCGCCTTCTTGCCGACCGCCGGCGCGGCCTCGGCGTTCTTCTTCGCGGGGGCCGCCTTCTTCGCCGCGGTCTTGGCGGCGGGCTTGGCCGCAGTCCCCGGCTCAGCGGCCGCGGCCGGCTCGGCGGCAGTCCCGGCGGGAACCGCCGCGGGTTTGGCCGCCGCGGCAGCCGGCTGGGTCTCGACGGCTGCGGGCTTGGCCGCGGCTGCGGGCTGCTTACTGACGGCGGGCTCAGCGCTCTTGCGCACGGTGGCGGTGGCGCGGCCGCTCGACGCCGCGGCGACAGCGCGCTTGCGCGGCTTGTTCAGGGACGCGGCGCCCTCGCCGACGACGGCGACGGTCACGCCCTGTTCCAGCAGTGCGCGCAGCACCGACTTGGCCTGGCTGACCGGGACCTTCGCCTGCTCGCAGGCGCGCCGCACGTCGTCGCTCGAGACGGCGGCCCCCTCCGCTCGCTCGAGCAGAGCCTGTACGGCGGCGGCCACCGGCGTGGCGGGCGCGTCCTCTGTCATCGATGGTGCGCCGGACGCGTTGGGGGCGGCAGACGCGGAAAGCGAGATAGGGGCCGACACTCACGTACCCTTCGGAAAGGTGCTCACAGAAGCGCTGACTAAAAGACCTGGCATGCTATCGGCAATGCTGAGACTGCTCGACGGTGGAACACGGAATGTCATATGGAGAAACAGCAATGCAACTGTTGCACTCATATGACAGCACGATGCAGCGGTGCCATATTCCCGCCCCCAGAGCAGACGGGCCGACAGCCGCACAGACGTGCCTGGCGTGGATCATTCCCGGTCGCGGCTTGGATCAAGCCGCTGTACACCGCTTCGCATAACGCAGGTCACGCACTCGGTCGACCAGTCTAGCAGCGCCCCGGGGAGCCACGCACACCGCCTGCCGAAACGGGCCCTGACCGGCGCCCGGGTCCTCGCGGTCGCTCAGACGCGCACGCGCACCGCGAGCAGCGTCACGTCGTCGTCCTGCTCGTGCTCGCGCAGCATCGTCTCGAGGAGGTGGTCGAGCAACGGCTCCAGCGCGGTGTCCGGCGCGCTCAGAGCCGCGGCGCGCAACCGCGCCAGTCCCTCGTCCAGCGAGTCCACGCGGGTTTCCACCAAACCGTCGGAGAAACCGACCACCGTGTCACCGGGGCGCAGCGCAAACCGGTGCTCGATCCGCTCCTCGCTCCAGCCGAGCGGCGTGGCCTCGGGGGTCGCGTCCACGAACCGCACGTCGCCTTCGGCGGTGATGACGAGCAGCGGCAGGTGGCCGGCGTCCGACATGACGAGGCTGCCGGCCGCGGGGTCGTACACCGCGTACACGACCGTGGTGAGCGACTCGGCGTTCTCGGTGGCGTCGAAGAGCCGGTCGAGCCCGGTGAGCACCGCACGCGGCGAAGGATCACTGAAGGCGAGGGCACGCAGCGCCGCGCGCACCCGGCCCATGCCCGCGGCCGCGGTCACGCCCTTTCCGATCACGTCGCCGACCACCATGCCGAGCCGGCCGTCCGGGAATCCGAAAAGGTCGTACCAGTCGCCGCCCACCTCGGTGTCGAGCGAACCGGGGATGTACCGGAACGCGGCGTCGATTCCAGGCAGGTCCGGCAGCCGCTTCGGTAGTAGCGCGTCCTGGAGCGAGACGACCTGACGGTGTTCGCGTTCGTGCATACGCGCTCGCGCCACCGCCATCGTGCACTGCCCGGCGAGCGCCTGAAGATAAGCCTGATCGTCCTCTTCGAAGGCGCGCGCCGATTCGTAGACGAGGTACAACCCGCCGACCGGGCCGGCCGCCGTGGTCAGCGGCAACACCGCCCACGACTGTTCGTCGGCCAGCGAGTCCTCCCACTCGGCCGCGTCGGGGAACAGCGCGCGCACCGCGGCGCGGTCCGCGAGGTAGCAGGGCTGCCCGGTACGCACCGCCGCCGCCAGCAGCGGCGGCCAGGAGGTGGTGCGCCGCTCCCAACGCTCATCCTCGGCGGCGAGCACAGATCGCTGTGCTGGTACCGGGCGCACGGTACGCGTCTGCGGCCATGGTGAACGGCCGAGTTGGTCGAGCAGGCGAAGCTCCACGTGCGAAGCGCCGGTCACCTGGCCGAGCTTCGCCACGGCCGCGCGCACCTCGCCGAGGGTCAGCGCGCCGGCCAGTTCCCGGGCGACGGTCTGCAGCTTGCCGATCCGCCACTGGGTGGAGCCCAGCAACTCGGCGATGCGGTGGCGATCGGTCACGTCGTGCACGATGGCGAGAACTCCTGTGATCCCTCCGGACGGACTGAGCACCGGGGACCAGTGAGTACGCAGGACGCGCACGCCCGGGCCGCGCGGCGCCGGCGCCCACTGCGCGGTCTCCCACCTCTGCTCGGGTTCGCGCCAGGACTTGCCGGTGGCCAGCACCCGCGCGACGGACTCCTCGACCAGAGCGCCGAATTCACCGGGCAACACCTCTCTGGGCAGGCGCCCGAGGTGCTCCTCGACGCTGAGGCCGTTGATCTCGGCGAGTGCCCGGCTGACCTGAAGGTAACGGCAGTCGGCCCCGTAACAGGCGAAGGCCACGGAGCCGTCCTGCAAGAGCGCGCGCAGGAGCGCCGAGTCGGGACCGGTCTCGTCGTGCGCGGCAGGGTTCTGCTGCCGGATGGCGTCTCGGGCCACAGCTCGCTTCACGTCCCCTGACCGTTCGCGACGGGACAGCGGACAGTCGTCCGCCATCGCACGAGCGGCCGCCGGTGAGACCGGCGCCGACTCGCCGTGACTGAGCTTAGCCGTCACCACCCGTCTACAGGGAGTGATTGGACCAGGATTCTCCCGTTCCCGGAGACCGTACCGGCCGCCTCGACAGGTCCAGACCACCACGAAGCCGGGCATTCAGGAGCCTTGCGCCGCCATATCGGCAACGATCCACATCCGGCGAGATGTTTGACACATTCGCCGAATGGAGCCGCATCGCCTGTGCGAGGCCGGGCGCGCACGCGCCCTCCACCCGCCGAGACACCGCCGCGAGCTATCAGTCACCGGATAGTGTCCGGCAACCGACTCAATGCCCACACATATGGCAAACCGCCTGGAAAGCCGTATACCGGCCCGCGAACGGGCGGGAAGCGACCGTGCATTGCCGTACGACCGCTTGCTTCAACGGACGACTGTCCGCAGATGACTCAACCGACGGGAGAGGACCTTCGGACCGGCATCAGTGATCGCGCTGAGCCGGCAGGTGCGGGGAGGCCGCAGCGCCGCTCCCGCGGCTGAGCAGGCCACTGAGAACCTCCGCGGCGCCCGGGCCGTCGCCGGCGAACAACCGGTCCACGAGTGACGCGTGCTCATCCTCCGCAGTCGGCGCTCCCGGCACGCAGGCCAGTGGCCGCAGGCCGGTGATTTCCAGCGCACCGTAGACCACCGAGGCCAGGTGCTCAAGCATCCGGTTCCCGGTCGCGTGCAGCAACAGGCTGTGCAGTTCGCTATCATTACGCTGATAAGCGGCCGGATCTCCTTCCGCCGCGGCCTCGGACAGCAGCTCGGTCAGCTCCATCATCCGGGTGCGTGCGATCTCCGGCAGGCGAGCCGCGGAGGCGGCGACCAGGTGCGCTGCCAGCGGTTCGAAGGCCTGACGCAGCTCGGCCAGCTCCCGGGCCTGATCGGCGCGGAAAGGCCCCAGCGCGCGCCACTCGATCACATCCGGGTCCAGCAGGTTCCACTCGTGCACCGGACGGATCCGAGTGCCCACGTTCGGGCGGGCCGAGACCAGACCCTTGGCTTCGAGCACGCGCAGCGACTCGCGCACGACCGTGCGGGATACCTCGAAACGCTGGCCGATCTCCTCGGGGACCAACGGGCGGTCGGCGCCGAGCTCGCCGGCCACGATCATCTGGCCGAGCTGCTGGACGAGTTGGCCGTGCAGGCCCCGGCCGCGCTGGGCGGCCGCCCGGGGGAAGGCGGCGGCGCCCTGCGCCAAGCCGTACGGGTAGACCTGCGCCTCGCCGGTCTGGCCCTGGGCCGGAGCGGCCAAGCCGCCGGAGCGGACCGGGAGGGTCGCGGAGGTGACTGAGGAGACGGTGTTCATGGTGAACTGGTCGGCGTTCCCGGCTGCCGGCTTGAGCGCTCGGGTCATGATTTACTCATGATTGTCACGGAATGCACTCCAACGAGTGACTTATCTTATCTGACGCAGCTTTCGGCGCGGGTCACGCGAGGCGACGGCGCCGCACCGCGACGAGGCCGGAAAGCACAAGCGCCGTCAGGCCAAGCGCCGGCAGCAGGTACAGAGCTGCGGTGTAATCGATGCCGGGCACCAAGCGCTCGATGCGTCGGGCCGTTTCCTCCACGTACGGCGTGGCGAGGCTGGTCGAGCGCGGTAGCAGAGCGGCGAGCAGCGCGCAGCCCGCAAGCGCCGCGGCGGTCGCGGGCACCCGGGCCCGAAGCACCGTGCCGCCGACGACGCCCAAGGCCGCGGCGAATGCGGTGAGACCTACCTGCCTCGGTGTGGAAAGCATGAGCTGCGAGGGCAGATTGATCGGCACCCCGGCCATGTGGAAGCCGAGAGATGCGGTGGCATAGGCGACCACAGTCGCGCACAGGCACAGCAGAGCGCCGAGACACGCGGAGACGACGGCCTTGCCAAGAAGCACAGAGACACGCCTAGGCAGCAACGCGAAGGTGAGCAGTCCCCGGCCGCGGTACTCGTATCCGATCGAGGCAGCCCCGAGCCAGGCCGCGGCGCAGGCGGACGCGGCGCCTGGAAGCACCATCCCGACCACTCCCCCGGCCACGACCCAGCCGCCGCCACCGTGCGTCGGCGAATACTGATGCAAGAGCGCTGAGACCGCCGCCGCGGCAGCGGCCGGCGAGTCCGGTCGCGTGCCGGGCTGAGGCGTGGGC
>NZ_JAGSXH010000103.1 GCF_018283645.1 Actinocrinis puniceicyclus | reverse complement strand
GGTCGAACCGGTGGAAGCCGGTCCTCAACGCCTTCGAGATGGCCTTCGACGGCCGACTGCACCCGGAGCGGGACTCGGCCGCCGGAGTGAAAACCGGCGACACGCCCTAAAGTCCGACCCCTGATTCGCCGATACTCCAAATAGACCAAAGCCCACCAAAAGAGACACAGACCCTTCGGACCGTGGCGTATGGGGTGGTGATGCTGGCCGTGGGGCGTGTTGGTCGCCGTGTCGATCTCGTGATGGGCGTATGACCTATATTCGTGGCGAGTCTGTATGCGAAGCGTTCCGGCGATCGGACGTACTGGTATCTGCGGGAGATGGCGCGGGTCGACGGGAAGCCGACGATGGTCTCCGAGCGTTACCTGGGTACGGCTGCTGAGATCGCGTCCGCCGTTGAGAGCGGGCAGGACGCGGTGATGCCGCAGCGTAGTCGGCACTTGGCATTCGGTGCCGTGGCTGCTGGCTGGCGGGTGCTTGAGCGGCTCGGTGTCACGGGCATCATCGACGCGGTGACCGGCCCTGATCCGCGCGGGGCGGGCGTGTCAAGGGGTACCTATCTGGTGCTCGCGGCCTTGGGCCGCCTGGTGGAACCTGGTTCGAAAGCGGGGTTCGCCGACTGGTGGAAGAGCACGGCGGCCGACCGGTTCACCCGGATCCCGGCCGCGGCGCTGGACCATCGCAGGTTCTGGGACGCGATGCACAGCATCACCGTGGAGCAGTTGGCCGAGGTGGAGCGGCGTGTCGCGGTCGCGATGGTCGAGCAGTACGCCCTGGAGGTGCGCTCCCTGGCGTTGGACATGACCAACTTCGCCACCTACATCGACACCGCGAACGCGCGTGCCCCGATCGCGCAGCGCGGCAAGGCCAAGCAGAAACGCGCGGACCTGCGCCTGGTGGGACTTGGCCTGGTGGTCACCCGCGATGGCGGGATCCCGCTGGTCAGCCACCCCTACCCGGGCAACCGCCCGGATGTCACCCAGTTCACCACCATGGTCGACCAGTTGGTCGGCCGGTACCACGCGATCGCGCCGGGTGTGGGCCTGGACGCACCCGGGGAACTGACGGTGGTCTTCGACGCGGGGCAGAACTCGCAGGAGAACTTCACGCACTTCGCCTCCACCGGTTTGCACTTCGTCGGCTCGATCCCACCCAGCGACTGCCCTGACCTGCTGGAAGTATCGGGCACCGCGCGGCGCGTGGTCGACGGGGAACGGTTCGGGAAACTGACGGCGTTCCAACGCCGGCGCGAGGTGTACGGCCGGAAGTATCGCGTAATCCTGACGCACTCGCCGAACCTCCACGCCAAACAGTCCCAGGGCTTCGACCAGAGCCTGAGCAAAGCCGGGGCCCGGCTACGGGAACTGGCCGCGCGCCTGGAGCGCGGGCGCACCCGCAGAGCGCGCGAAGCGGTCGAGCGCGAGATCGAAGAGATCTGCCACGATACCTGGGTGCGGCGCGTCATCGTCTGGACGCTCACCGGAGATGACCCCAAAGGGCTTCGGCTGACCTGGCACATCGATATCACGGTGCGGGCATCCCTGGAGCGCGAACAGTTCGGCAAACGCGTCCTGGTCACCACCCGCGACGCGTGGAGTATCGCAGAGGTCGTAGCGGCCTATCGCTCCCAAAGCGACGCCGAGTTCGCCTTCCGGCAGCTCAAAGACCCTCACGTCGTCTCCTTCAGCCCCATGTACCACTGGACCGACCACAACATCCGGGTCCATGTGTTCACCTGTGTGCTCGCCCTCCAGATCGCGCACCTGATGCGCCGCGAAGCCGGCAGGGCCGGGCTCCATCTGTCGGTGCGGGCCCTGCTCGACCAGCTCGCCGGGATCGGCGAGACCGTCCTGATCTACCCGGCCGCCGCAGGCGTAGGACGGCCCAAGGTCCGGCGGATGCTCACCGAAACCACCCCCGACCAGGACCGACTCGCCTCGATCTTCCAGCTCGACCGGTACGCCCCCGCCACGTAGGTCATACGGACATATCGGACCGTACGCCGCCGTTGACCAGCACGGCAGGGGTAAAACGACCAAGATCTGCGGAAACTCCCGCTAGCGCAACAGTTCGGCCTGCCCACCTACACGTCCGACACGCTGTGACATGCGTCGGCGCTGTTCCCGTCTGCGGCGAAGTCCAGTCGGTACCGCATCAGCGCCCGATCACGAGCGATACTCCAGCGCCAGGCACCAGCCCGCCGTAGGCGGCGGCAAGGCCCCAACGAGGACCTCTCCGCGTGATCCGTCTCAACGGCCGTCAAGTGCATCGGGGCCGGGACGCGACAGCGCAGGATCGGCCCAGCGCAAAGTCGCCATCGCCGCATCGAACGCACCCACAACCGATTCTGCCGTAGCCCGGTCCATGTCCCTGGCAAAGGTCAACGCGAACGACAACCACCGGCTCTGACCACCGTGCGGGACAGCCAACATGTACTCGATACGCCGCGCCACTGTGTGCGCACCCGCGTCCCGCGCAGCGTCAGCCGTATCGACCCTGACCCCGGCCGCTCCATCGAGCATGCCGAACTGCGCACCAGAATCGCGCGCCAGAACCCGCGCGACCAAGACATCCGGATCCCGCACCGCCCCGAGAGGGAACGCCACCTCAGCGATCTGAATCGCCGCGGGCAGCGTCGGCCGCCCAGATCGGATCGGCGGAACGTACAGCGCAATACCACCGCCCGCGGCCGCGCGGGCAGCATGCGTCGCGAACTGTTCCAGAACCCCGATCACCTCAGCGGCAGCAACCCCGCCAGCCGGAGCGACCCCCGCGGCAAGCATCCCGCCGACAGCCTCGCCAGCCGCACGGGGATCACGCAATGGCACCTCGACCCAGCCGTCCGGCCAATCCACGGCATAGCAGGATCCCGCATCCACCCCCGAGAGAGAGCCCTGATCCATACACCGCCCCATGACACGTCGGCGAGCGGGCCGCCCGCCTGGAAATCGTCCCGGCCACGATACCAAGCGCGACACAACCTGCATGTTCGATTGATACAGAGCTCTGTGTTCCCCTACGTTAGATAAAGCACCGCGTCATCGCACGGCACGCGATCAACAGCCGAGAGGGGACAGATTTCAGTGTCCGGCAACGGCCGCCTGGCGGTGGACCTCGACGGGTTGGAACAGTTCGCCAAAAGCCTCGAATCAATCAGGACCCGGATGAACGCGGCGCAGGACTGGGCGCACTGCCACGACGGGCAGATGGGCTCCGCCGAAGTCGAAGGCGCCTTGCACGACTTCGCCGACGGCTGGCGCGACGGACGCACGAAGATCGACGGCAACGCCAAAGCACTGGCCGACATGGCCCAGGGATCCGTGGACACCTTCCGCTCCGCCGACCAACAACTCGCCGACCAGCTCAACGCCGCCACCGGTCCCAGCCAAGGTGGCCCGAGTGCCCAGTAACCGCGAACCGCTCGTACCAGACGCGCCCAGCACGGGGAGGCACGGTGGCGCGGCCGACTGACTGGTGGGTCCTCGGCCTCGACCAGGACCCGACTCCCGGAGTCGTGGAATCCGTCCAAGACCTCGCCACGCGCTTCCACACCTTCGCCGACGACGTCGAACGCGCCCACAAGGACGTGCTCAGCCTCAACGGCGACCAGATCACCCTGCGATGGATCGGCGCGTCCGGCGACACCTTCCGCGCCGCCTTCTCCACGTTCCCCGACGACCTGCAAAAGCTGTTCACCTCCTACCGCATGGTCGGCGACGCCCTGACCGCCTACTGGCCCAAACTCCAAACCGCCCAAACCAACGCCGACCAGGCCTGTGCCCAGGCCGTTCAGGTCCACGACGAACTGGCCACCGCCCAAGGCCAGCTCACCGTGGCCCAACAAGACCTGAAAACCGCGCAAGCCCACGGCGCCGACACCAGCGCCCACCTGGCCGCCCAAAGCACCGCACAGAGCAAAGTCGCCGACGCCCAGCAACGGCTCAACGCCCTCAAAGCCACCGCCCAGCAGGCATGCGACGACCGGCTCGCCGCAGCACGCGCCTGCACCGACTCGATCGCCGCAGGCGGCAACGCCGGCATCCACAACAAACACTGGTGGCAGAAACTCGGCGAGATGATCTCCGACGCCGCCGGAGAAATCGCCGGGATCACCGGCGAGATCGCCCAAATCACATCGCTCATCGCCCCGGTCCTTGACGTGATCGCCCTCGCTACCGCGGAGATACCCGGCCTCGACGTCGTCACCGCAGGACTCGCCCTTGGCGACAACCTCCTCGCCGAAGCCAGCAGCAGCGTCTACGCCACCGCTACAGGGCTCAAAGCCGACGGAGAACTCCTCCAAGGCCACTACAAAGCCGCCTTCATGGACGCCGCTACAGCAACGATGTCCCGCGTCGGGACCAAGACTGGTGGCGGAGAAGCAAACGTTCGGGCGAACGCAATCGAGGGTAACATTGATTCTGAGGCTGGTGGCGCATCCGACGAACTCTTAAACTACGCTGATGAAAATATCGGGAGGACAAACGTCGCCGCCGAAGTCGTGGCTCAAGACGGCACGCATGGATTTGGCTTGAGTATGCCGAGATCACTCGAAGATCTGACTCCAGCGGTCCGGACAGCTGTCGAGGCAACGGGACACCACGGTGGCTGTGCAGAAATCGGTGGCTTGTGCGATATTGAGCGCCAAGGCGCCTCGATATATGGCTCCCATGGCCTAGCGATTCACGTAATGGGCGGAACACAAGAGTATCCGGCGGAGGTACATGGCGAACTAAAGCCATTGTGCCCTGATTGCACAAGTCTTTTTGATTACCTGAAAGCGAGCCCTTCGAGTTGAGTCAATCAGCAATTGAAATTTCACCGCGCGCAAGGCGCTTCTTGGACTCATTTGCCGACCCACCATTTGACTGGTCGAAGCTGTCGGACGGCGTAAGGCTGGGAAATCTTGAGGGCCATGCGGCGGTTTCAGCTACAGCGAATAGCCCTCAGCCATTAATAGGCTGGTTCAAAGAATATTACGAAGGTCACAAAATCCAGGTTCCAGGTGGTGCACTTGAAGGATCTATCGAACTTACTTGCGGTCCGGACCCCAAGATTCGCGAATCAAGTAATGGCGAGCGGTTCTTCAGGGTGGCAAAGCACGACACTGCCCAGTGCAGTATTGTAATGTCGCTATCTGGAATTATTGGCTGCTCGTGGGTCGACGAGTTCCATCCACTATTTGATTCCATTGGGAAGTTTGTCGAAGACTGCGCCGCTTGGAACGATCATCGTGGATGGACATATGTCGCCACTGTGGACGGCCCCGAAAAGGAGCTAATCAGCCTCTTCGGCGACTTTAGGCTGGACCGAGGCGCTTCGGGAGATCTTTCAAAGTGGTGGATTCGTCAGGATATAGCAATAGTATCGCACCCGTATCTAAACCCATCAAGAGGGGGAGGAAAAAAGGTCACCTTACTTGCCTTAGATCTCGAGTGTGCTGAAAGCGCCTATCGCGTAATCAAAACGAGACCGAGTGAGGGAAGCGTCAGTCCGGCCTTTATCAACCGCACGGTAGGGTGAGTGGACGGCTTTAGACGATCTATCACACTGGCGACGCAAGGGGAGGATGGGCACAGCCAGGAGAATCGCCCTCCAGTTGCGAGAGCACACCGCAAGAGCGCCTCGACAGACACCTCGAAGCGAGGGTTCGAAGGCTCGACGGGATACCAGCCAGATCGGTCCTCGGTCTTCAGGCCACTGGCCTGCAGGTTCTCGCGATCGCCGCGCAGCGATTCATCTCATGACCATGGGATAGCCCGCTCGCCATTCAGACCCGCGGCTCTATAATGGTCTTAGTGCCGCAGCTGAGGTGTAACGTTTCGGCCGTACCGCTCCGCCGTGTGAGCGTGACACCGCGGCTTGGTCGTGGCCGCGCTGGGAGTACACAGATCCCGCCACAGGGGTGGCGAATCGGCGCCTGCTTTTGAAAACACGAGATCGGTATGCTGACGCCTCCGGCGCCAGGCCGGTTCCGGGACGAGTCGCTCCCGGTGAGCATGCTTAGTCCGTCGTGTGGGCGTGCAGGTCCCATACCTGCAGCGTTCGATCGAGGCTGCCGCTGACTGCGATGGGTGTGTCGTTGACGACCGCGCACGCCACCGCGCTTACGCCGTCGGCGTGTCCGGCAAGGGGTTTGCCGATCTGCCGTCCATTGCGCAGGTCCCAGATCCGTACCGTCCGGTCACCGCTGCCGGTGACGGCGACAGGTGCGCTGTCGAGGACCGCGCAGGCCACCGCCTCAACCGGGCCGGTATGTCCGACGAGCGGTTGACCGATCTGGCGCCCGGTGCCTAAATCCCAGATGCGCACCGTCCGGTCACCGCTGCCGCTTACGGCGATGGGTGTGTCGTTGACGACCGCGCACGCCACCGCATTTATGCCGTCTGTATGTCCGGCGAGAGGTTGACCGATCTGACGCCTGATGCGCAAGTCCCATACCCGTACGGTCCGATCTTCGCTACCGGTGACAGCTATGGGTGTGTTGCCGAGGGTCGTGCACGCCACCGCCTTTATGCCGCCGGTATGTCCGGCGAGTGGTTGACCGATCTGGCGCCCGGTGCCTAGATCCCACATGCGCACCGTCCGGTCCAAACTGCCGCTCACGGCTACGGACGTGCTGTCGACGACTGTGCAGGCAACCGCTTCTACTGGGCCGGTGTGTCCGGCGATGGGCTGGCCGATCTGTTGCCTGGCGCGCAGGTCCCATTTTCGTAGGGTTCCATCCCAGCTGCTGCTTACGGCGGTGGGTATGTCGCCCAGGATCGTGCATGCCACTGCGCTTACGCCGCCGGTGTGTCCGGTAAGGGGTTTGCCGATCTGTTGTCTGGTTCGCAGGTCCCACATCCGCACCATCCGGTCCGACGTGCCGCTCACGGCGATGGATGTGCCGTCGAGGTCAGTACACGTGACCTGCTCGGGAGGCACCGATGGTTTGTAGAGCGTCCTGTCGAGGAAGTCGATGGATTGCTCGACAAGCGTGTTGATGTCGGTGCAGCCCTTGAAGCAGTGTTTGGCGCCCGGCACGGCGATCAACTCGGCGTGGGCGCCGTGGGATTGCCATGCGGCGACGAGAGCTTGGCTTGCCGCGAAGGGGACGTTTTGGTCGTCGGTGCCGTGGACGCACAGCAGCGGCGGGGCTTGGGGGTGGGCTTGGTAGACGGGACTGCCCAAGCGAGCCAGTTCCGGAACGTCGGCGGGCGGCCCGCCGAGCAGCGCAATTGCTGGATCGTCAGCAGTGGGCGGGCCGTCGGGGAAGGTGAGGTCCGTCGGCCCGTACCAGTCGACCACGGCGTGAACGGCGGCCGAGCCGTCGGCCGGTGTCACGGCGAGCGCGGCAAGCACAGCGAGATGCCCGCCCGCGGAGTCACCGAAGACGGCGAACCGATTCGGGTCGACGCACAGTTGTGAGGCGAACCGGCGGACCCACCGGATTGCGGCCTGGATGTCGAGGAGCTGGCCGGGGTAGACCGTCTCCGCGCTGAGCCGGTAGTCGACATCGGCGACGGCGTAACCGCGGGCGAGCAGCCGTTCGTGAAGCCCGAACGCGCCGCGGTGGTCGTGGCGTGTACCGGTACGCCACGCGCCACCGTGCACCCAGATGACCACGGGCCAGGGGCCGCGGCCGGGCGGAACGCGAAGGTCGCATTCCAGCGGCCGATAGCCGACGAACCGGGCCACGATCACATCGGTGTACTCGATCACGCCTGCCGATGTCGCCCTGCCGATCGGAGGGTGATCGTAGTTCTCTGACATGCAGGCCTCCCGATGTCGCGTTCCGCACACCCGCTGTAATACTGTATCCGTGCCCTCATACGGTTCTGGTGGACGTTCGGTGCTGATCTACGACCACAGTTCCTGGTCGGGTTATCTGCTCCAGCGGCTACTGCCCCGGGCGACCCGGTTCGTCGCCCGGCGCGGCGACCGTGCCGGAGATGTCCTGGCCGACGTGCCCGCAGACGCCGCGGTCTTCATCTTCCACGTCGATCTGACCTGGGCCGGCGACGTGCCCCTGGATCGAAGTGAACTGACGGCGCGCCTGGTCCGTTATGGCATCGCGGTGATCAACCACGATGTCGTGGACATCTCCAAGCGGAGCCTTCAACATGCCTGCGGGGAACTGGGGCTGCCGACCACGGTGGCCGACCAGTCCGGCCCGCCTGACGACCTGGTCATCGTCAAGACCGACCGGAACTACGGTGGGGTACCCGAAACGCTTTCCCAACAGCGTGACACCGGTCTGGACGTAGGACCGGGCAAGGGCGCTCCCGAGCCCCCCGAGTACCTCGTGGCCAGGCGCTGCGAGCTGGATGAGGCGGTCTGGACCCGTCCCGACCTGGTCGTCGAGAACTATGTGTCGAACCCCCACGGGCAGATCTATCGGGCGATACGTCTAGGCGACGCCATGGCATTCATGGTGTACCGGACCGGCCGTGCGGTGGACCGGGTGCCGGCCGACAGTTCGCTGCTGGTCGACGCGGACCTGGTGCCGACGGCGGTGAAGAAGGCTGTCGTGGAACTGGCGCAGTACCGCGGGATCGGTTTCGGCGCGTTTGACGTGATCGTCGATGACGCCAGTCAGGCCTTCGTCATCGACTTCAACTCGACGCCTTATTGGGGCGCGGGCGCTCTGGGAGCGCTTCGAAGGCTGACCCGCCCGTGGTCGTGAGTCGTTTGAGCAGCTCAACGAATGTCGAATCGTAGCCGCGGGCCAGTACGTCGGGCTTCGCCGGAGTTTCGCGGCGCCTTTGGACGGCCGCGGCGGCGAGAGAGGCCAACTGCGCCGGCTCGATCGACTCGACGATCCTGGTCGTCGGCGGGAAGTCGGCCGCGCGAGGGCTGGCCTGGCGCAGCACGAAGCAGTCCGTGCCCAGAAACGCGCACTCGTCCTGCACGGTGGACGAGTCGGTGATGACGAACGAGGCCCGGCTCAGCTCGGCGACGTATTCCTCGTGGCGCAACGTGGGCCTTATCCGCACGGCGGCGGCAGTTGCCGCGAGGGCTTCGAGCCGGTCGCGGATCCCGAGGCGTCGCAGTTGGAGGTCGGTGCGGCGGAACAACACGATCGTCAGCGCGAAGCTGGCCGCGAGCGCCTCCATGCAGCCGACGATCCGGACCAGTCGCTCCGGATCGAGGACATTCTCGTCGCGATGGAACGTCACCAGGCCGGTGGCCTTGCGGCTTGGCGCCGCGGCGGGGGCACCGTCAGGTCGTCTGAGCCTGCGGGCCATCGTGAACAGGGCCGGGTTGTCATAGTGGGAGACCGTGCCGGGGTCGATGCCTTCCGCGTGCAGGTTGGCGGCCATCGAGGAGGTGAAGGCAACACGGTGAGTGACCCCGTGGTCGACGGCGACGCGGATGAACTCTTCGCGGTCGGCGAGATCGCCGGTGCGGTATCCCGACTCGATGTGCACCGTCGGGATGTCGAGTTGGTGCGCGATGCCGAGCGCGAGCAGCGTCACGTCGAGGTCGCCGTACAGCAGAAGTACGTGTGGCCGGACCGAGGCCATTGACCGGCGTAGCCGTCCGGCAAGGCGACCCGCGCTCTGTTCGCTGATCACCTCGAGGGGAGCGGGCAGTTGGAAGTCCGCGCTCGTCCAGGGATAGTCACTCAGCGGGCCGAGCCAGCATTCGACCGTCTCGTGCCGGATGTCACTGCGTTCGAGGGCGAGGTGGATGGTCTCGCTTTTGACCAGATGCGGGCGGCCGCCGAGCACCGAGACGACACGCATCCGTATCCCCCTTTCCGTATCAACTGGGCTCGAATCCGGCAGTCACGAGCCCAGATGGTCGGATAGCTTCCACCACCGGCGCGGCCTCTCCCCCAGGGCCGTGAACGTCGTGGGCTGCGTCGAATGCAGGCTGATCGGTCGAGCGTCCCGGCGCGCGCCGAGCGGGACGTCGACCAGTTCCCCGTGGACGACAGTGCCGGTGCCGTCGGGCACGAGCACGCCGCTGAACACACTGGTGAAGGATCGGCCTTGGTCGTGACTCATGCCGAGCCACCAGAGGACGTCGCCGATCTGCCGCAGATAATAGGTGCCGCCGTCGTCCGCACACCAGACTCCGGTATAGGTGCCCCGCGCGACGGGCGCGACGAAGTCGAGCACGTACACCGGGTAGATGGCGACCTCGCCTGGCTCCGCCGACGCTGATGAGCGCCGCATCGTCAGGCATCCGGCGACCCGCACCCGCGTGCCCATGGCGATGTGCCGGCCGAAGACGCGCACTGATCCGTCCGGTGCGGCGTCGGCGTATCCGTTGATCGGCCTGCCGTTAGAGAACAGGACGCTGCTTGCGTCGCGCTGCATCCACCCCGGAAGTCTCGTCGTGCCCGTCTGCCCTTTGAGCGTGCATTGCAGGACATCGCCCTGGTGGTCGAGCGCGGCGGCTGCCTGCTCAGGCGTGACGTCCTGCGCGCCCCAGGGTTCCCAGACGTTCCGCTCGGTCCTGAGCGCGAAGGTGATGTCGTCCCTGTCTGAGACGAAACCTCGAACGATGACGCCTTCAGCGACGACGTGTTGCGCGCATACGAGGCGCCGTTGATCAGCCGGTCCATCGGCGCGGACCAGTTCCGCCAGCCGGGCTGCGGCCTGCGCGCGTGCCGGGGCTTCGATTCTGTGCCACGCCGAGGCGCCGAAGCCTCCGAGTTCACGCAGCCTGCGCATCTCGCCGACCGATACCACGGCCAGATCGAGCGTCCCGTTCTGGGGAACGTCCCCGCGCGGCGTGTCCACGAACTCCCCGATCACCGCTTCGCCGACGAGGCGGCCCCGAAAGACGTTGGCGAATCTCAGCCCCAGGTGGAAATCCTCGGCCCCCATCGCCGTGTCGGTGCTCAGGCCCACCCACCACAGCGCTCCTGCTTCGTGGCGCACGTAGTAGACGGCTTTGTCGTCGCCGATCCAGGTTCCGGTCAGGGCTCCGTCCGCGACAACGACCACACTGAAACTGTGCACGAAGACAGCACACGAAGACAACTTCTTGCAGCCGTGCGACCGATATGGTAAGTCAGAGGTCTGTGAGGGGAGTGCCATGGCCGGCGAATGGTGGAGTTCATTGGCGCTGTCTGGAGCGTCGACGCTTGTCAGTGCCGCCGCGACAGACACGTGGAAGGCTGCCCGCGCCGGATTCCTCAAGCTGTTCGCACACGGAGACCCCCAGCGTGAGCGCATCGCGGCCAACCGGCTCGACGAAGCCGCAGCGCAAGTAGAAAGCACCGACGCGGAGCACGGGGACGAGGTGCGCGAGGCACTGGTGCAGGTGTGGCGCGTACGGCTCGGCGACCTGCTGGAAGAACAGCCCGACGCGGCCGAACAAGTGAGGGCTCTGGTCGAGCAGGTTTACGCGGCGCTGCCGGCGGCACGACGGCACTGGGCGCAGGCGATCGGCACCGGAGCAGTCATCACCGCGAACAGCGGAGGGTTGAACATCGCCAACACCGGCGCGATCGGCGACATCACACTGCGCGCCGAGCCGCCTGGGACGTCCGCGTGAGTGAAACGGTCCGGCCCACCGGCGACATCGACCAGCGCAACACCGGTGGAATCAACATCGCGAACACGGGCGTCGTCGGCACCATCGTCATCGGCGACATCCGCCAGCCGCGCGAAGAAACGCCCTGGATGGCTCCCGCGCCGACCGGTCCGGTCATCGAGCGGCCGGCCGTGGCGCGCGCGCTGCGAGAGGCCCTGACCGCGCCGGACTCGGACGTGATCGCGGTGACCACGGCGCTGGAGGGAGCCGGCGGCTTCGGCAAAACGACCTTAGCCGCCCATCTCTGCCTCTCCGACGAGCGCCTGAAAGATCGGTTCGCCGGCGGACTTCTCTGGATCACACTGGGCCAACACGTCGCCGGCGCCGAACTCGCGAACAAGATCAACGGCTTGTGCGAGCTGCTGACCGGGCAGCCCGCAACGGTCTCCGACCCCGAACTGGCCGGCGCCCGGCTCGGGATGCTGCTGGAGCAGCGGCAGGACATGATGTTGGTCATCGATGACGTGTGGAGCGCCGCCCAGCTACGGCCCTTCCTGATCGGTGCGCGACGCTGCCGTCGTCTGGTGACCACCCGCAACAGCGCCGTCCTCCCCCGCACCGCGAGATCCGTGCTGGTCGACGCCATGGAACACGGCGAAGCCGTGTTGACGTTGACGAACGGCCTCGGCGGGATGTCCCCCGCGATCGTCGGCCGGCTGCTGGAGTTGACCGGTCGCTGGCCGCTGCTGCTGTCGCTGGTGAACGCGGCGATCCGCGAGCAGCAGCGGCAGGGGGCCGCCGTCGAGCAGGCCGGCGACTGGGTGGCACGGCGGCTGGCCGCCGACGGACCGGCAGGCCTCGACCTCGGTGACGCCGAAAGCAGGGAGACGGCGGTGGCTGCAAGCGTGCGCGCAAGCCTGGACCTTCTCAGCCCGAGCGAACGGGAACGCTACTTCGACCTGAGCGTCTTCCCCGAGGACGTCGACATACCCGCGGACATCCTCGCGCTGCTGTGGGCGGCGACCGGCAGTCTGGAGCGGGGTGCCGCCGACCGGTTGCGCGACAAGCTGATCTCGATGCGACTCGCGATCGGATCATGGCACCTCGGCGGTCCGGCGCTGCGGATGCACGACGTATTTCGCAGCTATCTGCGTCACCACCAGGGCGCCACCGAGCTGGCCGGGCGGCACCGGTGCCTGCTCGATGCCGCCCGGTCGCTACCCGGCCCGCTCCCGCGCACCGCAACGGACCCGACACCGTGGTGGCTGCTGCCCGACGAAGCCGACTACCTGTGGCGCTACCTTGGCCACCACCTCGCGGAGTCCGGCCAGCGAGCCGAACTGGCAGCACTCGTCCGCGACCCGCGCTGGCTGCTGGCCAGGGTCGAGCGATACGGCCCCGTCGCGGTGGGAGCCGACCTCGCCCTGGCCGACGATGCTTTCGCCGGGCAGTTGCGCCGCGCCATCGGACAGGCGGCTCACCTCCTGGTCCCGCTGGAACCCAGCCTCGCCGACACCCTCCTATCCCGCCTCCACGGGACTGCCGCGGGCGATCACGTCGCCGCGTGCGCCAGATCGGTACTGGCAGAAGCGCACCTCACCCCGGTCTGGCCGCTTCCCGACCAGCCGGACCCTGCGCTGTACAGGACCTTGGAAGGCCATACCAGCTCGGTCCGCGGATGCGCCGCCTCACCGGACGGCCGATGGATCGCCTCCACCGGCTTCGACAGCACGATCCGCATCTGGGCCGTGGACTCCGGCTCGGTGCACGCCACGTTGCGCGGCCACCTCGGCTGGGTGTGGGATTGCGCGATCGCACCGGACGGAACCTGGCTGGCCTCAGCCGGAGACGACGGCACGATGCGCATCTGGGACCTGGCCACCGGCGCGTTACAGCGCACCCTGGAAACCCAGTGCGCTGTCACCCACTGCGCGATAGCGCCGGACGGATCCTGGTTGGCCTCGACCGGAACCGACGGCACCACACGCATCTGGGACGCGCACACAGGCACGCAACGCGCACTTCTTCAAGGCCACCACGGCGCCACGACCGGATGCGCGATAGCGCCCGACGGAACCTGGCTCGCCTCCACCGGAACCGACGGCACCACACGCATCTGGGACGCGCACACAGGCACGCAACGCGCACTTCTTCAAGGCCACCACGGCGCCGCGACCGGATGCGCGATAGCCCCGGACGGCACCTGGCTCGCCTCCACCGGAACCGACGGCACCACACGCATCTGGGACGCCGCCAGCGCCACCGAACGCGCGATTCTGACCGGCCACGCCGATGCAGTGACCTGCTGTGCCATCGCGCCGGACGGCACCTGGCTCGCCTCGGCTGGAGCAGATCGCACCGTCCGCATCTGGGACACCCGCACCGCAGCCCTCGAAGCCACCCTGCTCGGAGACACCGGTGGGGCCAACAGCTGCGCAGTCTCCCCGGACGGCACCTGGCTCGCCTCCGCCAGCTCCGACACCATGGTGCGCATCTGGCACCGGCAACACGGCGTATCCACGAACCACGAAGCGGCGAGCACCGGCCGTGAAGCAGACGCCCGATCGTGCGTCACGACCGTCTCGATGCGCGGCATCGCCACCTCACCGGACGGCACCCGAATCGTGACCGCGAACACCGACGGCACCGTCGGCCTGTGGAACGTGCCCACCGCGTCATACGCAAGCTTCCCCGGCCACACCGGATGGGGGCGATCCGCAGCCGTCGCGCCCGACGGCGCATACTTCGTCTCAGGCGGAGTAGACGGCCTGATCCACCTGTGGGACGAACGCTCGCAGGAACCGCGCGCCACCCTGACCGGCCACACCGGCTGGGTCAATCGCTGCGCCTTCCCACCGGACGGGACCTGGCTCGCTTCCGCCAGCTCCGACGGCACCGTGCGGCTCTGGGACATGCCCAGCGGTCAACTGCGCAACGTCATCGGCGGCGATCTGGGCGAACTGTTCGGCTGCGCCATCGCCCCGGACGGCACCTGGCTGGTATCGACGGGCACCGACCAACTCATACGAATCTGGGACACCGCCACCGGCACGGCCCTCGCCACCCTGGCTGGCCACACCGGCCGAGTCAGCGACTGCGGCATCTCCAGCAACGGCGAATGGCTCGTGACGGCCAGCTTCGACCGCACCATGAGGATCTGGAACACTCACACCGCAGAAGAACGCGCCGTACTGGCCGGCGAAACCGGCCCGATCTGGGGCTGTGCCATCTCCCCTGACAACCAGCGAATAGCCAGCGTCAGCACGAACGGCACCATACGGATCTGGAACCCGCACACCGCCACCTGCGAAACAGCACTCCGAGTCGAACAGCCCGTGCGAGACTGCACCTGGCTCGACAACTCCAAGCTCTGCGTCGCAGGCAACGCCGGCCTCTACCTACTCGCCTACGACACGCAGTGACGCGCCGCCCAGCGGCAGAAACAGCGGGAAGCTCTCGTTGCGGTGCACGCAAACCGCCAGGGGGCGCCGAGAAACACAGAGCCGTCCTGGTCCTCGCCCCAACCACCGCCTCCGGTGGTGCGCCCGGGGCGGGAGCAGCCCGACGACTATCAGTCCGGGCCGGGGCGATGCCGTTGTGGCGCCAACCCGAGCCCGACAGAGCGCGCGGCAGGGCGATTGGCCCCGCGCCGCCCGCAGCCATGAGCCGCCCTGCACGCACGCATGTGAAACCCTTATGCGCGACCGCCAACCAGCACGCATGATGTGACCGCCGCCAAGGCGAAAACCCGCATCGAGCTCACCTACTCTAGCGGGCATGACCTCACTGAGCACTCGCAGCACCCTGCGCGCCCCTCGCGTCGCCACGGCACTTGACCAGATGTTCGCCCTCACGCGATAGCAAGGCGACGTGCTGTCCTGGCGGCCCGGCAACTTCGATCAGCTCACGACCCAGCAGCGGGCGGACGCCTGGTCCACGCTATTCATTCCGATCACCGCCGAGGCCGGCGCCTCCTATACACGCTGATCCGGGCCCCGCGCCCGCAGACGGTGGTCGAGTTCGGCATGTCCTTCGGCATCTCGCTCATCGAGGTGTGTCTGCCGGTGGGGCAGCCGACGGCCCCGTTCGCGATCACCACCGATCAGGACAGCATCACGATCAGCTCGGCCAACCCGAACCTGCGGGTCATCAGCGGCCAGGCGTATCCCACTCTCGCCGCGACGGCGCCGAACCTGCCGCCCCGGCAGGTGCAGGCCGTGACGTTCCTCGTGACCACGTCCACCAGCTACGTCCAGGTCGCCCACTATCAGGGGCGGTACTTCCTGCGGGACGGCAACCACCGCGCCGCCGCGCTGCTCCTCGCAGGCATCACACAGGTGCCCGCCATCGTGATCGAGGCCCCGACCTTCCAGTACGTCGCGCCGCCGCCGCTCGGGCTGTTCGACTACCAGGTCGCCTTCAGCAACAGGCCGCCGCTCGTGACGGACTTCTGGGACACCTCGGTTGCGGCTGGCGGCCATCACCCCGCGACCTACAAGGTCGTGCGCGTCAGCGCCGCACAATTCCCGGTTCCCATCCACGCATAACGCATGGCGCAGCCGCTTGATAGCAGCAGTCGTGCGGTCGGCCGCTCGAGAGCGGAGACGAGCCGCCGCGCCCCGCCTCATGGGCATGCTGAGGCCGAAGGAAGCTCCGCGCCTCGCCTTCAGACCGGCGACACGCGGTCTGAAGGCGTCAGGTTATGACTCTTGCGGGTGGTCCCGAAACCACTGCAGCACGGCAGCGATCGCTTCGGTCTGACGCTCGCGCAGGGCGCGCGCGGGCGGGCCGTCGACGACGACGAACTCGACGTACACGTCAAGCGGCGCACTAGGCCGCTCCCGGCGAATGGGCGACCGTGGCGGCGCCGCCAGGCGCACCCCCGCCTCACGCAGAACCAAGGCGATGTAGTTGTTCGACACCAGGGCACCCTCGCCCTGCGCCAGGTATGCCGCCAGCGTCCGGGTCGTCCAGCGCTCCAGGCCGACATCGGCCGGCGGCGGGGACGCGGCCAGCTCCAGAACGCGGCGGCGCACCCAGCCAGGTACCTGCCGGCGAGCATTGGAGCGGCCGACCAATCCCGCCACGCCCTGCTCGGCGAACCGGGACACCCAGCGGTCCACAGTCGGCAAGGACACCCCGCACTGCGCCGCAACCTCGCCACGGGTGCCGCCGGTGGCGCGCAGCAGCACGATCCGCGCCCGCGCCGCCAGGCCAACGGGCGTGCCGGGCGCGGCCAACAACTCGCGCAGCGCCGCCAGATCACTCTCGGACAGATCCATACCTCGGTCAGATGCCGCGCGCGGGCGACCTTGTAACGCGACAGGCTCACACCGTCACCCGGACGTGTCGCGGAACAGTCCCACAGGCGGCAAACCGGACAAACCCTGGGTGTCGAACCCGCGCAAGATCGAATGCCTCTGGCCTGCGAGAATATCAAGCTATGGACCGATCTGGCCGTCCATGGGGAGCGAACCGGTCCATGCGCACGAAGCGGAAAGTGCCCTCTGAACTGCGGAAAGGCCGATCACACGAAGTGACCGGCCAGTTACCGAAGTAGCCCCGACGGGATTCGAACCCGCGCTACTGCCTTGAGAGGGCAGCAGTCGGCACAGGGATAAGCCCAGCTCAGAATCCCTTTTCTGGAGCTCGTAGCGGGCTCATAGCCACTATTCAGCCACGAGCACCCAAGCCACGCTCGAACAGCCTGGCCCGCCGCATCACCGTGTGCCGCGGTGAGCAACTGTGAGCCGACCCGCTGCGTGCTGCACAGCCGTGGCCTTCATGTTGCCGTTGGTTCAGCTCGCCTAGCTCTTTGTCTGAGTTGGGTGGCGAGCGATCCCACCAAATCGACTCTCCCATAGCGCTCTCACCACCGACGCTTGTCTGTTAATTCGCCATCGCTGCCAGGCGTTCGGAGGTAACCCACGTCTATATGAGCGCCGCACCACTCGATCAATATTTGCCGCCAAGCCTTTGGCTTGCTTCAGCAGGTCATCCGCATTCGTTCCCGGAACATTTTTATAAGTTGCAACCCATTCCGGGATCCGTGATGCCACACGAAGCGGCTCGTCCAGCCCATAAAGTACATATTGAACCTTTGGGCGTACGGCCTTGAGGAGAGCCGAGCCGGCTGCACCACGTTCAATCCATGCGCCCTGCTCCTGCCCCAATGACGCACGCTTCCGGAGTACGTTGGCGCAGGCGAGGCAGGAATGAACCCCATCCCCTAGATCGGTAAGAAGGGGGTTGAGGTAGAGACGGTGCGCCGCGCGCATCTCTGCCCGCCGCGACCCTAAGAGGTTGGATACAAGCGTCACGAGCGCTGCACCAGCTGCGATCGAGGCCGCGATCAACGTCACAGTGGGTTGTGACACCTAAGTTGCCTCCAAGTATTCGTGCCTCACCATGCGGCAGCCCCTTTCGTTCATCTATCCCGTTGGGGCGGCAGGATTTGAATCCACGACCTCTTCGTCCCGAACAGCGTAAGCGAAGAGGCCAGAGGTTCAATTCCAGCCATAAGTGCAGGTCAAGACTTCGGGATGCTTTGGTATCGATTGGCCTGGTTGGGCGGGAATCTCTTGATCATCTCCCAGATTTCTCCCAGCACCGGGGTCCGATAAGTCAGAAGAGGACGGTACATACCTGTCTGAGCTAGTATGCTTACATTCAAACACATCGAATTCGCTACGCAAGCAGTACCGAACACGGCTGGCCGCTGTGCACCCGGTATTGGCTGCTCTAATGATCTCCGTGCGTGCGCTCCATGCCTCATGCGAGCCGGTTGAGGACCAGGTCCGTCAGGCGTTTATTGAGCCATGCCTCGGCCACGTTGTAACCGTTTGATTCGAGCCAGTCCCGGTACTCAGATGGGATGTCTGCGGTGATACCGGCCTGATCACCGCTTTCCGTCATCGCAAGCAGTTCTCGGATCGCCGACGTGATGCGTTGTCCGAGCTCCGCCTGTACGCCGGATGCAATCCGAGCGAAGAACGCGGGACCTTCGGGTCCGTGCCAGACGAACAAGGGCGGCCTGCCGTCCGCGACGGTCACGGTTGCGTGCCACGGGCATTCCATGGTTACCATGTTGCAACACCACTGGATGAAACTCAGTGGATCAGCGTGTTCACCGTCCCACCCCCACTCCGCGACGCAGCCGCACGTGTGCGCAAGCGGGGTCCAATTGATGGCGTCGTTGAGGCTGTCGGGCTCGAGAGCCGTTACGCGTACTTGCGGTGCGGTGCCAGCGCCGCCAACGGCCGCGAAGTACGCGTCGATTATTGGGTCACCCGCCTCGCGGGCCTTGCTCGCCCATTCCAACGCCTCCTCTTGATCTCCCTGCTCGTGAAGGTAGATCGCGTAGCGGCCCAGCGCCGCCGGGAATCCCCCTGTGGCGGCTTTTCTAAGCCATTCTCCCGCTTCCGCGGTCTCCTCCGATTCGTCGAGGATCATGCCCACGTAGAGCATGGCTTCGGGCGAGCCAGCCTCTGCGGCCGGCCTGAACCATGTCAAAGCCATCTCGTGTTCGTCGTCATTCCACAGGAGCTCACCGAGGTTCACCATTGCCTCCCCGTGCCCGAGGGTCCCGGCACGGTGGAACCACGTCTTTGCCTCTTCGAACTGCTCCTGCGCCCGATAGATCTGACCGAGGAGGAAAGCCGGCTCAGCGTAGGGCCTGGTGACGGACTCTTGATACTTCATGAGATCGGCGTCGGTCACTCCGACGGGGACTGGGATCCCTTGGAGATAAGGCTCCGCGTATGCCCGCCCGGCATCAGCGGCTTCGCGCAGGCACTCACATGCCGCCTCTAGGTCTCCTTGATCGCGAAGCATGGTGCCGAGGAAGAGCATGCCCATGCCGTGGTCTCCGGCTGCCGCCGCAGCTTCGTACCAGTGCCGTGCCCCCTCGGAGTCGCCGGCGTCCTCAAGGTTTCTGCCCAGGCCGACCATCGCGCCGGGCACTCCGGCTTCTGCGCCGCGACGAATCCACTCTCGCGCCTCGTCGGTGCGACCAAGGAATTCAAGGGCAACCGCTAGAGGGGCCATGGCTTCCTTCTCCCCTGCATCGACCGCGCGGCGGTACCAGGCTGCTGCTGCCTCGCTGTCGTCGGCGTCCTGGCGTGCGGTTCCCAGAGCGATCATGGCGTTTGTATCGCCATCGTCCGCCAGCCGGGTCCATGCGGCCTCAGCGTGGTCGTGATAGCCGGACGAGAAGGCGAACATCGCGATGACTTCGCACGCGACGCGGTCCGCGTACGCGACCAGGACATCCCAGGGCTTGGCCGGCGACTGTCGGCGCGATGCGTAACGCCGAGCCGAACGGTGCGTGAGGATGTCGGATGCCTGATAGCCGTCCAGCTCGCCGACACGGCGTGCCGACGGAGTGAGGGCGGCGACGTCACCGCGCACCGGGTGCAGAGCCCACTGAAGAGCTTTGTCGAACCAGTCGGGCTGCGCTTGAGCGCGCTGCGCGTTGGTCAGATACTGCTCGGCAAGCAGCCTGAGCAGCCCGGGAGGGATGACCGCAGGGTGGCCGCACAGGCGCGCCTCGACCGCGGCCGTGATGAGGGCCGCGCCCACAGGGTCGCTGGGCTGTTCCCAGCGCCGGATTAATTCGGGTGCGCAAGCCAGGCTTGAGATGATCGCTGCGTTCGTCGAATGTTCGATCGCCTCGCGGATCCGGGGATCGCATTCGCTGATCTTCGCCGCGCGCTGGCGCTCAGATGCTGTGAACGCGGAGGCGATGTCGAACCTGGTGGCCAGGCGCAGGATGGCTGCGGCGCCGCCGCCCAGCTTCGGCGCACGCTCATTGATGCTGTGCTGCTCGCTGATCCGGTCATAGTCTGTCGGCCACATGGTGCCGATGACCAGAAGCGGGCCGGCCTGCTGCGCGAGCACCTTGTGGACGGTGCGCAGGCTCAACGCTCCGGAGTCCAGGTGGCGGGCAAGCTCGTCGAGCCAGATGACGCAGTGGTCCAGTGGAAGGCCGGAGAGCACAAGTTCGTCGAGATCGCTTGCTGTCGGCGGGATGATCATGCGCCAGTCGGCGAGTTCTGCGCGTACGGCCTCGAACGCGGATCTCGTTTTGCCTGACGCCGCCGACCCCACCAGGACGACGAAAGCGCTGCGGCGCATCGCGTCGCCAACAGCTGCGCGCAGTTCGGTGTCCACATCGCGCTGCACGTACTCCGGCAACTGCGCAGACAGCGACGTGTCTGATTCAGGTGGGAGGGGCAAAGCCGCGTGAATGCCCAGAAGCGCCACTGCCCTAAAGTTAGGTCCAGTTTGACATGATTTCAGGTAGCTTGCGGGGCAAGGGTTTCAGCTTGATCACGATGTGGACTGGGTGTGGGAGGCAACGAAGCTCCTGGTAGAACGCGGGATGCC
>NZ_JAGSXH010000102.1 GCF_018283645.1 Actinocrinis puniceicyclus | reverse complement strand
TCAGTCGCCAGTGCCTCAGCCGTCGAGCATGCCCGCGTACCCGGGTGGCCCCGCGCAGAATCGGACGGGTCAGCCGTCGCCGCTTCAGCCGCCGATCCCGCGGCCGTACCCGGCTCCGCAGCAGGCCAATCACTATCCGATGGCGTATCAACAGGCGCCGCGACCAGCGCAGTACCGCCCGCCGCAGCAGCCGACGTACCAGGCGCCGCGCAATAAGGCGCCGCGGCAGCCGCAGAGCTACGCACCCAACGCGCCGGCCAAACGGACCGGGCTCGGCTGCCTGAGCAAGCTCGCGATTCTTGTCATCGTGCTGGCGATCGCCGTCGCGGTCGGCGTCACGGTCGGCCGGCAGTTGGCGAAGCGGCATCCGACCGCCGGATTCGGCAACGGCAACCGCTCCTCCAGCAGCGTCTCGCAGACGCGAATGCCGGTCGGCTTTGCGCGGCAGCCCTCCTGACAGTGCCACAGTTTGACGCTTGGCCATTTCATATCTCAGTACTGACTACTCCTGACGGGTGATCAGCTTAACGGCCGGTGACTTCAGCGGTGCTTCGGCGCGTTAGTTGCCCGCGCAGGTTCAGGAAGGCACAGTGTCGGTTAAGGCACGCGCGCGGACCTTCACGGAGCAACGGTGACACGCAAGATCGGCAGCAGGTACACGGTCACCAGAGTGATCGGCCGGGGCACCTGCGGCACGGTCTGGGAGGGGGCGGGCCCGGACGGGCCGGTCGCGGTCAAGCTGTTGCGTGAGGATCTGGCGGCGGATCAGACGCTGATCGCGCGTTTCGTCCAGGAACGCACGGTGCTCACGAGCCTGGTCCATCCGAATGTCGTCGCGGTGCGGGACCTGGTCGTGGACGGTACCGACCTGGCCCTCGTCATGGATCTGGTGCGCGGGACCGATCTGCGGGAGCGCCTGGAGACCCAGCGCGTGCTCACGCCGGCCGCCGCGGTCTCCATCGCATCCGATATCGCGGCCGGTCTCGCCGCCGCGCACGCTCGTGGTGTAGTGCACCGCGACGTGAAGCCGGAGAACGTGCTGATGGAGTCCGCCACCGGTGCCGCGCGGCTCACCGACTTCGGTATCGCGCGATTGGTGGACGGCCCGCGGCGCACTCGCGCCACACGTATCGTCGGGACACCCGACTATCTGGCGCCCGAAGTCATCGAGGGCTGTCCTCCCGGGCCACCGGTGGACGTGTACGCGCTTGGCACCCTCATCTTCGAACTGCTCACCGGGTGGACCCCGTTCGGCGGCGGTCACCCGGGCGCGGTGCTGCGTCGCCACGTGACCGAGCCGGTTCCCGACGTGCCCGGCATGCCGGAAGCGATCGGCGAGTTGTTGACCGTTTGCCTGTCCAAAGCCCCGGCCGCCCGGTTGACCGCCGCCGAGGTGGCCGGGCGGCTGCGGATGCTGGCCCCCGGTCTGGCCGGGCTGCCCGCGCTGCGCCTCGCCGACCCGCGGGCGGTCCTGGACCCTGTCGCGCTGGCCGCTGGTGCCGGGCGGGCGGTCCCGATGAGCGTGGGCGCGGTGCCGCTGGTACGCGGTTCCGGCGACCGGACGGACGCGGCGAGACAGACGCACGTGAACCTGATGCGGCCGATCCGGGAACCGCTCGGTCCCTCCGCTCCCATTCCCGGCACCGTGCCGAAGCCTCCGCAACAACGCGAATCGGTGGACACGCGAGACAGCACCGCCGCGGGAAGCACCTCGCACGCCGTCAACGCCCCGGCTGCCGCAGGCGGCTCGGGTGGCTCGGGTGGCTTGGGCGGGACGAGATCAGGCATCGGCGGCCTCAGCACCGCGTTCAGCCGCCCTGTGGGTGTCGGTCGACTGCGCGGCACTCGCGTGCAGGCAATCGCGGCCGTGGTCGCGGCTGCGGTCGTCGCCACCGGTGGCTACCTGTTGTCGAAGGGGGACTCCGGCAGCGCGAGAGAGCCCGCCAGAGTGTCGAAGCCCGGCAAGGCGACGAGTCTGAGCGGCGCTGCGGCGAGCCCGTCCGCCTCGCCTGTCGAGACGAAACCTGTCGGGCCGCTCGGCCTGCTGCCTCTTGGCGGTGTCGAGGCGCCTCCGGCCAGGCCGATCGGTGCCGTGCGTTACGTCGACGCGGGCAACGCGGCGTACGTCGTCATGACCGGTGCTGACGGTGTCGTGCGCTATGCCCCGGGGAGTGCGGGCCGGTCACCGCGGTTCACGGCTTGGCAGGCTCTGCCCGGTCTCACGGCAGCCGCCGAACCAGCCGTCATCGGGCGCCCATCCGGGAGCGTCGAGATCTATGCGGTGTCGAACGACGGCCAGATGCACCGCGCTGTGTTGAGCGACGGCGCGCCGTCGCGCTGGGACTCGCTCACCGGGGCCGGGATCGGCTCGATTCGCGTCGCCGGCGCGCCCGCAGCCGTCCCGCTGTCCGGGGGCCGCACGGAACTGCTCGTGGCTTCACGCGCGGGCAGCCTGCTCACCGCGGAGGGCTACGGGCGGCCCGGCGGCCGTTGGAAGCCGTGGCACGTCATCGGCAGCGCGGGCTCCATCAAGCCCGATGTGGCGGTGGCCGTGCGCGCGGACGGGACCTTGGCGGCTTACGTGATCCGGGCCTCCGATCTGGCCGACGTCAGGTTGATCGACGATCGGTGGTGGGGCTCGACCTATCCCACCGGGGCAGTTGGCCAGCCCGAGGCCGGGTATGTCAGCGGCGGCAAGCCGTACCTGTTCATTCAGTCCGTGGCCGGGGACGTCCAGGTTTACGAGCCGTCCGGGGCCGACTTGCATGGTTCGATGAACTGGGCGCCGGTAGGCGTCACGTCGCAGAATCCAGTCGGTGTGACTCCCGTCGCGGGTCTCGGCCTGGTCCTGGCGACCACGAGCGCGGACGGCACCGTGCGTCTGTACGCGACGAACGCCTGAACGCCGCCTCGCAGCGCGCCCGAACCGCGCACCACGCAGCGTCGCGTACCCTTGAGGGTTGTGGCCGTAGACGTAGCTGAAGAACTGAAGAACCTGAAGGCGACGATGTCCTCTATCGAGGCCGTCGTCGACCTCGATGCGCTGCGAGGCGAGATAAAGCGGCTCAACGAGGAGGCGGCGGCGCCGGACCTCTGGGACGATCAGGCCAAGGCGCAGAAGGTGACCAGCCGCCTGTCCTATGTGCAGGGTGAGCTCAACCGGGTCGAGTCGCTGCGCCGCCGGCTGGACGACATGGAAGTGCTGGCCGAGCTGGCCGAGGCCGAGGACGACGCGGAGACCCGCGCCGAGGTGGAGGCTGAGCTGCCCCGGGTCGCGCAGGCGATCAGCGAGCTTGAGGTGCGCACGCTGCTGTCGGGGGAATATGACGCCCGCGAGGCGCTGATCACGATCCGTGCCGAGGCCGGCGGGGTCGATGCGGCTGACTTCGCCGAGATGCTCATGCGCATGTATCTGCGTTACGCGGAGCGTCACGGCTATCCGACCGAGGTCTATGACACGTCCTACGCGGAAGAGGCCGGCATCAAGTCGGCGACCTTCGCGGTAAAGGTGCCGTACGCGTACGGGACGCTTTCCGTCGAGCAGGGCACGCACCGGCTGGTGCGCATTTCGCCGTTCGACAACCAGGGTCGGCGCCAGACCTCGTTCGCGGGTGTCGAGGTGGTGCCGGTGGTGGAGCAGACTGACCACATCGAGATTCCGGACGACGAGCTTCGGGTCGATGTCTACCGTTCCTCGGGGCCCGGCGGCCAGGGTGTCAACACCACCGACTCGGCGGTGCGGCTGACCCACCTGCCGACCGGCATCGTCGTCTCGTGCCAGAACGAGCGCTCGCAGTTGCAGAACAAGGCGTCCGCGATGGCGGTGCTCCAGGCGAAGCTGCTCGATCGTAAGCGGCAGGAGGAGCAGGCGAAGATCGACGCGCTCAAGGGCGACACGACCGGCTCGTGGGGCAACCAGATGCGCTCGTACGTTCTGCACCCTTACCAAATGGTGAAGGATCTGCGGACCGATTTCGAGACCGGTAACACCTCGGCGGTCCTGGACGGCGAGATTGACGGCTTCGTCGAGGCCGCGATTCGCTGGCGTCGCAAGCGGTAGGGGTGGTTCGGTCGGCCGCCCCCGGCGTGATCGCCCGTCAGGTCACCGATCGTCAGAGCCCGCCGGGGCCGGGCGAAGTGTGACTCAGCTCACGCGAAGTGGGCTTCAAGCGCAAGCAGACACACCAGCAGGGCCAAGATCGACAGCCACAGCCACAGCGGCGCGTTGAAGCCGCCCATTGTGCGTCTGAACTGGTCACGTGAGGCACGGCAGACCGGACAGCGTCCCTCGGACACCGGTCCGCAACAGTTGGCGCAGGCCAGCTCGTCGGGTCTCATCGAGTCCTCCTCATCACCCAGGACAACGCCGCGCTGCGCCCGTTCGTTCCCTCCTACCCCCGGCTCGCCTCGTACACTCCATGGGAGCTTCCCGCCGGAAGCCGCCGCCGGGAACCCACGCCCGCGCGGAGTCCTCGCGCAACCGGCTCCCACATCGGAGCCGTACTGTCTAGACTGCCGCCGGATGGTGATGCAACCGTGATTCGCTTCGAGAACGTCAGCAAGACGTATCCAAACCAGGTGCGCCCCGCGCTGCAGGAGATGTCCCTGGAGATCGAGCGCGGCGAGTTCGTCTTCGTCATCGGCTCTTCCGGCTCGGGCAAGTCCACGTTCATGCGGCTGATCCTGCGTGAGGAGCGACCCAGCACCGGCCGGGTCGTGGTCGCCGGCAAGGATCTCAATAGGCTGTCGAACTGGAAGCTGCCGCAGCACCGCCGGCTGATCGGGACCGTCTTCCAGGACTTCCGGCTGCTGCCGAACAAGACCGTGTACCAGAACGTCGCCTTCGCCCTGGAGGTGATCGGGCGGCCCAAGGGGCAGATCGTCAAGGTCGTGCCCGAGGTGCTGGAACTGGTCGGCCTCGCGGGCAAGGAGGACCGGATGCCCAACGAGCTGTCCGGTGGCGAGCAGCAGCGCGTGGCGGTCGCGCGCGCCTTCGTCAACCGGCCGATGATCCTCATCGCGGACGAGCCGACCGGTAACCTCGACCCGGAAACCAGCGTCGGCATCATGAAGCTGCTCGACCGGATCAACCGGACCGGCACCACGGTCGTGATGGTGACGCACGACCAGGCGATCGTGAACCAGATGCGCAAGCGCGTGCTCGAACTCGACCAGGGCACGCTCGTGCGCGACCAGGCCCGCGGCGTGTACGGCTACGTACGCTAGTGTTCCGCGGCGCTCCCCGAGCGAAACGGCGACCACGAGCGACGGGCTGACCCACTTAAAGCCAGAAAGCCACCGGCTTCGCGACTGAGCCGAAGGCTTCCGACTAGAGCTCCGGCAGGCAGGTAGACCGACCATGCGCGTCCAGTACGTCCTTCAGGAGATCGGCCAGGGGTTGCGCCGCAACCTCACGATGGTGATCGCGGTCATCGTCTCCACGGCGGTGGCCCTGGTGATGCTGGGATCAGGCCTGCTCATGTGGCAGCAGACCCTGCACATGCAGGACTACTGGTACGGCAAGGTCGAGGTCAGCGTCTTCATGTGCAACCAGGAGGACGTGGGCAAGTACACCAACTGCCAGACCGCGATCACCGACCTGCAGAAGCAGAGCATTCACGACACGCTGGTCAAGACCCCGCACGTGCAGACGGTCACGTTCGAGGACCAGCAGCAGGCTTTCCAGCACTACCAGCAGATGCAGGCCGGCTCGCCGATCTCGCAGGACGTGACGCCGAACGACATGCAGGACTCGTTCCGGGTCAAGCTGGACAACCCGGCCAACGCGACCGTCGTCGAGGGAGCCGTCTCAGGCCTGCCGGGCGTGCAGTCGGTCCAGGACGAGCAGCAGTTGCTGCGGCCGCTGTTCACCTTCATCCACATCGCCGAGTACACCGCGGTCAGTGTGGCCACGATCATGCTCGTGCTCGCCTTCCTGCTGATTTTCAACACGGTCCGGCTCTCCGCGTTCAGCCGCCGCCGGGAGACCGGGATCATGCGGCTGGTCGGCGCGTCGAACTTCTACATCCAGATGCCGTTCCTGCTCGAGGGCGCGGTCGCGGGACTTTCCGGCGGCGTGGTGGCCTCGGTGATCCTGGTCGGGGTCAAGGCGTTCTTCATCAACCACGTGGTGGCCCCGCACCTGACCTCGGTCCAGTTCATCGGCTGGGGTCCGTTCGTGTGGATCGTGCCGAGCCTGCTGATCGTCGGCGTGCTCATGTCCGTGCTCGCCTCGGCGTTCACGCTGCGAAAGTACTTGCGCGTCTGAGCGAGAATAGGGGCCATGGTCAGGGAACGCGGGCAGAAGACGATCGCCCAGAACAAGAAGGCGCGGCACGACTACTTCATCGAGGACGTCTACGAGGCGGGCCTGGTGCTCACCGGCACCGAGGTGAAGTCGCTGCGTGAGGGCCGCGCGTCCCTGGTCGACGGCTTCGCCCAGATCCGGGACGCCGAGGTGTGGCTCTACAACGTGCACATCCCCGAGTACAACCAGGGGACCTGGAACAACCATGCGCCGCGCCGGATGCGAAAGCTGCTTCTGCACCGCCAGGAGATCCAGAAGCTGATCGGCAAGTCCAAGGAGTCGGGACTGACGCTCGTCCCCCTCGCGTTGTACTTCAAGGACGGCAAGGCCAAGGTCGAACTGGGCCTGGCCCGCGGCAAGAAGGACTACGACAAACGCCAGACGCTGCTGGAGAAGCAGATGAAGCGCGAGGCGGAGCGCGACATCTCCGCGCACCGCCGCCGCTATCGCTGATCCGGCACCGGACCCGCTCGCTCGCCCGCCCAGTCCGCTTGCCCAGTCCGCATGTCCGCCGCCGGGTAGGGCGTCGGCCCCGCCCGCGCCAATCGGTTTTACCCGTCGGCGGTGCTACGCGTATCCTGGTAGCGGCGGGCACCCCGGTGTTCCGCCCCTGTTTGAGAACTGCACACACTGCTCACTGCCACGCCTGGCCTCCGCGGGAGGACGAGCGCGTGTCCGTGCGCTGCCGTGTGCGGTTTTTCCGCCACGGGGGTGAACGGTTTCGACATCGGACGTCGAAGCAGGGGAAGCGGGCCGAGGAAGCTGTGATGATCTCGTTAACCATACGCAGCAAAAAAACAAATGCCAATCAGAAGATGGCCCGGGCGAACTTCGCCCTCGTTGCCTGATCTAGCGATCACGTAACGGGCGGATAGCCCTGTCGGTCCAGGATCGCCCCCGGCCTGGAATCCGGCATCGCTAGGGGGCTCAACCTCAGGATCAGGTCACGGGAGACTGAGGGAAATCCACGTGGCTGGGCTCGTCGCAGACTCGTCTCAGGGATCTGCGGAGCCGAGAAAAGCGCACTGAGACTACGCCCGTAGAAGCCCTGTTGCCTCGCCGATGGACCCGGGTTCGATTCCCGGCACCTCCACTGTGTCCGGCCGACCCTGCGCGCGTGGGGCGCTCGCCGGATCGGCCATCGTCGCTGCTCGCAGGAGACGAGCGAATAGTCGCTGGCCGCAGTGCTAGCTACCGGGCGATACTGATCGACCATGACAGATCACGAGTCCACCGACGACGCCCGGGTCGGTCCGGCGCTGCGACGGGTACTGACACGCCCGGGCGGCGCGGAGTTGTTGGATGTGCTGGTCACCGAGCTCTCCGGCGCGGATCTGACCACGCTGTTGCTCGAGGTGTTCCGGCGCCGCGCCGACCGGCTCACCCCGGCCGAGGTGATGCGACGCTACCGCTCCGATCGATTCGTCGCCCCCGCTCCGACCGATCCGGCCGTATTGCGCCGCACCGAGGACGTGTTGCTCGCCGCGCTGCCCGACGGCTTCGAGACGCTCGTTCTGGCCCCGCTGCTGCCGCTGGGGGCGCACTGCGCGGTTGCGAGCGTTGATCCGCGCAAGGTAGTGGCCACGATCCGGGGCAGCGAGGTCGCGGCCGACCCGACCAACGCTCTGGCCCTGGAGGCCGCCGAGCGACGTGCCCGAGCCATGGCCACCGACTCCCGCTCGGCCGTACCCGTCCGGCTGGCCGCCACCCAACGAGTGGTGCGCGCCCAGCACTTCGGCGCACCCGGCATGCTCGCGCATTTCCAGCTCTTCGCGATGGTGAGCGCCGGCCGGGACACCGGCAACCGCGCCTTCGAACACCAGCACCTCACCGAGCATCTGCAGTTCGCCACCAGGGCGTTGTCCCGCGCCGGTATCGAGCACGCCGAGATCCGCCTGACCAGTCTGGACGAGTCGAGCATCCCGCTGCGTGAGCACGCCCGCGCCGCTCTGGCCGCAACACCGGGCATCGATGTCCTCGATGATCCCGAGCGCACGACCGGACGCGGCTACTACACCCACTTGTGTTACAAGGTCTACGCCACCATCGCCGGCCAGTGCGTCGAGATCGCAGACGGCGGATTCGTCGACTGGACCCAGCAGCTCACCGGCAGCCGTAAGGAACGCCTACTGATCAGCGGATTCGGAGTCGATCGATTGGCCGGCGCCTGACGGCATCGACGGCATCCAAGCCCGAACCACAACGTCAGACTAGAAAGCAGATCCACAGCTGCTGACTTCGCTCCGCTGCGGCAGTTGGCCGCCTGGGCTACTGCTGGAGCATGGGGTACGGGCGCGTGGCGCAAGGCCGGTTCGCAATGTGTCTCGTCGCGGTCTGCGGGCCTGCGGCCCGTGGCTTGCGGTCAGCCGGGTCCGGCTTCGATCCATTTCGCGCCCTTCGCGCGCACACCGAGGGCGAACAACCGCGCGAGCATCAAGGCACCTACCGCCCACCACAGGTAGGTCAGCGTCAGCGGCGCGAGGGCCACCGGAAGCGCTGCGCCGACGAACACCGCGGTGCACGCGAGCCCGGCCCAAGCCAGGTAGCGCGAATCGCCGGCGCCGATCAACACACCGTCGAGCACGAAGACAGCACCGGCCACCGGCTGGAACAACGCCATGATCAGCACCACCGGAACCAGCGCGGCGCGCACGTGGGCGTCAGGCGTCATCAGGCTCAGCGCGAACGGCGAAACCGCAAGCAGCAACCCGCCGGTGACCAGTCCGTAGCCGACACCCCACCGGGTCAGACGGCTCAGCAACTGCCTGGCCCGATCAGGCCGGCCCGCGCCGAGGGCATGGCCGACCAGCGCCTGGGCGGCGATGGCCAGGGCGTCCAAGGCCATCGCCAGCAGATTCCACACATTGCTCCCCACGGTGTGCGCGCCGAGCGCGGTGGTGCCCAGACGGCCGGCGACCCAGACACCTACCAGCAGGTAGGCGCGCAGCGCGACAGTGCGAATCAGCAGGGCGGCGTTCGCGCCCAGTCCGTGGCGGACCTCCTCCAGCCGCGGAAGCGGGCGCACGCCCCGGGCACGCGCCGCGGTGTGAATGATGCGCAGATAAGCGGCAGCCATCGCGGTCTGCGTGAGCACGGTACCGAGGGCCGAGCCGGCGATGCCCATCCCCGCCGGGTACACCAGCAGATAATTCAGCGCGGCGTTGGCCACCGCGCCCCAGCCCGCGATCAACAGTGGAGTGCGGGTATCGGCCAGGCCGCGCAGCACGCCCGTGCCGGCGAGCACGATGAGCATGCAGGGCAGGCCGAGGGAGCTGATACGCAGATAGGTGCCGGCGTATCCGATCGAGGCGGGCGGCACGCCGAGCCAGCGCACGATCGGTTCGGCCGCGCCGAGCCCGACGAGAGCGAGGGTGACGCCGAGCCCGGCGGCCAGGGCGACCCCCGCGATACCGCTGTTCAGGGCGCCGGCGGTGTCGCCCGCACCCAGCCGGCGCGCTACCGTGGCGGTGGTGCCGTATGCGAGGAAGACGCACACGTTGACCAGGGTCGCCAGCGCTGCGGCGGCGGTCCCGAGCCCGGCCAGCGGTGCGGTACCCAGACGGCTGATGATCGCGGTGTCCGCGAGCAGGAACAGCGGCTCAGCGATCAACGCGCCGAGGGCGGGAACGGCCAGCCGGAGGATTTCGCCGGCGGTGACCTGTCCGGTCGGAAACTCGGCCGTCGTGGTTGCTGTCC
Organism: Actinocrinis puniceicyclus; assembly: GCF_018283645.1. Classification (GTDB taxonomy): domain Bacteria; phylum Actinomycetota; class Actinomycetes; order Streptomycetales; family Catenulisporaceae; genus Actinocrinis; species Actinocrinis puniceicyclus. The sequence goes on along the minus strand of NZ_JAGSXH010000102.1, from coordinate 11,098 downwards.
GCGCCACGCACTGATCGTCGCAGGTCCCGGTCCGGCCCGTCCAATACCGTTCGGCGCCTGAGATCCTTTTCCGACACCCCTATTCGCGCACGCGCACACCTTACGCACCGGCCGCCGCGTCTTTGACGGCCGAGATGTCGAACTCGAGGGTCACCTTCTCGCTCACGAGCATCCCGCCGGCCTCCAAGGCGGCGTTCCAGTTGACGCCCCAGTCCTTGCGGTTGATCGTGGTGCGGCCCTCCCAGCCGACACGCTGGTTGCCGTAGGGGTCGACCGCCGATCCGGTATAGACCAGGTCGAAGGTGACCGGCCGGGTCACGCCCTTGATGGTGAGGTCCCCGGTCACTCGGTAGGTGTCGGGCTCGACCTGCTGGACGGAGGTCGAGTTGAACGTGATCTGCGGGTAGTGCTCGAGATCCAAGAAGTCGTTACTGCGCAGATGGGCGTCCCGGTCCGCATTGTGAGTGTCGATGCTCGCCCCGTCGATGGTCAGTTGCAGCGTCGAGCGGGACGGATCCTCGACGTCGAAGGTGCCGGCACCGGTGAACCGGCTGAACGAGCCGTGCACCTTGGTGACCATGGCGTGGCGGGCGGTGAAGCCGATGCGGCTGTGCACCGGGTCGATGCTGTACGCCCCGGTCAGGGCGGTCGATGCAGTGCTGGTCACGTCGTGCCTCCAAATTTCAGCTATATCGCACAATGCACTCAATGCACTCAACGCACTCAATACGGCAGAAGGAAGTCTATTGCGGGTAGTGTGGTGACGTGGGGAAGCCACCGACGGAGCCCGCTCCCGCAGATGAAGACCGCTCGGGCGCGCGGCGCTTCGGGGTGGCTTGCCGAGGCATGCGGACCGGTTCGCCGGCCGGATCGTCCTCGAGATCTCCGAACCGGTCGACCGTTCGGCTGGTCCACCGGTCGACGACGGTGGAGACGCTGGAGATTGTGACGAACCAGGGCGTGCCCGCGCGAGAGACGCCCCGAAGAACGGGAATCCGGACGGTTCGACGAAGACCTTGAACTGATAGCGAGGCGAAGATGGCTGAGAGCTGCGAGCATCTGGAAACGCTGCGGATGGCGGACTTCCCCCCGCCGCGCACCCCGGAGGGCTGCGAGGAGTGCCTGGCCGAGGGTACCCGCTGGGTGGCGCTACGGGAGTGCCTGGAATGCGGGCACGTCGGCTGCTGCGACTCCTCTCCCGAAACCCACGCCACCAAGCACTACCACCAGACCAGCCACCCGGTCATGCGTTCGGTCATGCCGGGCGACGCCTGGAGCTGGTGCTACGTCCACGAGCTGACCGGCCGGCTGAGCGCCTGACAGGTCGCCTTGTTCCCCGTTGAGCCGGGCTGCGGGCCGCGCCATGCCCGCTACTTCACCGACCCCGCGGTCAGCCCGGAGACGACCTTCCGCTCGATGAGCGCGAACAGGACGATCACCGGTATGGTCGCGATGACGGACCCGGCGAACAGGTGCTGCCAGTCCACCGAGTAGGCGCCGATGAAGTTGTTCAAGCCCACGGTCAGCGGCTCGTTGGCCGGCGTGGAGGTGAGCGTCAGCGCGACGATGAACTCGTTCCAGGCGGCGATGAACGTGAAGATCAGGGCCGTGACGATGCCGGGCAGCGCCAGCGGGATGATCACCCGGAACATCGCGCCGAGCCGGGTACAGCCGTCCACCAGCGCAGCCTCCTCCAGTTCCCTCGGGATCGCGCCGAAGTAGGCGTTGAGGATCCAGATCGCGAAGGCCATGTTGAAGCCCGCGTTGACCAGGATCAGCGCGGTCGGGTCGTCGATCATGCCGAGCTGGTTGAACTGGCCGAAGATGCCGACGACCAGGGCCGTGGGCTGGAACATCTGGGTGACCAGCACCAGCAGCAGGAAAGCGGTGCGACCGCGGAACCTGCGGCGCGCGGTGTAGTAGGCCGCCGGCGTCGCCACCAGAAGCACCAGCGCCGTCGCGCCGCCGGCGACCGTGAGCGAGACGCGCAGGTTCGAGCCGATGCCGGTGGACCACAGCGAGCTGAAGTTCGACCACGCGTAATGGCGCGGCAGGTAGCCCGCGTCCAGCAGTTCTCTCGGCGGGCGCAGCGCGGTCAGCGCCATCTCGACGTAGGGCAGCAGGAAGATCAGAGCCACGACATACGCCGCGGCGGCGATGATCATGGTGCGCGGCCTCGGCGGATTGCGGCGGGCCCGTGGCCGCCCGGTCCTTGCGGCGGCGGCAGCGGCGGTGCGCGCGGCGGCTGGGGCTGGGGCGCTGGTCGCGGCCATCGTCACGCCACCTCCTTCTTCCAGTTGCTGACCCGCAGGAACACCAGCACCATCGCGACGATCACGGCGAAGTTCACCACGGACATCGAGGCCGACTGGCCGATGAAGTTCTGCTTCAGGTTGAACATGTAGACCGTCGAGGTGTTCGTCTCGTAGCCGGGGCCGCCGCGGGTCATTTCCCAGATGATCGGGAAGGAGTTGAACACGTTCATCACGTTGATCAGCGTGGCGACCAGGATCGCCGGGCGCAGCAGCGGAAGGGTGACCGCGAGGTAGGTGCGCGACGGCGAAGCGCCGTCGATCTCGGCCGCCTCGTACACCTCGGCGGGGACGGTCTGCAATCCGGCCAGGATCGTGTACGTCGAGAACGGGACCGAGACGAACACCGCCACCGCGATCATCCACGCGAACGCGGCGTCCGGGCGGCCGAGCCAGTCCGCCTGGCTGGTGCCCAGCTTCGAAAGCAGGCCCAGATCGCGCAGCAGCAGGTTGAGCGCGCCGGTGTTCGGGTCGAGCATCCAGCGGAAGATGATCGCCGTCATCATCACGGAGGCCGCCCACGGCGCGATCAGCGCCCAGCGGGCGACGCGCCGGCCGGGGAAACGCTGGTTGAACAGCTGTGCCACGCCGAGCGAGACCAGCATCGTCAGGCCGACCACCGCCCCCACCCACAGCAGGCTGCGCAGCATGATCGGGCCGAAATTCGGGTCCTGAAACAGCTTCGTGTAGTTCCTGAACCCGGCCGAGCCCAGCAGGAAGCCGTCCGGGCTGTAGTGCTGGAAGGAGATCCGGAACATCTCGTAGACCGGCCAGAGCACCGCGAAGCCGATCAGCGCGATCGCCGGACCGAGCCAGCCGAGGGGGGCCGCGGCCCGGCCGAGCCGCCGCGGCGGGAGATTAGAGAGCGATGACATGGGTCTGGGTCTCTCCGCTGATTCGGGAAGGGCGGCGCGTCGCCGCGGGGGCCTTCGGGTCCCGGCCGGTGTCACCACCGCCCGCGCCGGGGCGTCGGCCGGAACCCGAAGCTTGGGGCAGCGTCAGTTCACTGCGTTACCTGTGCGTGTCACCTGTGCCGTGTCACTGGCCCGCGGTCGCGCTCTGCTGGATCTGGTCGAGCACGTTCCTCGGGTCGCCGGTGATCGCGGTGCCGATCTGCTTCTGGATCGCGGTCAGCACGGTGCTCCAATCGGCCTGCGAGCTCGGATACAGCGTCGCCGTGCCCAGGTTCTTCACGAAGCCGGCGAACTGCGGGTTGCCCGACATGCTGTTGGTCGCCGAGGTGGTGGCGGGCAGCAGATCGTATTCGTTGTCGAAGGCCAGCTGGTTCTGGTCGCTGTAGGCGAAGTCCAGGAAGGACTTGACCGCGGCCCGGTGGTCGCCTTTGTCCAGCGCCACGACGTAGTCCGCGACGCCCACGGTGGACGTCAGCGGGCCGGTCTTGCCGGGCACGGCCACCACGCCGTAGCCGGAGCTCTGCAGCACGCCGGCCTTCTGGATGATCGGGATCAGCGCCGGAGAGCCGTTGATCATGCCGATGTCACCCTGCGCGAACTGCTGCCACAGGTCGGTGCGGTTCTTGGTGGCCGGGTCCGGCTCGGTCGCGCCGGACTTCGCCAGGCCCTGCAGGTACTGGTACGTCGCGATGTTCTGCGCCGAGTTGATCGCGTACTTGCCGGAGGCGTCGGTCAGGCCGCCGCCGTTGCCGAGGAACCACAGCAGCGACTCGGCCTGGGCCTCCTCGGAGCCCAGCGGCAGGCCGAACCCGGTCTTGCCGGTCTTCTGCGCGACCGCCTTCGCGTCGGCCTTCAGCTGGTCCCAGGTGGTCGGCGGGGACGAGATGCCGGCCCGGGTGAACAGCTTCTTGTTGTAGAACATGGCCCGCGACGAGGTGGTCCACGGGATGCCGTACTCGGTCCCGTTCACCTCGCCCGCCTTCGCGAAGATCGGGTTGATGTTCGAGAGCGCGGCCGCGTCGAGCACGTCCGAGGCCTTGTACGCGATGCCGTCCTGCACGTACTGGGCGTAGGTCAGACCCTCCAGGATGTCAGGGTACTGCTTGTTCTGGATCATCGTCTGGACCTTCGAGCTCAGGTCGTTCCAGTCGATCGTCTGCACCTGCACGGTGATGTTCGGGTTCGCCTGGTGGAAGGCGTCGGCGACGTGCTGCCAGTAGGTCTGCGAGGAGTTCGCCGGGCCGGTGCCGTAGTCGGCGGCGACCAGCTTGATGGCGACGGCGCCGGAGGTTGAGCCGCCGGAGGAGGAAGAGGGCTTCGAGGAACTGCCGCAGGCGGTGAGTGCCAGGGTCGCGCTGAGCCCGAGGACCGCCGCTGCCGCGAGACGTTGTTTCATGGGGATGCCTTTCACCGAAGGGGAGAACGGGCCGGGCCGGGGGAGTGGGGAGCGGAGTGTGGAGCGCTGAAATTCCGGGGTGCGGTCACCGTAGGCCAGCCGGTCCGGTCTGGTCTAGACCAGATGGGATGCCGGTCTATACCAGTTATGGAAACGTGACCTTCGGGCGAGGGTCCACCGCGGCGGTGAAAGCCGGTTGAGAAGTCGCGCGTGAGATCGGATGAGCCGACGACGGCCGACGACCGTGGCGCGGATCGGCGCCCGCGGCCGGGCCGGCGTACCGCGCCACTACTCCTCGTCGACGACGGCGAAGCTCTCGTCCGGGCAGGCCGGCGAACCTCGGGCCTGTCTCACCGCCGTCCGCGCGGTCGTCGAGGCGAGCGGCCGGTCGGTCCGAGCGCCGAGAGGTCCTTCGCGGCGCGGGACGCCAGTGTTCCGGCGCGGGACGCCAGCGGCCGCTCAGTCTCCGGCGAGCGGCCGCCGACGCGCATCGCGTCTTTCGTCACAGCAGCGCGGCGAGGTCCTTCGCGAGGGCCTGGAAGGCGCGCGTGCGGTGCGAGATGGCGTTCTTCTCTCCGGCCGCCATCTCGGCCGTGGTCCGGTCGTATCCGTCCGGCAGGAAGATCGGGTCGTACCCGAATCCGTTCGAACCGCGCGGAGCGTGCAACAGCGCGCCGTCGATCCGCCCCTCGCGCACCACCTGCCTGCCGTCCGGGAGGGCGAGCGCGGCCGCGCAGGCGAAATGGGCCTGCCGGTGCTCGTCCGCGACATCGCGCAACTGCGCCAACAGCAGATCGAGGTTCGCCTTGTCGTCGCCGTGCCGTCCTGCCCAGCGCGCCGAGAAGATACCGGGCGCGCCGCCGAGCACGTCCACACACAGTCCTGAGTCGTCGGCGACCGCGGGCAGGCCGGTGCGGGCAGCCACGTCCACCGCCTTGAGCAGCGCGTTCTCAGCGAAGGTGACACCGGTCTCGGCGACGTCGGGTAGGTCCGGGAACCCGGCCACGCCGAGCAGTTCGGCCTCGACCCCGCTCGCCGCGAGGATTGCGTGCAGCTCCTCGATCTTGTGCCGGTTGCGGGTGGCGAGCACGACGCGCGGCGCGCAGACAGGGCTCGAACCGGCCGCCCGCGTCACCGCGGTCACCAGCCCAGCGCCTGGCGCTGAACCGCCGTCAGCTCGGCGCAGCCGGCCGTGGCCAGGTCCAGCAGCTCGGTCAGCTCGGCCCGGTCGAACGGGGCACCCTCGGCCGTGCCCTGCACCTCGACGAAGCGCCCGTCGCCGGTGCACACGACGTTCATGTCCGTCTCCGCGCGCACGTCCTCCTCGTAGCAGAGGTCGAGCATGGGGACGCCGCCGATGATGCCGACGGAGACCGCGGCCACCGAACCGGTCAGCGGCTCCTTGCCGGCGCGCAGCGAGCCGTTCTTCTTCAGCCAGGACACCGCGTCCGCGAGCGCGACGTACGCGCCCGTGATCGCCGCCGTGCGGGTGCCGCCGTCGGCCTGCAACACGTCGCAGTCGAGCACGATCGTGTTCTCGCCGAGCGCCTTGTAGTCCACCACGGCCCGGATCGCCCGGCCCACCAGCCGTGAGATCTCGTGCGTACGCCCGCCGATGCGACCCTTGACCGACTCGCGGTCGGAGCGCTCGTGCGTGGCGCGCGGCAGCATCGCGTACTCGGCGGTGACCCAGCCGAGCCCCGACCCCTTGCGCCAGCGCGGCACTCCCTCGGTGACCGAGGCGGCGCACAGCACCCGGGTACGGCCGAACTCGACGAGCACCGAGCCTTCGGCGTGGTCGAGCCAGTCTCGGCGGATGGTGATCGGGCGCAGCTGGTCGGGGCGGCGGCCGTCGATCCGGACGGCGGGCGCGCTGGTGTTACTCTGCGGCGCGGTGCGCGCTGCGGCGGAGGCTGGGGAAGATCCCTGGGTCATGAGTCGAGCGTAGCCGCCGCGCGGACCCGGCTCAGTTCCGGGCCGAGGAACCGCCGCCCGATCTCCTTGAACCGCTCGGGGTCGCCGGTGGTGCGGAACTCGTGCTCCGGCGTGCCGAGGGACTCGTCGCGCATCAGGCCGAGCCCGGCCAGCTTGCGGTAGACGTCCTTGGCGGTCTCCTCGGCGCTGGAGATCAGGGTGACGCCCTCGCCCATCACGTAGGAGATCACGCCGGTAAGCAGCGGGTAGTGGGTGCAGCCCAGGATGAGCGTGTCGACCCCGGCCGCGGCCACCGGGTCGAGGTACTCGTGCGCAACCTTGATCAGCTCCTCGCCGCCGGTGACGCCGTCCTCGACGAACTCCACGAAGCGCGGGCACGCCTGCGTCAGTAGCTTGATATGCGGCGCCGCAGCGAAGGCGTCCTCGTACGACTCGGAGGTCTTGGTCGCCGGCGTGCAGATCACCCCGACCTGGCTGTTTCGGGTGGCCGCCACGGCGCGACGGGCCGCGGGGTGGATCACCTCGACCACCGGGACCGCGTACCGCTCGCGGGCGTCGCGCAGCACTGCGGAGCTGGCCGAGTTGCACGCGATGACAAGCATCTTCACGCCGTGGTCCACCAGCATGTCCAGGCACTCGAGCGAGTACTTGCGCACGTCCGCGATCGATTTCGTGCCGTACGGCTGCCGCGCGGTGTCGCCGAGGTAGAGGATCGGCTCGTGCGGCAACTGGTCGAGTACGGCCCTTGCGACGGTCAGACCGCCATAACCGCTGTCGAAGATTCCGATGGGTGCGTCAGCCACCGGCTAACCATAACCGCACGGGAGCCGGCTTGAACGCGGCGGTGCCGCTGTGAATACGCACGCCGCGGCTTATGCCCAAAGTTGTCCTTCGAGGCGGTCGCCGGCTTCGTCGAGGCTGCCCTCGTACGCGCCGGTGGACAGGTATTTCCAGCCGCCGTCGGCGACGATGAACGCGATGTCGGCGCGTTGTCCGGCCTGGTGTGCCTTGCGCGCGAGACCGAGCGCGGCGTGCAGCGCGCACCCTGTGGAGACGCCCGCGAAGATTCCCTCGACCTCCAGCAACTGGCGGGTGCGGCGCAGCGCGTCCAGCGACCCGACCGAGTAACGGGTCGTCAGGACCGACTCGTCGTACAGCTCGGGGACGAATCCCTCGTCCAGGTTGCGCAGCCCGTAGATCAGGTCGTCGTAACGCGGCTCGGCGGCCACGATCTGCACGCCGGGCACCTTCTCCCGCAGGTACCGGCCCACGCCCATCAGCGTGCCGGTGGTGCCCAGGCCCGCGACGAAATGCGTGATGGTCGGCAGGTCCTCAAGCAGCTCCGGGCCAGTGCCCGCATAGTGTGCTCCCGCGTTGGCCGGGTTGCCGTACTGATACAGCATCACCCAGTCCGGGTGCTCGGCCGCGAGGCCCTTCGCCACCCGCACGGCCTCGTTCGAGCCGCCCGCCGCCGGGGAGGGGATGATCTCGGCGCCCCACATGCGCAGCAGTTGGCGCCGCTCCTCGCTGGTGTTCTCCGGCATCACGCAGACCAGCCGGTAGCCCTTGAGCTTGGCCGCCATCGCCAGCGCGATTCCGGTGTTGCCGCTGGTGGGTTCCAGGATCGTGGCTCCCGCGGTCAGGCGGCCCTCGGCCTCGGCGGCCTCGATCATCGCCAGGGCGGGCCGGTCCTTGGTCGAGCCGGTGGGGTTGCGGTCCTCCAGCTTCGCCCACAGGCGCACCTGGGGGCTCGGGGAGAGCTTGGGCAGGCCGATCAGCGGGGTGTGGCCGAGGGAGTCGAGCAGGCTGTCGTAGCGCATGGTCAGCGCGCGCCGCCGGCGACGGCCGGGAGCACGGTGACCGCGTCCCCGTCGGTGAGCGGGGTGGTCAGCCCGCCGGTGAAACGCACGTCCTCGTCGTTGAGGTAGACGTTCACGAAGCGGCGAAGCTGCCCGTTCTCGATCAGTCGCTCGCCGATGCCGGGATGCCGCTGGTCAAGATCGGTGATCAGGTCGCGCAGCGTGCCGCCCTCGGCCTCGACGCGCTTGGCGCCGTCGGTGTAGCTGCGCAGGATGGTCGGGATGGAGACCTGGACGGCCATGAATTCAGCTCCTGAACGGTATCGGCTCTTGGCACTTTTGGCGGCCATGGGCACACCGGGGAACGCATGCGCCCATGTTATCGATTCCCGCATCGGCCGGGACGGGGTGTCCGTGCTCTGGTCAGGAGTTCGCCCACGGCGCGGGCCCGCCGCCGGAAGAGTGCATGAGCGCGAGGAACACGGTGGCCAGCGTGAGCCAGCGAGTCATCGGGTTGCGCGGCAGCAGCGCCAGGATCACCCACGCCAGGGCGGCGTACCAGGGCAGCGACCAGGGCGCGACCACGATCCAGGCGAAGCACAGCGCGAACGGCACGGTGACGGCGGCCGGCTGGTCCGGGGAGAAGCGCCGGTAGATGAACACCGCGACCGCGATCATCAGGATCGGCCAGCCGATCGACGTGGCCACCGCGCCGATGCGCTGCCCGAGATCGCCCTCGCCGAACAGCGCGAAGATCCCCTGCAGCGCCAGCTGGAAGGCCCGCCACGGCGAGGGGGTGGCCACCAGGCTGGAGGCGGTGAGCAGCTGCTTCACGGCGTGCAGGCCGTAGAAGGAGTAGAAGAACACCACCGAGCCCACGCCGCCGACCGCGAGGCGGGCCGTGTTCCACCAGTCCCGCCGCATCGCCAGCGCCCACGCCAGCCCCGCCCCGACCAGGCCGGAGTTGACCTTGAACGCGCAGGCGATGCCTACCGCGAGCCCCGCGGCCAGATAGCGCCAGCCCTGCGTGCCGCCCCGGGCGATCTGCACGCCGACGACCACCGCGGCGGCCGCGTACGTATCCAGGTGGCCGCCCGCGACCAGCTGCTGTATCAGCACCGGGTTCGCGACCCACATCAGCGAGGCGCGCACCGGGTCGTCCGCGGTGCGCAGCAGGAAGTAGCCGACCCCGAGGAACACCGCCCCGTTGAAGATCATCAGGAAGTGCACGGTCGAGCCGGGGCTCAGCCCGCCGAGCCAGGCCGCCAACTGCTGCACCCAGGTCGCGATCGGCCCGTACACGGAGGGGGTGCGGGTCCACATCGGCCCGACCGACCTCGTGTAAGGATTCTGTGGCCCGAGGATGTCGGGGCCGTTGGTGTAGGGGTCGAAGCCCCGGTTGGCCACGTGCCCGTACGCCGCGTAGCTGGCCGCGTCCGAGGAACCGACCGGGGTGATGTTCACCATCACCGCGACGATCGCGCAGGCGGCGAGGAACAGGTGCCGCGGGTTCGGCCGCCAGCCGCGGCTGTTCGCCCAGAGCAGTCCGGCCAGGCCGAGGCACTGCAGCACGATCGCCAGGTAGGTCAGCGGGAAGGAGACGAACCAGGGCAGCTCCCACAGGTGGCCGGAGAGCGGCAGCACGATCGGCTTGAGGTTCGCCGGGTCGCCGGTGAAGTTCGGCGGCAGCGTGTTGAAGTTCGGCGACAGGATGCCCACGAGCATGATCAGCAGCAGGCCGACCAGCGAGACGCCGACCGCGACGCGCGGCGTGGCCAGGGTCGATCCGGCCAGCCGGTAGACGAACTCGATCAGCTCGCTCAGCAGTCGGCGCGGGCCGACCGGGCGCAGGCTGCGTGGCGTGCGCTCGTCGAGCGGCCCGGGCAGCACGCCCGGCGAGGTGGCGGTCCCGCCTCGCGGCCGCGCGGCCGATTCGCTCATCGCTCCCTCACACGTCCCCGCGACCACGGCAGGCCCTTAGTCGGGACCCGCGCGTGATGATAGTCCCTAGGCTGTTGAGGCGCCCCTGTGTTCCCGGGCGCCCGGTGTGGCTGACGCCCCGGCCGGCTGTAGTAGATCTTGTGCGGCGGCGGCTTCGAGTGGCGCGTCGGCGTGCCGGGAGGCGGGCTCCCGCGTCGTCGCGGACCACAGCTTGCGCAGCGCGATCAGCGTGGCGGCCAGTAGCACCAGGTTGCGAGCCGCGACCACCGCGGTGCCCAGGAACCCGTGCGTGAGCACCTGGAGGAACAGGATCGGGAATTCCAGCTGGCTCACCAGCGTGCAGGCCAGCACGAGTCGCGCGGGCGTCGCCATCAGCGTGCCGCGGCGTCCGGGGCCGTTCTCGGCCAGGCACAGCGCGGACAGCCCGATGAGCCAGATCAGGTACTGCGGGCTGAGCACCCGGCTGGTGACAACCATCACCAGCAAGACGGTGAAACCGGCGTCGTACATCAGCGCCGGTGACCAGCGGTCCGGGTGGAAGCGGCGCAACCGCCACCACAGCACGATGCCGAAGCCCAGCAGCGTCAGCAGGATCGCGCCCGAGGCGACCACGCCCGTGCCGGGCCCGGCCAGCTGGAAGTTGCCGTCCTCGTGCACGGTGCGGATCGGGTAGCCGAACCAAGAGGCGATCATGAACGGCGAGGCGAACACCGCCTCCACCTCGATGCCCCGGCTCGACTGATGGTCGAGGAAGGACAGCGCCCCGGGCAGCGCCGCCGCCAGCAGCCCGCTGACCACCAC
>NZ_JAGSXH010000101.1 GCF_018283645.1 Actinocrinis puniceicyclus | reverse complement strand
CCGCGGTACCGGTCGTGGCTGCGGGTGCGGGCGCCGGGCCGGTCGCGGAACCCGGCGCCGCGGCGGAGCCGGTGACGCGTCCGTGCGGCGTCGCGCCTCCCGCGGCGACGCCCGGGGACGTCGCCGCGCTCGTGGGCGCCGACCTGTTGGGCATGCCCGGTATCGGCAAGAGCGCGCCCGGCGGCATCGGCCCCCCGAGGAAGCTCAACGCCACCGCCACGCCGTAAGCGCACAGGACGCCGAAAAAGCCGACCGCCGAGCGCCTGATCCAGCGCCGCCGGCGACCGGATGCGTCCACGAATACCGGCATGGTGCTCGTCGGGTCCGCGGGACTCACCCGGGAAGGTGCCGGTACGGCGACACGCCGCGCCGCCACCTGCTCTGACGCTTTTACCGCCAACTCGATCCTCGCCTGTCCGTTCCGTATATATGCGGGCCTGTGACGTCAGGGGGATGGGTGGCGCAACGTCACAGGCCCGCGACGAGACGCGGCGCGAGGGGTCTGGGTCGCGATGGTCCACGCGCGCCTGCTCGCGAAACAGGGACCGATGGCGCCGATAGCGTTACATCCGATCGCCCCGCGCCCGGCGTCTTCGCGGCGTCCCGGCGCCTTACGCGCCCGTGGACGGGATCGGCTGCGAGGATGGTCGGGATCGGATCTCCCGGCCCCTGCCCGGGGTGCATGTGAAGGAGCAGCACATGGCCACACCGCCCGTACCCGCCAGGATCGACACGTTCCTCGCGCGGCCGAACCCCGCCGTGATCGCCACGGTGCGGCCCGACGGCCAGCCGGTCTCGGTGCCCACCTGGTACCTGTGGGAGGGCGGCCGGGTCCTGGTCAACATGGACGAGGGCCGTAAGCGCCTGGAGTACCTGCGGGCCGAACCGAAGGTGGCGCTCAGCGTGCTCGCGGACGGCGACTGGTACTCGCACGTCAGCCTCACCGGCCGGGTCGTCTCCCTGGAGGACGACCCGCAGATGGCCGACATCGACCGCATCGCGCGCCACTACGGCCTGCCGGGCGGCTACCCGACGCGCGACCGCGGCCGGGTCAGCGCCTGGATCGAGATCGACTCCTGGCACTCCTGGGGGGCACTGCAGGACACCGGAGCCTGACCGCCGTGGCCGCGCCGCGCAGCGCGGGAATCCTGCTGTTCCGGCGCGACGGCGCCGGAACGCGGGTCCTGCTGGTCCACCCGGGCGGCCCGTTCTGGGCGCGCAGGGACGAGGGCGCCTGGTCGATCCCCAAGGGCGAATACGAGCCGGACGAAGACCCCCGCGCCGCCGCGCTGCGCGAGTTCGAGGAGGAACTGGGCCGGCCGCTGCCGTCGCCCGCGCCACCGTCCCCGCCGCGCCTGATCGAACTGGGCTCGCTGCGCCAGCCCGGCGGCAAGCTGGTGACCGCCTGGGCCGCGCAGGGCGACCTGGACGCCGCCGCGGTCGTCAGCAACACCTTCGAGCTCGAATGGCCCCCGCGCAGCGGCAGGCTGCGCAGCTTCCCCGAGATCGACCGCGCCGCCTGGTTCACCGTCCCCGAGGCTCGCGTCAAGCTCCTGCGCGGCCAGCTGCCGTTCCTCGACAATCTGCTCGCCGCTCTGTGATCACTCTCTCGCGCCCGACCATCGCAGAACTCGATTATGGAGTACGTAGTCTGATTTCTGCGTCGAACCTCTTGCCCTATACGGGATCGGTGACGATATGGTACGACACGCCCTTGGTAGGCCCGGGGGTATTCACAGGCCATACGGATGCTTATTAGGGTTGGGCTCCGGGTAACTATCGGCTGAACTAGGTGAGACGGATGGTGACCATGAGCTGGCAGGGACTGCGTAGCGCCCAGGTGGCGACGGAACGCGGTAGCGGCCCGGCGATCCGCAGGTCCCCCGGCTTGGCGATCGACGCGCGTGCCGCGGGGCACACCCTGCGCGGCGGCAGGCAGGTGCTGCGTCCGGTCTCGCTGTCCATCAGGCCTGGCGCGCTGGTCGCGATCATCGGGCCGAGCGGCGCGGGTAAAACCCTGCTGCTGGACGCCCTTGCCGGAGTGACCCTGCCGACCGAGGGAACCGTCCTGCACGACGGGGCGACCTGCCGGCCGCGCGACGACCTGGCCGTCGCGCCGATCGGCTACGTACCCCAGGACGACATCATCCACCAGTCGCTGCCGCTTGACCGGACCCTGCGTTACGCGGCGCGGCTGCGGCTGCCCGCGCGCACCAGCGACGAGCAGATCGACCAGGAGGTCGCCGAGGTCCTGGCCGCGCTCGGCCTGACCGGCCAGGCCGGCACCCGCGTGCGGCTGCTCAGCGGCGGCGAGCGCAAGCGCGCCAGCATCGCGGTCGAACTGCTCTCCCGCCCCACCGCCCTGTTCCTGGACGAGCCGACCTCCGGGCTCGACCCGGCGATGTCGGCGGACCTGGTGGACCTGCTCGACCGGATCGCCGCGGCCGGCACCACCGTGGTGTTCACCAGCCACAACCCGCAGGACCTGGCCGGCTGCGACATGGTGCTGGTACTCGCGGCCGAGGGGCAGCTCGCGTTCGCCGGCTCCCCGGCCAACGCGCTGGCGCACTTCGGCGCGAGCGTGTTCGAGGAGATCTACCGAGCGCTGGCCGCCGAGCCGGACCCGCGGGTCTGGGCCGAGCGGATGCCGTCCGGCGCGGCGACCGCCGTGCCCGTGCGCGGCACGCGCATGGCTCAGGTGGGCGGGCCGGCGGTGGCCCCCGGCCGGCGCCTGGGCTCCTTCGGCCAGTGGCTGCTGCTCACCGGCCGCGGCGTGGACCTGCTCACCCGCAGCAGGCTGACACTCGCGATCCTGCTCGGCTCGCCGCTGATCATCATCCTGATGTTCCTGATGATGTTCCGGCCCGGCGCGTTCGACACCGCGAACCCCAGCCCGAACACCTCGATGATGATCGTGTTCTGGATAGCCTTCGGCGGGTTCTTCTTCGGCCTGACCTACGGCCTGTCGCAGATCTGCGACGAGTTCGCGATCCTGCGGCGGGAACGGATCATCGGGGTGCGCATCATCCCCTACCTCGCCTCGAAGTTCACCCTGCTGCTGCCGATTCTGGCGGTCGTGGACGCGGTGCTGCTGGTGACGCTCAGCGGCACGGACCGGCTGCCGGCGCTCGGCGCCGGCGACTGGGGCCGGATGTTCGCCACCCTGCTGCTGTGCTCCGGCGCGGCGCTGACCCTGGGCCTGCTCGCCTCGGCCGGGGTCTCCTCGCCGTCGCAGGCCACGCTGATGCTGCCGATGCTCTGCTTCCCGCAGGTGCTGTTCGTCGGCGCCTTCCTGCCCGTGCCGGTGATGGCGCTGCCCGGCCGGGCCCTGAGCTACCTGATGTCGAACCGCTGGGCCTTCGACGCGCTGGGTACCACCGCGGGCCTGCCGCAGCTGTGGCAGAACGGCGGCTCGCCGCTCGGGCCGCCGCTGCTCAAGTCATACGGGGACACCTTCGACGGCTCGGTGCCGAGGGAGTGGATGCTGCTGGCCGGTTTCACGCTGCTCTTCCTGATCGCGGCCGGCCTGGTGCTGGCCCGCAAGACGCCCAGGCGGCGGCGAACCAGCCGCTGAGCCCGGGCGACGCGGCCGCAGTGCGACGCGGCCGCGCCCGCGCACCGGCGAACCAGCCGGAACGTCAGTCCTTGCAGACCTCCGCCACCCCGGGGCGAAGAGATGACAAAGATCCTTTCCAAGTCCGGCAGCCTGCTGCAATCCGATGAGCCGGCCCGATTCCTATCCGACTATCCGCAGTACGAACGCACCAGGATCCTCGACGAGGCACGCCGCACCGAATATGCCCACCTGGACCGCAGTGGGCATATATACCTGGATTACACCGGTTCCGGTCTGGCCGCGGCGGCGCAGTACCGGGCGCACACGGAGCGACTGACCGACCAGTGCTTCGGCAACCCGCACTCGGAGAACCCGGCCTCGCGGGCCTCCACGCAGAGAGTGGAGCGGGCGCGCGCGGCGGTGCTCGCGCACTTCAACGCCGACCCGCGGCAGTACACCGCGATCTTCACCGCGAACGCGACCGGGGCCTGCCGCCTGGTCGCGGAGGCGTACCGCTTCGAACACGACAACCGCTTCGTGCTCACCTTCGACAACCACAACTCCGTCAACGGGATTCGGGAGTACGCGCGCACGCGCCGCACCCCCGTGCACTACGTCCCCGGCGACGGCGTCGAACTGCGCACCGACACCGCCACGGTTCGTGCCGCGCTGTCCAAGCACATGATCGGCCGGCGCGGCCCGGCCGGGCTGTTCGCCTTTCCCGCGCAGAGCAACTTCTCCGGGGTCCGCCACCCGTTGGAGTGGGTCGAGCTGGCGCACCGGCACGGTTTCGACGTGCTGCTCGACGCCGCCTCTTACGTGCCGACCAGCCCGCTGGACCTGTCCGCGGTGCAGCCGGAGTTCGTCGCGGTCAGCTGGTACAAGGTGTTCGGTTACCCGACCGGGATCGGCTGCCTGATCGCGCGGCGCGACGCGCTGGCGCGGCTGCGCCGGCCGTGGTTCTCCGGCGGCACGATCCAGGCGGTCAGCGTGCAGGGCGACTGGCACGCGATGGCCCCGGACGAGTCGGCGTTCGAGGACGGTACGGTCAACTTCCTGTCCATACCGGATGTCGAGTTCGGCCTGCGTTGGCTGCACAACCTGCGCCTGGATCTGATCGACGAGCGGGTGAGCTGCCTGACCGGCTGGCTGCTGCACCGGCTCGGCGGCCTGACGCACGGCAACGGGGCGCCGATGATCCGCATCTACGGACCGCGCGACACGAAGGACCGCGGCGGCACGGTCGCGTTCAACTTCCTCGACCCCGACGGCCGGATCGTCGACGAGCGGCTGGTGGAGCGGGAGGCCGCGGCCGCCCGCATCAGCGTGCGCACCGGCTGCTTCTGCAACCCGGGCGCGGGCGAACTGGCCTTCGGCATCGGGCGCGGCGCGTTGCGCGGCCGCATCAGCCGGAAGGCGCGCAGCATCGACGAGTACCTGCACTCGCTGCGGCTGCCCAGCGGCGGTGCCGTGCGCGTGTCGCTCGGCATGGTCTCGAACGTCGCGGACGTCGAGGGCTTCATCGACTTCTGCGAGCGCACCTACCGGGACAGGCAGGCCGACAGCGAGGGGCTGCCGCCGCGCGAGCGCTGCTGAACCGGCGCGCGTGTGCGCCCGACTTGCGTTCGGGCGCACACGCGCGGCAAGGCGGCGGCCCGGCCGCCACGGACGGCGGCTCACCAAGGCCGGGCGGGCCGTAACACGCGACGACGTTTACTCGTAGCATGACATCAGTGCACGTATCCCATTGCCTTCGGCGGGGCAGCCCAGCTTCCTCGTGCTCGGCCGGCCGCCGCGGCATATGGGCCTCGCCGGCCGCGACCGGACCCGGCCCGGCGCGGCCCGGCGCACAAGATCCAAGCGGGCGGCCTGCGCCGGGCGCAATCCGGTGCGCGCCGCCCGCCGCCCGCGAAGTGCCTGATCAGCCGCCGGTCCGCAGGGAAATTCAGGCCCCGGGTGCCTCGTCGGTCTCCGGTGGCGAGCGCGCAGAAGCTTGACAGCGCCGAAACGAAGCCGTAAACAACCACTGTCCGGAGAGCGCTCTCCCACGCACAGGCACAGTGTCACCCGCGTCACCCGCGTCACCCGTCAACGACGACACCCGGCACGGACCGGGCCGTTCCCGGCACCGCCTTGCCGTGGTCACGGCCCCGGGGCCCCGCGCCGGACCGACAAGCGCACCTCGCGCTGGAGGGAAAGCACCATGCTCGTCATACCGCGTATCGGCAAGCGGGCCGAGCGCCGACCGGCCCCGCCTCGGCGGCGTTCGGTCCTGACCGTCACCGCTCTGCTCGCCGGCGGCCTGACCGGGGCGGCGGCCGTGACCCTGACCGCCGCGCCGGCAGCCATGGCCGACCCGGCGCCGCCCGCCCCGTCCGGCTGGACCACGGTGTTCAGCGACGACTTCGCCGGCGCGGCCGGCTCGGCGCCCTCGTCCGCGAACTGGTTCTACGACATCGGCACCGGCTACGGCACCGGCGAGAAGGAGCAGACCACCAACTCCACCGGCAACGTCTACCTCGACGGCAACGGCCACCTGGTGCTCAAGGCGATCAACAGCGGCGGCACCTGGACCTCCGGGCGGATCGAGAGCACCCGCGACGACTTCCAGGCCCCGCCCGGCGGCGAACTGGAGATGACCGCCTCGATCCAGCAGCCCAACCCGGCCTCCGGCCTGGGCTACTGGCCCGCGTTCTGGGCGCTCGGCTCGCCGATGCGCTCCGGCGGCGGCTGGCCGCAGTCCGGCGAGATCGACATGATGGAGGACGTCAACGCCCTGAACGAGGCGTCGCAGACCCTGCACGACTCGGCCAACAGCCCCGGGCACGGCCTCATCGCCTGCCCGAACACCAGCTCCACCTGCCAGACCGGCTACCACACCTACTCGGTGATCATCGACCGGACCAACACCAGCGCCGAGCAGATGCAGTACCTGATGGACGGCGTGGTGGAGAGCACCATCACCGAGTCCTCCGTCGGCACCGCGGCCTGGCAGGCCGCGATCGACCACGGGTTCTTCATCATCTGGGACCTGGCGATGGGCGGGAACTACCCCGACGGCGTCTCGGGCACGACCACCCCGACGTCCGCCACGACCTCGGGCGCGTCCATGAGCGCGGCGTACGTGGCCGTCTACGAGAAGGGCGGCAACTCCACCCCGACCGCGACCGTCACCGCGAGCGGCGCGGTCAACGGCATCAACGCCCTGTGCCTGACGAACCAGAACTCGCTGAACACCGAGGGCAACCCGATCGGCGTGAGCTCCTGCAACGGTAGTGCGGGCCAGAACTGGGCCACCTACAGCGACGGCACGGTGCGCGTCCAGGGCGGCTGCCTCGACGTGGTCGCGGCCGGGACGACCAGCGGCACCAACGTGGACTGGTACGCCTGCAACGGCACCAACGCGCAGGTCTGGAACCACCAGTCCAACGGCGAGCTGGTCAACCCGAACTCAGGGCTCTGCCTCACCGATCCCGGGGCCGGCACCGGCTCCCGGCTGGACATCGAGACCTGCACCGACTCGGCGCAGCAGCAGTGGACCGCGCCGACCGGCGGCGGCGCCGGCAACACGGTCACCGTCGCCAACCCGGGCAACCAGAACTCGACCGCCGGCACCGCGGCCAGCCTGCAGATCAGCGCCGGCGACTCCGCCTCCGGGCAGACCCTGACCTACAGCGCCTCGGGCCTGCCGGCCGGCCTGTCCATCAACGCGTCCACCGGCCTGGTCTCCGGCACGCCGACCACGAGCGGCACGTCCAACGTGACGGTCACGGCGAAGGACGGCACCGGTGCCTCCGGCTCGGCCTCGTTCACCTGGACCGTCGGCTCCGGCGGGGGAGGGGGCACCTGCGGCGCGGCGAACATCGCGCTGAACAAGACCGCCACCGCCTCGTCGCTGGAGAACGCCTCCTTCCCCGCGTCCGCGGCCGTGGACGGCAACACCGGCACCCGCTGGTCGAGCGGCTTCTCCGACCCGCAGTGGCTCGAGGTGGACCTGGGCGGCACCCAGTCGATCTGCAAGGTCTCGCTGAACTGGGAGGCGGCGTACGCCACCGCGTTCCAGATCCAGACCTCGAACGACAACGCGACCTGGACGAGCATCTACTCGACCACGACGGGCACCGGCGGTGTCCAGAACCTCAATGTGAGCGGATCAGGGCGCTACATCCGGATGTACGGCACCGCGCGCGCCACCCAGTACGGCTACTCGCTCTGGGAGTTCCAGGTCTACGCGGGCAGTTCCACCACCGCGACCCCGGTGACGGTCACCGCGTCGCAGTACTCCGCGCAGAACTCCACCGGAACCGAGCCGACCTCGGACACCGGCGGCGGCAGCGACGTCGGCTGGATCAACTCCGCCGGCTGGCTCCAGTACGACAACGTCAACTTCGGCTCGGGGCTGACCGGCAACGTGGCCGCCCGCATCGCCTCGGCGGTGACCGGTACCGGCATCGGCACAATCCAGTTCCGCCTCGACTCGCTGACCGCGGCGCCGTTCGCGACGATCCCGGTCAGCGGCACCGGCGGCTGGCAGAACTGGGTCACCGCCGGCCCGGTCGCCGGCTCGCCGGTGCCCACCGGCTCGCACACGCTCTACGTGACCTTCACGACGAGCACCGGCGGCAACTTCGTCAACGTCAACTGGTTCACTTTCAGCTGAGCGCTGACACCTGACGCGGACGCACCGTACGGCGTCCGTGAGCCGAGGGGCGCGGCCTTGCCCACAGGCCGCGCCCCTCCGCGCGATCATTGCTCGAACGTGGTCTCGCGCGCTGTCTTCTCCCAGGCGAGAATCTCGCTGCGCACGCCGTCGGCGTGGGCGAGCAGCGCGTCCACGGCGTCGCCGCCGAGCGGGAGCCGCAGCGGCGTGTCCTGGGCTTCGAGGGACGCGATCACCGCGGCGGCGGCCCTGGCCGGGTCGCCCGCCTGCCGCCCGTCGCCGCCCTCGACGAACGTGCGGGTGGCGCCGACGGTGACCTCGTAGTCCGGGATCCGGCCGCTGGCGCTCGCGTTGCCGAACAGCCCGGTGCGAAACGCCCCCGGCTCCACGATCAGCACCTTGATTCCGAGCGGCCGGACCTCGTCCGCCAGCGCCTCCGAGAAGCCCTCCAGGGCGAACTTGGTGGCGCTGTAGGCCCCGAATCCGGCGAAGGACATCTGCCCGCCCATGCTGCTCAGCTGCACGATCGCGCCCGACCCGCGCTCGCGCATGTGCGGCAGCACCGCGCGCACCAAACCGGCCGGTCCGAAGAAGTGCACGTCGAACAGGTCGCGCAGCTCCGCGTCCGTGGTCTCCTCGGCGGCCCCCACGTGCGTGCGCCCGGCATTGTTGACCAGCACGTCGATCCGTCCGTGCCGCGCGACCACGTCGGCGACGGCGGCGCGGCCCGCCTCCAGGTCGGTCACGTCCAGGCGCAGCGCCTCCACCCGGTCGGGATGGGCGGCGACCAGGTCGGCCAGCGCCTCGGGCCGGCGCGCGGCGGCCGCCACGATGTCGCCGGCCGCGACCGCGGCCTCGGTGAACGCCCGTCCGAAACCGCTGTTCGCCCCGGTGACAAGCCAGACTCTGTTCATGGTTGCGCTCCTCGTCGGTCCATCGGCTGTGAAACGAGTCTGCGTTGCGCGAGTGGCCGCGGTCCAAGATCTGCTGTGATAACCATGGGTTATGGACGTCCATGGCAGAGACCTGCGGTACTTCGTCGCGGTGGCCGAGGAACTGCACTTCACGCTGGCCGCGCAGCGCCTGTTCATCTCCCAGCCCGCGCTGAGCAAGCAGGTCCGCCTGCTTGAGAAAGCCCTGGGAGCGGACCTGTTCGCCCGCGACCGGCGCGGCGTGCGGCTGACCCCCGCCGGGGAGGCGCTGCTGCCGCATGCCCGGCGTGTCCTGGAAGCCTGGGCCGAGGCGCGCGCCGCGCTGGAACAGGCGCGGGCGACCGAGGAGACGCGGCTGGTCATCGGCATGAGCACGAGCCCCGGGCGCGGCGGCATGCTGCCCGCGGTGCGCTCCCGCCTCACCGAGGCCCATCCGGCGGCCGTGCTCGAGCTGCGCCAGGTGGGCTGGCAGGATCCGACCGCGGGGCTGGCCGACGGATCCAGCGACGTCGCCTTCGTCTGGCTGCCTGTCGCGGACCGGCGGCGCTACCGCTGGATCGTGATGGCCGCGGAGCCGCGCCACGTCGCCCTGCCGTCGCGTCATCCGCTCGCCGCGAAGGACGCGGTGGTCATGGCGGACCTGGTCGACGAACCCTTCCTCGCCCTGCCCGAGTCCGCGGGCGCGCTGCGCGACTTCTGGCTCGCCGCGGACGAAAGGGGCGGCCGGGCCGCGCGGATCGGCGCCGTGGTGAACAATCCCGACGAGACCTACGAGGCGCTCGTGGACGGCCGCGGCGTGTGCCTGGTCGCGCAGGGCAACGCGACGCTGTTGACCCGGGGCGACGTCGTCACCCGGCCGGTCACCGACATCGGGGCCTGTAACCTCGCGCTGGCCTGGAGGGCGGACGACGCCCGGCCGCTGGTCCGCGCGTACGCGCGCGCCGCGGCCGGGTACGCGAGGGCGGTCGCGGCGCCGGCGTGATCGGTGATCAGCGGACCGGGCCCGGGTCCAGTTCGCCGGTGAACCGGGTGATCGCCGCGAGTGTCGCGTCGGCGCGCTCGATCTGCGGGAAGTGGCCCGCCCGCGGGATCGGCTCGAAGCGGGCGCCGGGGATCGCCGCGCTGAATGCGCGCCCGTACTCCAGGTCTGCGATCCTGTCGCTCTCGCCCCAGACCACCAGCGCGGGAGTCTTGACCGCGCCGAGGCGGCCGCGCAGCTCGGGGTCGCACATCGTGGGGCCGCCGTAGAGCGCGATCGCCTCGCGGTTGGCCGCGATCGCGGCCTTGCGCTCGTCCGGCAGCGAAGCCGGATCGACGCGGTACGGCGCGGGATCGTGGTAACTGAGCGCCATGATCTGATCCACGGGCACGCCCGCCGTTTCGGCGATCGGGTGCCCCTCCACGGCGATGCCGACGGCGTTGAGCAGCACGATGCCGTCGATCCGGTGCGCGGCGCCGCCCAGGGCGAGCTGCGCCGCGATCCAGCCGCCGAGCGAGTTGCCGATCACGACGACCCGGGTCAGGTCGAGCCGGTCGAGCAAGGACTCGTATACCGAGGCCAGGCCGGCGGCGTCGCTCAGCGCGTCCGGGCGCGGCGTGCGTTCGAAACCGGGATGTGTCGGCGTGAGGACCCGTGTTCCGCCCTGCGCCGCGAGCGACCCGGCGAGACCGGCGACGGACAGCGGTCCGGCGCCTCCGTGCAGCACCAGGAACGCACGGCCCTGGCCGCGCTCGTCGATCGAGAGGTCCACCGGGCCCACACCGGGGACGGAAAGCCGGTAGGAGGAAGGCGTCGAAGGCTGGGTCATGGGTTCGCCTTTCAGGCTGCTGAGTCGGCGGCGTAGTCGATCGCCGGGACGGTGTGATAGCGGTGCATGACCCCGGCGACGGCCTCGTCGTCGAGCGGCTGCCCGGAGGCGAGCATGTCGCGCAGGTCCTTGAAGTACCGGACGTACAGGTCCGGAGTGAATGTGTTGATCATCACCAGCGGCTGATCGCCCGGGTTGGCGAAGCTGTGCGGTGCGCCCGGCGGCACCATCACGAGCGAGCCCGCGGGCGCGTCGTGGACCTGTCCGCCCACGGTGAAGCGGGCCGAGCCGGAGACGACGTAGAAGCCCTCGTCGTGCTGGGCGTGCCGGTGCTGCTGCGGTCCGGGCGAGCGCGGCGCGAGGGTGATCTCGGCGACGCCGAGCCGGTGGCCGGTCGTGCCGCCGTCCTCCAGGATGCGGATCCGGGCCGGGCCCAAGGCGATGACCTCGCCGCCGCTCGGGCCGACCACCGAGACCGGAACCATCTGACGCCTCCTTCGTGAGAGCTGACTCTCACGAAGATACGCATTGGCCGATGGTTCGCGCAAGTTAACTCTCATGAAGAGAGTGCGCTTTGACGAATGGCGCCGGCGGCGCGACGATGGTCCGGTGACGCACATCGACGACAGCGAGATCGCCGGGGGGCATCCCGAGCTGGCTGGGCGGCGCAGCAACCAGAAGTTGCGCACCCGCGCCGCCGTGGTCGCCGCGGCCCGGGAGCTGATGCGCGGCGGCGGGGAGGTCACCATGCCGGCGGTGGCGCGGGCGGCGCTGGTCTCGGAGGCGACCGCGTACCGCTACTTCCCGGATCTCAGCTCTCTGCTGCGCGAGGCGTTCGCGGGTCTGCTGCCGGACCCGGCCGAGGCGATGGCCCCGCTGGCGGGCTGCGCCGACCCGGTGCGCCGGATCGAGCACGCGACCCGTTTCCTGCTCGGTCACGTGCTCTCGTACCAGGGAGCGGTGCGCGCGCTGGTCTCCGGCGCGCTGACCCGCCGCGACGGGGTGCAGTTGCGCGCCGGCCTGCGTTTCGGGCTCATCGACGGCGCCTTGGCCCCGCTCGGGCGCGGGACGGACCCCGAGGCGCTGGCCGCGCTCAAGCGGGATCTGGCGCTCGTCGTGTCCGCCGAGGCGCTGTTCAACCTGATCGACCTGTGCGGGTTGCCGCCGCACGAGGCGGTCGACAGCGCGGTGCACGCGGCGCGCGCGCTCACCCGGGCGGCCCTCGACGCGGGTCTCGGACCGTCTGTTAGCGGGTCCTGACATTCGCGGCGTAATGCGACGACGGCGCGCGTGAGGCGCCGCTCAAGTCGCGCGTAGTCCGCCCGGACAACGGCCGGCGCCGCGATGCCGGAATCATGTCTCTCACTGCGCGCAGGCGGCGATCCGCGCGAGGTCGCCCGGAGAGAGGCGCAGCGCCGCGGCGGCGGCGTTCTGTTCCAGGTGGCCGGGATCGCCGGTGCCCGGGATCGCCAGTACGTGCGGGCCCTGATGCAGCGTCCAGGCGAGCTTGATCTGAGCCGGGCTCGCGCCGTGCGCCTGCGCGACGGCGAGCAGATCCTGGCTCTCGCGCTGTGCCGCGTCACCGGCCGTCGCAGCGCCCTGCTCGCGCCGCTCACCCGAGATGGCGAAGTAGGGCACGAAGGCGATGCCCTGCTCGCCGCAGGCGCGCAGCACCTCGTCATGCACACGCACGGCCGCGCTGAACTGGTTCTGTACGCACACGACCGGCGCGATCGCCTGGGCCTCGGCCAGTTGCGCCAGGTTGACGTTCGAGACGCCCAGATGCCGGATCAGGCCCGCGTCGCGCAGTTCGGCCAGCGCGCCGAAGTGCTCCGCGATCGAGTCCTGGCGCATCCGGCGAAGGTTCACCACCTCGAGGTGGTCGCGGCCGAGTTGGCGCAGATTCTCCTCCACCTGGCCGCGCAGCTGCCCGGGAGCGGCCGCGTACCAGTCACCGCCGGGGTCGCGGCCGGGGCCCACCTTCGTGACGATGACCAGGTCCCGCGGGTACGGATTCAGTGCGCTGTTGATCAGCTCATTGGCGCTGCGCAGCCGGGAGAAGTAGAACGAGGCGGTGTCGATGTGGTTGACGCCCAGTTCGACCGCGCGGCGCAGAACCCTGATCGAGGTCTCCCGGCCGCGCGGCTCGCCCTGGTCGAAGGCCGCGGTGCCGGTCAGGCGCATCGCGCCGAGCCCGAGCCGGTTGACGGTCAGATCGCCGAGAGTCCAGGTGCCCGCGGCCGCGGCCGCGGCGGCGGGCTTGTCGAAAGTCATGATCGCAGTCTGTCACGGCACGCTCCGTCGGCGCACCGACGGCTGTGCACGTGCTCTGACGCACGGTGGCGAACCCTAAGTGCGCGTTAAGGGGCATATACCGGCCAAGATCGATCGGCCCGGCGCCGTTGACTGCGTCGCCGTCTGTTTCCATACTCGCTGCAACCGCTGTCGTAAACGATTCCGGCCGCGCGCGGCGCCCGCGCGGCCTGAACCACCGCGCCGCGGTACGCACCGGCACGGGCAAAGCTGCCCGCACGCCTGCCCGTGCGTATGAGACCTCGAAGGAGATGGAGACCGTGCTCTCCCGCAGGAAGTTCATCGTGGCATCCGGTGCGCTGGTCGGCGGCGCCGCGACGGCCGGGGTCCTGTCGACCCGCGCCTCGGCGACCGCGCCCACGCTCACCGTCGCGCTGCAGAACGCGACCACGTCGAACACCGTCTACGCATACATCACCGGGCAGGCGATCGACAACGGCAACGCGCTGTTCCTGCTCCAGGCCGACGGCCGCACGCCCTACTATCCGTCCTCGCCCGGCTCCACCGGCGCCCCGCTCGGCGCGAACTGCGCGATCCCGCTCGGCGCGCCCGGCTCCACGGTCGACGTCACCATCCCGCACGTCGCCGGCGGGCGGATCTGGTTCTCCATCGGCGCCCCGATCACCTTCCTGCTCAATCCGGGCCCCGCGCTGGTCGAGCCCTCGGTGACCAACCCGGGCGACCCGAGCATCGGCGTGATGTGGGACTTCTGCGAGTTCACCTACAACAGCTCGCAGCTGTACGCGAACATCAGCTACGTCGACTTCGTCTCCGTCCCGATCTCGCTGACCCTGACCAACGCCTCCGGCGGGCGGCAGCACGTCTCCGGCCTGCCGGTCAACGGGCTCGACGCGGTCTGCAACGGTCTGATCGCGCAGAACAACGCCGACGGCGCGGGCTGGGACCGGCTGGTCGTCACCTCCGGCGGGCGCAACCTGCGCGCGCTGAGCCCGACCAACGGCATCGTGACGAACCCGTCGCTGTTCTCCGGGTACTTCAACGGCTACCTCAACCAGGTCTGGTCGAAGTACTCGACCACTCCGCTGACCGTGGACACGCAGGCGCAGTGGGGCACCCTGACCGGCCAGGTGGTCGGCGGGCAGCTGACCTTCGACGGGGTGGCCGCTTTCGCCATGCCCTCCAGCGCGGACATCTTCAGCTGCAACTCGGGCCCGTTCGCCCCCGGCTCGGCGGAAAAGGGCGCGCTGACCGCGCGCATCAGCGCGGCGCTCAACCGCTCCACCCTGCTGGGCGA
This sequence comes from Actinocrinis puniceicyclus, assembly GCF_018283645.1. GTDB lineage: Bacteria > Actinomycetota > Actinomycetes > Streptomycetales > Catenulisporaceae > Actinocrinis > Actinocrinis puniceicyclus. The sequence continues at coordinate 6,811 of NZ_JAGSXH010000101.1, read as the reverse complement.
CCCGAACCAGCCGGACGGGGAGAACCCGGCGAACTACTACACGAACTCCGTGACCAACCACTACGCGCGGATCGTGCACGCCGCGAACCTGGACGGCCGCGGCTACGCCTTCCCGTACGACGACGTGGTGCCGAACGGCGGCACGGACCAGTCCGGTGCCGTCAACGACGGCAACCCGGCACTGCTGACGGTCGCGGTCGGCGGCGCGGGCGCCTACAGCTCCGGCGGCGGCACGCCGGGCCCCAGCCCGAGCGCGTCGGCGAGCGCGGCCGGCGGCGGTGGCGGGAGCGTGAGCGCTTACTCGACGATCCAGGCGGAGAGCTACACCTCGCAGTCCGGAACGCAGAGCGAGTCCTGCTCCGACGCCGGCGGCGGCCAGGACGTGGGCTGGATCGCGAACGGCGACTGGCTCGGCTACGCGAACGTGGACTTCGGCAGCGGCGGCGCGACGCAGTTCAGCGCGCGCGTCGCCTCCGGGGCGGCCGCCGGGGTCAGCGGCCTGGTGCAGGTCGCTCTGGACAGCCCGAGCGCCGCCCCGGTCGGCAGCTTCGCGATCGCGAACACCGGAGGCTGGCAGAGCTGGACCACGGTCCCGGCGAACATCGTCCGGGTCACCGGGGTGCACACCGTGTACCTGACCTTCGCCAGCGGCCAGCCGGCCGACTTCGTCAACGTCAACTGGTTCACCTTCGCCTAGTGTCCCGCGCCGGAAGTCCGCCGTGAAAATCGGCCCCCGCATCCCGCCTGGCCGCGTTGCCGAAACGCCCGCAGACGACCCACTGCGTTGATTGAGCACCGCGAGGGTGTTCCGGCGCCTTGCCAGCCGGGCGCGGATGACCGGACGTGCGCAGCCAGGTCGAGCAGAGTCACGCGACGGATTTCCGGCGCGGGACACTAGCGGCGACGGGGTAGCCACCGGTCAGTCACGGGCCGGCCACCAGCTGCTCGCCGGGCGGGACTCGTCGCGCCCGCCCGGCGACCGGGCAGCCCTCGGCCTGAGCCGGGTGAATCCCGCCTCAGCTTGAGAAGTCCTGCGTCATCCAGACCGTGCCGGAGCCGTCGCGGGACACCGCGATGCCGATGTGGTGGAACGAGCCGCTCAGGATGTTCTGGCGGTGGCCGTCGTTGGGCGGCTTCTCGTCGAGCATCCCCTGGGTGAGCCCGACGGCCATCTGCGCGATGGCGGCCTGCGTGTCGGATACCGGGCCGCCTTCGCCTATGTTCTCCCCGGCGCTGGTCCACTGCACCCCGGCGGCGGTTTCACGCGCGCCGAGCGCCGGTTCGCCCGGGCACTGGTGCGACAGGCCGCAGCCGCCGGACATGGTCTGGTTGTGCTTGGTCGCGCTGCCGGTCAGACCCGAGGTGATCGTGTACGCGGGCAGCCCGGCCTGCGCTCTGGCCTGATTGATCAGGTCGAGCACCTGCTGCACCGCCGCGCTCTGGTTCGCGCCGCCGCCACCGCTCGTGCCGCCCGCCGCGGTGCTCGTCGCCGTGACGGGCGGCTTGCGCGAGACCGCGGCGCTCGGGCCAGGCTTCGCGGCGCTCGCGCTCGGCGAGGGCTTCGGGCTCGCTGCCGCGCTCGTGGCCGCGGTGGCCGTGGCCGGCGAGGAGCCGGAGGAGAGGGGCGCCAGCGCGGGCGCGGAACTCGACAGCGCGCGCGGCGGCCGCGCGGCGGGGGCCGGATGCCCGGACGCGACCGCGTACACGGTCGCCAGGCCGATGCCCGCGACCGCGGCGAGCGCCGTGACCGCGAGCAGCGGCTTGGTCGCGAGGCGGCCTATGTGCCCGGCGTGCGGTGCGACGCGGTGCGACGCGCCGTGCCTTCCACGGCGCCCGGGTATTCGCCCTTCAGGACCCGTGTTCGCCGGCGTCGTGACCGTCGCGGTGGCGATCGCCGCCGTATGCGCCACGCCGTGCGTGCAGGCGAGCATGTAGGCGGCGTAACCGGCGGGCAGCGGAACCAGGCCCAGCCCGGCCAGCAGCCGCTCGGCGGGCACCAGGTCCATCTCGGCGCTCGAACAATAGGTGCAGGCGCGCACGTGGCGCGCGAAACGCTTGCGCCACAACGGCGACTCCTGCCCGCGCCAGGAGCCCGCGGCCTGCGAGAGCCCGGGGCAGCGCGGCCGGGCGATGAGCGCGCGGACCACCAGCCGGGCGCCGTCGAGCTGCGCCTTCATGCGCGCGATGCGCACCGTGACGTGATGCGCGTCCAGATCCAGGGCTTCGACCAGCTCCGCGCGGGTCAGGTGCCCGGCGGTGACCAGCCACCACAGCGCGAGCAGGTGCCGGTCGTCGGGGTCCAGCCAGCGCGTGGCGAGCGCGGTCTCGCGGCGCTGCCCGGAAAGGCCGAGCTCGGCCAGCGTCAGGTCCACGAAGTCGGCGCCGGGATCCGCCAGCTGCTCGATCCGGTCCAGCGGCGCGGTGTCCCTATGGTTGCGCGCGTGCTCGCGCACCTGGTTCATCGCGATGGCCACCAGCCAGGAGCGGAACCGTTCGGGCCGGCGCAGCCCGCCCAGGCCGCGCACCACGCGCAGCATCGTCTCCTGCACGACGTCGTCGACGTCGCCGTGCCGGGCCAGCGCGCGGCCCACGATGTTGTAGACCAACGGCAGGTACCGCGCGACCAGCTCGTCCAGGCAATCCTGGTCCCCGTTCCGGGCGGCCGTCACCAGCCGCGCGTCCATCTGCCCGACCATACGCTCAACCTCGCATCAGACCGCTTCCATCCCCCTTCAGTCTTGGAGACCCCCAAGCTAGGCGCCGGGTCACAGAAATTCCACGTCCCGCGGGAAAAATCCCGCCCAAGAGATCCTGTGCGCCCAATCGAGACGCCGCTTGTTACTCGGCTGACGTAGAATTTACTCATGCAACTAACAATCGGGGGAGCCGGGGGTGCGCCGCCACGGCGCTCCCTGGCATCGGACGCGCGACGCGGACAGATCATCACAGCGGCGATCGAGGTGCTGGCCGAGCACGGCTACGCGCAGAGCACCTTCGCCCGAATCAAGCGCAAGGCCGGCATTTCCAGCACGCGGCTGATCTCGTACCACTTCGGCACCAAGGACGAACTGATGGACGCGGTCCTCGCGGACGCGGCCGGGAGCATGCAGGCGGCCATCGCCGAGCGGACCCGGTCCGAGAAGACCGCGGCGGGGATGCTCGACGCGCGGATCGAGGCGGAGCTCGAGTGGATCGCGGGGCACCTGTCCGCGGTGCGCGCCATGTACGAGGTCTGCATGAACGCCAGGAGCGAGGACGGGACGCTGCGTTTCGGCGTCGAGGCCACCGCGCAGGCCAACGTCGGCCAGCTGGAACCGATCCTGCGCGCGGGCCAGCGCAGCGGCGAGTTCCGCGCGTTCGACACGGTGCTGATGGCGTTGACGCTCAAGGCGGCCGTCGACGCGGCGATCGCGCGGATGACCTGCCCGCCGCGGTTGAGTCTCGCCGAGTGCGTCCGTGAACTGACCACGCTCGCCCGGCTCGCCACGCGGCGCGGCCCTGACGCGGATCGGGACCGGCGGTGACCGGCGACGAAGAGGCCGCGGCCGCACACCAGGCGCAGAGGCCGGCGGCGCAGGACTTGGCGGCCCAGATGGCGGCGGCCCAGATGGCGGCGGCCCAGATGGCGGCGCGCGAGCCCGCGGCGCGGACACCACCGTCGCGTCGCGCCGCGCTGCTGATCGCGCTTTGGGACATGGCCGCGCCGGCCGCCCTCTACTACGGGCTGCGGGCGGACGGCATCAGTATGTTCGCCGCGTTGCTGGCCGGCGCTGCGCTGCCGGCGCTGAGCTTCGCGCTCCAGTGGATTCGCCGGCGGCACCTGGACGCCCTCGGCATGTTCGGCGCCGGGATGATGCTGCTGGGGGTCGCCGCGTCGCTGATCGGTGGGGGCGCGCGGCTTCTGCTGGCCCGCGACGGATGGGTCACCGCGGTGGCGGGGCTCTGGTTCGCGGGCTCCGCGCGGGCGCGCCGGCCGCTGGTGTACTCGAGCGCGCAGCCGCTGCTGGAGGGTCGGTTCCGCTCGGACGGAACGCCCTGGGAAGTGCTGTGGGCCGATCACCCGGCGTTCCGGCGTATCTGGCGGGTCTCCACCGTCATCTGGGGTACGGCCATGCTCGGCGACGCGGCGGCGCGGATCGTGATGGCCTATGTGCTGCCCGTGGACGCGGTGCCCGCGCTCAACGCACTGCTCTGGCCGATCACCCTCGTCGCGCTCCAGGTCGTGAACGGCGCTTACTACGAGATCGCGGGACTGTGGCGGATCACCTCGGGCAAGGCCCGCAGCGGGGGCGAGGGCGCCGTGCCGCCGCCGGCGACCCGGCCCAAACAGTAAGAGGGACGGCGGGGCCTGCCGACAGGCGGAACGGCAGGCCCCGCCTAAGCACCGGACTGCGGCGTGGTCCGGGCCTGCTTCGGGGCGACGCGCACCCTGACCGCCACGCGCAACGGGCCGACGTGGAATGTCCCCGGTGCGGCGGCGGTGCGTTCGGGCGGGCGCGGTCTGGTCGAAATTGTGTTGCGTGACACCAAACTCCGCAAGAGTCATGACGAAATCATTGCCATCGTGTCACTGTGCCGGAAGAAATCGCAGGATGGCGAGATGGCACGGCTGTAGATTGTTCGATCGAGCAACGAAACTGTGCTAGACGACCGCCGCTCGACGGAGGCGGACGGCACCCCGTACCCGCCATCCGCACCCGTACCGCACCGCCGCGCCGCCTGCCGCGACAGCCCGCCGGGAGTACCTGGCGCTGAGTCAGCCCGGTTCGCCGCACGGGAGTCGTTCGCCTGGTCGTCCGCCCTATGGGGCAACAGCCGGTACCTGTTCGCACACCATCGGCCCGGTTACCTGCCGCGCGACCGTCCCCGCACCTACATTGTGCGAAGGACGGCGGTGCGCAGCGCACGGCCGTCCGGTAGCGAGGCACCGATGATCTACCGCAACGACAGAGAGGTGCGGCCATGACCAGGCTCCCCATCGCGGTACCGAGTCGCGCCGTGCGCGCGTTCGGCCTGCTGGCGGGCACCGCCGTGCTCGCGACGGCCTGCTCCTCCTCCGTCACGCCCGTGCCCACGCCCAGCGCGGTCGGCGGTTCCGGCGCGGCGGCGAGCCCGACCGGGTCGGCGACGCCGGCAGGCACCGCGACCGGTGCGGCCGTCGCGGCATCCGCGGGCGGCGGTGGCGCGGCCACGGCGGGCGCGGCGAGTGCCGCCGCCACCGGTCAGGCGGGCGGCGCGAGTACTTGCCTCGTGCGCTACCTGCACGCTGACATCGGGCTCAGCCAGGGCGCTGCCGGATCGGTCTACGTCAACATCACCTTCAAGAACCTCAACACCACGTCCTGCACGCTCTACGGCTACCCGGGCGTCTCGGCGGGCGCGGGCACGCCGGTGACCCAGGTCGGCCAGCCGGCGAACCGCAACCACGCGGTCAATCCGTCCGTGGTCACGCTCGCCCCCGGCGGATACGCCTACGCCACCCTCCAGATCGGCGACGCGCTCAACTACCCGACCGCGAACTGCCAGCCGCAGGCGACCTCGTGGCTGCTGGTCTATCCCCCGAACACCTCGAACCTGCTGTACGTCCCGTACAGCACCAAAGTGTGCACGACGAGCACGGTCAACCTGAGCATCCAGGCGGTGCAGGCCGGCAAGGGCGGCGGCTGACGACAGGGCCCGATGACGTGGCTCGATGACAGGGCCCTGCGTCGGCGCGCCGCCCAGCGCGGCGCGGCGCGCCTTGGCGCGGCCGGCCAGGCCGGTCTAGGCAGTGTTGGGGAATGCCTCAAGGGGCGAATCCGGTGATCGACTTCGCCTGGACGCACGGCCGAAACGTCCACAGACGACCGGTATGAGGACGCTCCGGCCGCGCGCCCATGCTCGTCGCTGACCGGATTCGCCATTACGATTCCGACAAAGCGGCGGTCGAATCGTTGCCTTGATACATTCCCCAACACCGCCTAGCCGTTGGTGGCCAGCGCCTGCAACCGCGAGTAGTAGCCGTTGAAGACGTCCTGGTCACCCGGCAGCGAACCGGACGAGGCGTACTGCCAGAACGTGTAGTAGCCCCAGCCGTTGGGCAGCGTTCCGCCGCCGCTGGCCGACCAGTTCGCGATCCACAGCGGGTCGTACGCCGCGAACCCGGAGTAGTTGCCGGTGCAGGTGCTCCACCAGTTGGTCGTCGTGTAGATCGGCGGGTACGCGTGCTCGCGCGCCGCGTATTCGTTCACGAAGTTCCAGATCCAGTTGACCATGCTCGACTGCGAGAGGCCGTAGCACTCGGATCCGTACGGGTTGTACTCGATGTCGAGCGCGCCGGGCAGGGTCTTGCCGTCGGAGGACCAGCCGCCGCCGTGCCCGATGAAGTAGTCGGCCTGGGTCGTCCCGGAGGAGTTGTTCGGGATCGCGAAGTGGTAGGCGCCGCGGATCACGCCGTAGTTGTACGAGCCGTTGTACTGCTGCGCGAAGTAGCTGTTGGTGTAGTACGTGCCCTCAGTCGCCTTGATGTAGACGAAGTCGATGTAGGGCGCGACGCCGGCCCAGTTGACGTTGCCCTGGTACGCGCTCACGTCGATCCCGGGCAGCTGCGGGACCGAGGTCGCCGGGATGACGCCGGAGCGGGTGGCCGCGGGCCGCGCGGCGCCCGGGTCGTGCGCGGCGATGGTCGAGCCCATGTAGTCCTGGACCGGGTGGGTGACCTGCTCGGGGTGGACCGGGGTGGGGTAGTGCGTCGGGCTGACCGGGACGCGCTGCCCGGTCACGGTGGTCGCCCAGCTCGTGCCCGCGGCGGCGGCCGCGGCCTGGGCGGGGC
>NZ_JAGSXH010000100.1 GCF_018283645.1 Actinocrinis puniceicyclus | reverse complement strand
GCCCAGGCCCGGCCCGCGGCCGCCCGCCCGGTCCCGGTGGCGCGCGCGTACCGGTTCGAGCTGGTCAAGCTGTTCTCGCCGTGGCGATTGCGCCTGCTGATTCTCGCCTGCTGGGTCGGCCCCGCGCTGTTCGTCGTGGGGGTCAGCCGGCAGAGCAATCTGCCCTCGGACACCCTCTTCGGGCGCTGGATGCACACCACCGGCTGGGCCGGACCGCTCGTGCTGCTCGGCTTCTGCGGCACCTGGGCGCTGCCGCTGCTCACCTCGCTGGTGGCCGGCGACGTGTTCGCGTCCGAAGACCGGCTCGGCACCTGGCGGCACCTGCTGGTCGCGGTGCGCTCGCACCGGCGGATCTTCGCGGCGAAGGCGATGGCGAGCCTGACCGTCATCCTGCTGCTCATGCTCGGGCTGGTCGCCTCCGGCGTGGCCGGCGGACTGCTCGCGGTCGGCGACAAGCCGCTGATCGGGCTCGACGGGCACACGCTCGCGCCCGGGGACGCCGCGGGCAAGGTCCTGCTCGCCTGGGCCTGCGCGCTCGCCCCGACCCTCGCCCTCGCCGCCATCGGCCTGCTCGGGTCCGTCGCCTTCGGCCGCTCGCCGATGGGTCTGCTGCTGCCGGTGCTCGCCGCCCTCGCGATGCAGTCCGCGCAGATGCTGCCGCTGCCCGTCGCCGTGCGCCTGGCCCTGCCCGGTTACGCCTTCATCGCGTGGAACGGCCTGTTCGCGCAGCCGCAACAACTCAGCCCCCTGCTGATCGGCGTCGGCGTCAGCCTGGCGTGGGCGCTCGTCGCGACCGCGCTGGCCTACCTGCTGTTCCTGCGGCGCGACTTCACCAACCCGAGCAACGACGGGACCGGTCGCAGACTTCTGGCGGTCGGCCTCCTGCCGCCGGCCGCACTGCTCGCCGCGACGATCGGGGTCCTCGCCGTCTCGACCGGGGCCACCGGCTCCGGGATCGATCAGGACAAGGTGCAGCGGTCGCTCGCGACGGCGTTCGGTCATCTCTACCGGCTGCAGGAGCAGCAGTTGCACCGTCCGCCGGTCACCGAGGCGCAACTGCGGACCGCGGCCTCGTGCAGCAAGAGCGACGGGCTGACCACGGCCGAAGGCCCCGGCAACGACTGGCGCTGCACGGTCTCCTGGCACGTCCCTGGCGTCGCGATCACTGGTTCAGCGATCTACCAGCTCGATGTCACGGCGAACGGGCGGTACATCGCCGACGGCGATGGGCCGAAGGAAGTGAACGGCTACTTCCTGGTTCGCACCCCGGACGGGGATGAACCGAACCCGCTGTGGCAGTTCGACGGCAACGTCGACCTGCTCCCTTCTCACTAAAGGAAGAACTCAATGCAGGTAACGCGCCGCAGACGGCCGCTCGGGAAGGGCCTCGATCTTCCCGGCGGCCGCAGTGGCCGACGGCGCCTCGCCAAGGTCGGTGTGGCATCGATCGCGCTGGTGCTCACGGGCACCACCTTCGGCTCGGCGTCGACGCAGCAGTTCGGCACCCAGCAGGTCCCTCAGATCACTGACAAGGGCCAGGTCCTTCCCAGCGACCAGTACATCAACCCGATCGGCGACCGGCTGGTCATCAACCAGGGCAAGATCATGGCCTCCTCGGTCAGCCCGGACGGCACGCATCTGGCCGCCCTGGTCGCCGACGGCGGGGTCGCGATGGTCATCGTCGACCTCAGGACCTGGCAGGTCCGGCAGGTCATCGGCAAGTCCACCACGGCCGACCTGAAGATCAGCGGGAACGACGTGGGCCAGGCCGGCCCGTCCTACTCGCCCGACGGCAAGACGCTGTGGCTGGGCCGCGCCGACGGCTACACCAGGTTCACGGTGAACTCCGACGGCACCGTCGCCAACCCGGTCGACGTCGCGATCCCGGCTCAGGGCACTGAGCGCGCGCTCTCGGCCCAGGCGGTGTTCTCCGCGGACGGCTCCACCGTGTACGCGGCCGTCAACGGCCAGAACCGCGTGGTGGCCATCGACGCGGCGACCGGCGCGATCGAGCGCAGTTGGAACGTGGGCAACGCCCCGCGCGACATGGTCGTGGTCGGCGGCAAGATCTATGTCGGCGACGAGGGCGGCCGCACGGCCGTCGCCGGCGACTCCACGCTGAACTCGTACGGCACGCAGGTGCCGGCCAGCCAGTTCACCGGTTCCACCACCTCCGGCACCGTGAGCGTCATCGACCCGGCGAACCCGGCGGCGGCGGTCGCGAACATCAACGTCGGCCTGCATCCCACCGCCCTGTACGCCAAGGGCTCGACGCTGTTCGTGGCCAACACGAACAGCGACACGGTCTCGATCATCGACACGGCTGCGAACCGCGTCGTGCAGACGATCTCGACGCAGCCGTGGCCCGAGGCCGCGATCGGTTACGAGCCCGACGCGATCACCCTGACCGGCGACGGCCACCTGCTGGTCACGCTGGGCCGGGCCAACGCGGTGGCGGTCTACCGCTACACCTCGGCGCGGCAGCCGGTCAGCTACGTGGGCCTGCTGCCCACGGACTACTTCCCGGCCGAGATCACCAGCACCGGCAACCAGGTGCTGGTCGCGAACACCCGCGGGATCGACGCCCTGCGCACCCCCGCGCCGTACGCCGCCGGGCACAACACCCACGACACCACCTCCAGCCTGCAGAAGTTCACGCTGCCGGACGACCACGTGATCCGCGAATACACGAAGAAGGTCTTCCAGTACGACGGCTGGACGAAGAACTCGGTGAAGTACGCCACGGGCCGCGGCGACAGGCGGCCGACCCCGGTCCCGCAGCGGATCGGCGACCCCTCGACGATCAAGCACGTCTTCCTGATCGTCAAGGAGAACCGGACCTACGACCAGGTCTTCGGCGACGACCCGCGCGGCAACGGCGACCCGGCGCTGACCCAGTTCGGCGCGGCCGTCACGCCGAACCAGCACGCCATGGAGCAGCAGTTCGGGCTCTACGACAACACCTATGACGTCGGCACGAACTCCGCGGAGGGACACAACTGGCTGATGCAGGCCGACGACCCGGAGTACACCGAGTCCTCGGCCGGCGAGTATCAGCGCAGTTATGACACCGAGGACGACGCGCTGGGCCACCAGGCGTCCGGGTTCCTGTGGACCGGCGCCGAGGCGGCGGGCAAGTCGGTGCGCGACTTCGGCGAGTTCCAGCAGTTCCTGACCAAGCCGTCGGACGCGAGCTGGCAGAACCTCTACTGCGACGCGAAGAACATGGCCGCGACCGGCGCCACCACGGCCTACCCGCTGCTGTCCTCCTCGCCGATCCCGTCGCTGAACGACGTCTCGGTGCCCGGGTATCCGAAGTTCGACACCTCGGTGCCGGACATCTACCGTGAGCAGATCTGGCAGAAGGACTTCCAGCAGCACGGTCCGGCCGGTCTGAACATGTTCTGGCTCTCCAGCGACCACACCGGCGGCCCGCCCAACCCGGCCGCCCAGGTCGCCGACAACGACCTCGCGGTCGGCCAGATCGTGGACACCATCTCGCACAGCAAGTACTGGAAGGACTCGGCGATCTTCGTCGTCGAGGACGACTCGCAGGCCGGCCTCGACCACGTGGACGGGCACCGGGCCCCGATCCAGATCATCAGCCCCTGGGCCCAGCGCGGCGTCGTCGACGACCACTACTACTCGCAGATCACGATGGTCCGCACCATCGAGCAGATCCTCGGGATCCACCCGATGAACCAGCTCGACGCCGCGGCCACGCCGATGACCGGCGCGTTCACCTCGAAGCCCGACTACGCGCCGTTCAACGCGGTGCCGAATCAGACTTCGCTGACGCTGGGCCTGTCGACGCAGCCGTCCTGCGGCTCGGACACCGTCGCGTCGAAGTTCGCGGCGCTCCAGCCGTCCACCGCGGTGCCCGCGGCCGAGAAGCAGGTGGCGGCCCAGTGGCAGGCGTGGCTGGCCCAGCAGCACACCACCGGCTCCAACGCCACGCCGGACTACGCCAACCCCGAGCAGATGAACCACCTCACCTGGTACCAGACGAGCGACTGGAAGAAGCCCTACCCGGGCGAGAGCAGGATCTACGCTCCCGACCAGGTGCCCGGAGCCTTCATCCCGTCCGCGGATTCCAACTGACGCGGGCTGACGCCAACTGACGCCAACTGACGCCGGCTCGTCCCGGCGGGTGCCGGTGACCATCCGGCCCTGACAAAGTTCCACCGAGACGCTCGGCCGGATGATCCGGCCGAGCGTCTCGCGCTGGCGCCGTTCCGATCGCCGGGATGTCACCGCCTGATATCAGGTTATTCCAACCAAGATCGCGCTTCGACCAGTGCCGAACCCCGGCGCGCAGTGAAACGCTCGGCAAAGGATTGGTAGTGCCTCTGGCTCACCGCATCGACCGGTGTCAGCGTGTGTGGCGCGCCACACGCTGCCCAGCACAGGCGCATCCACATCCTGTCGGCTCCCACAAGAGGGACACCAATGCGTCGGTTCGGCCGATCCTCGCGGATCCTGCTCGCCCTGACCACAGTCGGGTCGATGACCACCGCGGGCCTCATCGCATCCACCCCAGCGGCACTCGCGGACGGACCCGGATCGGGGACGCCGTGGGTGGTCAGCGTCGGCGACTCCTACATCTCCGGGGAGGCCGGCCGCTGGGCCGGCAACACCAACATGGGCGAAAGCCACATCGACGCCCTCGGATCCACCGCGTACTACGACAACGCCGCGGACACCGCGGAACTGATCGCCCGCTGCCACCGCTCGCACTCCGCGGAGATCTATCTCGGCGGCGGCGTCAACGGAGTCGACTTCGCCTGCTCGGGCGCGAAGACCTCGACCTTCTGGGACTCCAGCGACAACTTCAAGCCAGGCCTCGACTTCTACAACGACGGCGGTGGCGACCTCGGCCAGGCCCTGATGCTGCAGAATTTCGCCGCGACGCACAACGTGACGATGATCGCGGTGTCCATCGGGGGCAACAACTTCAACTTCGGGTCCATCGTCCAAACCTGCGTCGAGGACTTCCTCGTCTCGCCCTCCTGGTGGCCGGCGTACTGCAGCCACGACTCCTCGGTCACCGGCAACTTCTCCAGCGGCAACGTCTCCACCCAGGTCGGCGCGATCGTCGGGGCGCTGCGCAACATCCATCAGGCGATGGCGAACGACGGCTACGCGGACTCGATGTACAAGATCGTCGTGCAGGACTACCCGGACCCGATCCCGAACAGCACCGGCTTTCGCTACTCGCAGTCCGGCTACACCCGGCAGTCCACGGGCGGGTGCGGCTTCTGGAACACCGACGCGAACTGGGCCAACTCCACCGCGCTGCCGACGATCGACAACGCGGTGTTCAGCGCCGCCGCCGGCAGCGGCCTGAGCAACGTCGTCACGCTGCAACTGAGCTCCGCCTTCAACGGCAGGCGCCTGTGTGAGAACACCGTCGGCCTGCTCGAGGAGGAGAACCTGAACAGCTGGACCGATCCCGGCGCGCAGAACGCCACGGAGTGGATCAACCAGATCCGCACCGTCTCCACGATCGGCAGCGACTACTACATCCAGGAATCGCTGCACCCGAACTACTGGGGCCAGCTCGCCCTGCGCAACTGCGTGCGGCAGGCATACAACAACGGCTCCGTACGCGGCGGCACCTGCAACATCGCCGGCACCGGGCTGGACGGCCTCGGCGAACCCCTGATGTACCTGCACTGATCCTTTCCGGTTCGCGCGGAAACAGCCGCGCGAGAGCACGGCGGCGTTGCCCCGGGGCGTCCCCGGGGCAACGCCGCCGCCGGATGCGGGCCGTCGGGTGCGGGATCCGAAGGGCCGTGAGACCGCTTGCGCGTGTTGTCCAGCTCAACATTCTGAATTACTCTCGGCTGCATGCCGCACGCGGACGATCAGAAACGCGCACGGCTGCCCGGCCCGAGGACGGCGCGCGGCCCGGACGATCCCGTGATGATCAGGGTGCTGATCGCCAAGGGGCGGATGTTCAGCGGGCTGGAGCCCGGTCTGCGGGCGGTGATCCTGCTCTCCTTCGTCGTCGCCCTCGGCAGCTACATGGTCACGCCGTTCGTCGGCGTGCTCTTGGTCAAGGTCGTCGGCCTGGACATCCGAGTCGCCGGGAGCCTGGTGGCCGTCGCGACCTTCATCCAGTTCGGCGGCAGCATCCTGGGCAGCCCGGTCGCCAGGCGGTTCGGGCTGAAGCGAACGATGGTCTTCGCGCTCCTGCTGCGCACCTGCGGCCTCGCCCTGCTGGGCCTGGCCGTGCGGGCCCCGTGGGTCGCGTATCCGGCCGTGGTCCTGGTCGCGGGTGGTCCGGCGCTGTACCTCCCGGCGAACAAGGCATACGTCGTCACCCGCGTCCGCGACGCACAGCGCCCGTTCTTCCTCGCGGTGAGCAGCGCGGCTCTGAACGCCGGCATGGGACTGGGTCCGCTGTTGGCCGCCTTCCTGATCGCCGCCGATCCCACCGCACTGCTCGTCGGGCTGGCCGTCTTCTTCGCGGTGATCACCGCGGCACATCAATTCACGCTCGGCGCGCAGGTCAGCCGCCGACCCGAACCGAATCCCGAACCGAATCCGGAACCGAACGCGAACGCGAACGCGGCGAGGGCTGCGATCGCGGACACTGACACGGACGCGGCGAAGGACGCGAAGCCCTCGGCGGACAGACTCAGGGGTCTGCGCGGTGCGCTTCGCCCCGTGCTCTTCAACACCCTGGCTTTCTACCTCTACTTCTTCTTCCAGAGCTTCATCGGCCTGTACGCCGCCGAGAAATCCGACATCCGGGCCCTCGGCTGGGTGATGCTGCTCAACTGCGCCATGGTGGCGCTGCTACAGCCCCCGCTGGCGCGGCGGATCGCGCGGTCCGACTACCGCCTGCTGGTGGTCGGCTCGTTCGCGCTGATGATGCTCGGCACAGGCACGATCGCGCTGGGGCGCACCCCGGCCATGCTGGCAGGAACAGCCCTGTTCACGACGGGCGAGATCCTGCTGTTCCTCAGATGCGATCTCGAACTCGTCGATCGGGTGCCGGACAACCCGACCCTCGCCTTCGGCATCGGGCGATTGACGGCGGGCATCGGCGGCCTGGCGTCCGGGGTGGTGGGCGGATTCGTCTTCACCCACTACCAGGCGGCCGGTGAGATCGACGCGTTCTGGATCGTGGTGGCGGCGCAGTGCGCGGCCGCCGCGGTCTCGGCGCTGTTCTTCGCAGGCGGGCGGCGCTCGCGGGCGCCTGCTGAACCGGCGTTGCCGCAGCCGGCAGCCGGTTGTGGTGCCGGTTCCGGAGCCGACCCGGCGCAGCTGATGATCCCCTGACAGAGATGGAATACGCGTTCCGGTGAAGGCCGCCGAGGCGACGCATCTCGGCTTCGAACGGCCCGACGAGCCGAGCTCGCAGCCGCGCGAGGGTGTCAAGGCCCTGCGCACCGGCCGGCCGGCCGCGTGCCGCGTTGACAGCTGATCGCGTTCTAGGCGAGATTTGGCTTGTCATCGCCGGAACGCATGTAAGGCGTCTGTTGCCGGGTGGTCCACCGGGGACCGGTGTGATCATCATCGACGTTCTTACCGCCGAACACGTGGAGTCGCCGTGCATCTCAGGACGCGAACGCAGAGGAACGACCCGTGACCCTCGTGATCCTCGGCGCGAATCCACCCACGGCGCGCGCGGCCGCGACGTTGGACTGCGACGTGATCCACGTACAGCTGCCCGACGCTGAGCCGCTCGACCCGGCCAGCCGGGAGACCTCGACGGTGTTCACCGCCGACTTCAAGGACCCCCTTGCGTTCTTCCCCTTCGTCGACGAGTTCATCAGACCCCGCTCGCCCGCCGCGATCGTCTCGATCACCGAGTTCGGGATGGAGCCGGCGGCGGTGGCGGCGGAGCGCCTCGGCGTGACGGGCGTGGCATCGGACGTGGTCAGAGCCACCCGCGACAAGCTGAAGATGCGAGAGGCCCTGGAGTGTAAGGCACCGCATCTCAACCCGCTGTTCGCGAGGGGGGACGACCCGGCCGCCGTGTCCCGCCTGTTCGCCGACGGCGCCGCGGTGGTGGCCAAGCCGGTGGACGGCGGCGGCAGCAAGGATGTGATCCTGCTGGGCCGGCCCGCCGACCTGCCGCCGGATCGCAGAAGCGCCGCCACCCTGCTGGAACGGTTCGCCGGCGGCCTGGAGTTCAGCGTCGAGGGCTTGTCGCTGAACGGACGGCACACGTTCGTGGGCATAGCCGAGAAGGGCACCTCGGACCGGTTCGTCGAGATGAGCCACCTGATGCCGCCGCTGTCACTCGACAGCCGGCGACAGCGGCTGGTGGAGCGGGCCGTCGCGGAACTCCTCGACGCCATCGCACTGACCGACGGTCCCAGCCACACCGAGGTCAAGGTGGACGGCGACGAGGTCGTCATCATCGAGACCCACACCCGCCTCGGCGGAGACGGCATCGCCGAACTGGTGGAACTGACCACCGGCGTCGAATGGCGGCGGGCGGCCGTGGGGTGGGCGGTCGGCGCCGGGCTGCGGCGACGGCAGGCCACCGCCGCGGCGGCGGCCACCGTGTTCATCACCGCACCACCCGGACGCGTGACGGCGGTGGCGCCGCAGCCGGTGCTCACCCATGGTTCCATCGTGCAGTGGGACGTGACCGTGCAGCCCGGGGACGAGGTACCACCGATCCTGTCCTCCTTCGACCGGCTTGGCATGGCCACCCTGACCGCCGCAAGCCCGGGCGAATGCGCTGCGGCGATAGCCGAATTCAGGGCCTTGACGATTGTGACCACCCAGGCTGCCGACTGAGCCGGTTCGGTTCGTCCGCGGGGTACCGTGCGTGTCGCGTTTCCTCCCGTCCCGGGAAGCGGGCCGGCACCCGGACCACCGGCCGCTCGCCGGCCGCAGGCAACGTGAACACCTGAAGGGGTACGGTTATGCGACACGTTCTGATCTTCGCCAAGAGTCCGTACGGCAAGACCCCGTACGACAAGTGGCTGGCCGGCTGCGGGATCGAGCCGATCATCGTGGCCTCCTCGGAGCACGTCGAGGGCTACGCGCATCTCGAGCACGTGTACGGGTTCGATGACTACGAGACGAATCAGCTTGTCGAGAAGACGGCGCTGCGACTGGCCCGCGCCCATGCGGTCGTCGCCGTCTTCGCCCGGGCCGAGACGGACGTGCTGCGGGCGGCGCGGCTGCGAGAGTTGTTGGGCCTGCCGGGGCAGCACACCGCGAGCGCGCTCGCGTTCCGCGACAAGGTCGTGATGAAGGACCACCTCGCCGGCGGCCCGGTGGAGCTGCCCGCCTACCGACGCCTCGACTGCGCCTATACGGCCCTTGAGTTCATCGCGGAGCACGGCTACCCCGTGGTGATCAAGCCGGTGGCCGAGTCCGGCTCGCTGGGCACGGCCGTCATCCGCGACGAAGCCGAACTGGACGCGTATCTCGCCCGGCCCTGGCCCGGGGACAGTGAAATCGAAAGCTTCGTCCCGGGGGAGATGTACCACATCGACGGGCTCGTCGCGAACGGCGAGACGGTCTTCCTGCAACCCTCCCGGTACATCAACAGCGCCCTGTCGTTCCGCACGAATGACTGGGTCGCCAGCGTGCCGTTGGCCCCCGGGGAACCGGCATACAACCGCCTGATCGAGGTGTCGCACGCGATCGTGGCGCGATTGCCGACCCCGCTGAACACCGTGATCCACCTGGAAGTGTGGATCACGCCGGACGACCGGCTGGTCTTCTGCGAGATCGCGAGCCGCACCGGGGGCGGGATCATCGGCTCCATGATCCGGCACGCCTTCGGGGTCGACCTGGACAAGGAGTGGCTCCGTCTGGAGTGCGGCCTTCCCTCGGCACTCGACGCCCACGTCTATCGTCCCGCCGCGGGGTTGAGCATTCCGCCGTCGCACGGCGTGCTCGAGCGACTGCCCGTCGGCGAGGAACCGGAGGGCATCCTGGAGGCGTCGCTGAGCGGAGCGGTCGGGCAGGAGTTCCACGGGGGCGTCAAGTCCGGAGCGTTCCTGGCCGGATACATCGTCGGCGCGCCCGCCCACGAGGACCTCGTCCCGCGACTGGAGAAGGTCGCCGCGTGGTTCTACGAGCGCACGCTCTGGCGCCCCGTGGGGTCACCCGCGGCGGGCCGATAGGGGGGCTC
This sequence comes from Actinocrinis puniceicyclus, assembly GCF_018283645.1. Taxonomy (GTDB): domain Bacteria; phylum Actinomycetota; class Actinomycetes; order Streptomycetales; family Catenulisporaceae; genus Actinocrinis; species Actinocrinis puniceicyclus. The sequence continues at coordinate 11,264 of NZ_JAGSXH010000100.1, read as the reverse complement.
GAAGCATCAACACCCGCCACTGCGCGCACACTGTTCCCTTGGATTCAATCGCCTATCAGCTCAATACATTGTTCGGCTTCGCCAGCGGTAACAAATCTGATCCGTATATTCGAACACTCATTTGACCGACCCCGAACGCGTGGTTAGCATCGAAGAACTCGAAGAAAAAAATCTTTGGGAGGAAACCATGCGCAAGTCGGATCTGGAGAAGATGCGCCGGCCCGGAGCGGAGCTCGGCGGGACCATCGCGGGCACGATCGGCGGGACGATCGCCGGCACCATAGGCGGCACCATCGCCGGCACGATCGGCGGCACGATCGCGGGAACCATCGGCGGCACCGCGGCGAGCGGAACCGAGGAGCAGCCGCTCCTGCTCCGGTCGCTCGACTGAGGGCGGAGCGGTTCACAATGGCGACTCGGACGCTGACTCCATCGCGGTACCTGGTGTTCGCCGACGAGCGGGAGGACGGGTTCACGCCCGTCTACCACTCGCTGTTCGGCAACCTCACACTGCTGGACCGGGACGGCAGCCGGTGGCTGCGGGGCCGGTGCGCCGACCGGGAGCCGTCGGCGGAGGCGCTCGCCGAACTGGAGGACCGCTTCTTCCTCGTGCCCGACGACCAGGACGAGCGCGCCGTCATCGAAGCGGCGCGCTCCGACCGGGCGCTCAACGCGAGCTCCGGCTACCTGCTCAAAGGCATCCAGCTGGTGCTCACCAACTCGTGCAATCTCGGCTGTAGCTACTGCTATCAGGACACCCTCGACCCGGTCGGCACGATCAAGCCGCAGTCGGCCGATTCTTCGCAGCGCAAGCCGGTGCTGCTGCCGCTCGCGACGCTGCGGCGCAGTTCGCCGGTGGGCACGATGACCGCCGACACGGCGTGCCGGCTGGTGCGTGCGTCCGCGGAGACGGTCGCGCGGGCCGGCAACGCCCAGCTGTCCGTCGAGTTCTTCGGCGGCGAGCCCATGCTCGCGTGGGACACCGTCGAAGCGGTGCTCACCGAGGTCGGCGCCCAACACGCCGGGGTGCACATCGTCTACAGCATGACCACCAATGCCACCCGGGTGACGCCGCACATCGCGCGGACGCTCGCGGCGGCGCGTGTCACGGTGGCCGTCAGCTACGACGGCGATGGCAACGCCCTGCGTACGACCAAGTCCAAGGCCTCGGCGTCGGCCATGGTCGACAGCGGGCTGCGCATGCTGGCCGACGCCGGCGTGTCGCTGAACCTCAACACCGTCGTGTCGACGAAGAACGCGCCGCAGACCGATCCGGAACTCATCGTCGGCATCGCCACCGAGGTCGGCGCGCGCCAGATCGGTGTGATCCTGGACCTGGATGCCGCGCCGTACGCGGACACCGAGGCCATGGCGGTGGTCATGGACACCGTCCTGGAACTGCGGCGCACCGCCGCGGCGGCGGGCATCGGCGTCACCGGCTACTGGCACCAGGTCTACGAGCAGATGACCGGGCAACTGCCGCTGAACCTGGAGAAGGGCTACAAGACGTGCGCGGCCGAGGGGGCGAAGCTCAGCTTCGAGCCCAACGGCAGCGTCCGTTCCTGCAAGATCGCCGAGGAGCCGTTGCAGGACACCGGCTCGCTCTCCCGGTATCTGAAGTCTGATCTGTACCTCCGGCACGTCGACAAGGCGTTCAAGACCGACGACGCCTGCCACGGCTGCGCCATCGAGGGTTTCTGCTCCGGTCTTTGCGTGGGCACCATCGTCAAGAACACCGGCGACCTCGACGGTGTCGTCGAAGGGGCCTGCGACGTGTATCGGGAGCTGACCCGCCGGCTGGTCGCCGACTGGGCCGACCGGGACGCCGAGCGGATCGTGCTGCCGATGGTGGCCGCGGCCGTAGGAGGCTGACGGGTGGACCAGTCGCTTCGCCTCAGTGTCTCGCCCGACCTGGTCCGCGTGACGCACCGGCGCGGCACCGCCGTCTACCACCGCAAGCTCGGCGGTCTCGTCGTCCTCGACGCAGCCGCCGAGCAGGTGCTGGACGCCTTCGGCGCGGGAGCCGGGGTCGGCGACGTCGTGCGGGCCGCGGCGGCCCAGGTGCGGGCCGACCCGGCGCGTTGCCTGCGCCTGGTCGAACAGCTCGCGCTGCGCGGCTTCCTCGACGAGGGCCACCACCCGGCGCCGCCACCGCCGAACCGGCGCGTCAACGTCGTCCAACTCGTCCTGGTCAACGGATGTAACTTCGGCTGCACATACTGCTTCGAGGGCATCCAGGGCTCCGACCTGACCAAGACCACCGCGGCCGCGACCGCGAAGCGGCAACCGACACCGGTGACGATCGGATCGGCGCCGGATCCGGCCGGCGAGCGCGTCGCGGTGGACCTCCTGGACCCGGTCTACGTGTCCGAGGAGCGCTACCGGTTCCAACGGGACCCGCACAACCGGACCATGAGCCCGGAGGCGGCCGTCGCATACACGCGGCGGGCGCTCGGCGTGGCCCGCTCCGAAGGGGTCGGACAGGTCATGGTGCAGTTCTTCGGCGGGGAGCCGCTGATGAACAAGCCGGCCTGTCTGGCGGTGCTCGACGAGATCGGGTCGGGCCGGGATGAGGGCGTGGCGGTGGAGTACACCGTCGTGACGAACGGTTCGCTGATCACCGACGAGATCGCCGAGGCGTTCGCCCGGCACCGGGTCGGGGTATGCGTGAGCTTCGACGCGCCGAAGAGCGGCGCCCGGCCGCTGAAGAACGGCCGCAGCAGCGAGCCGCTGGTGCTGGCCGGCCTGCGGCGGCTGCGCGTGCACGGCAACCGGGTCGCGATCAACACGGCTCTGTGCAGTTCGACGTTCGACGACGTCGACGAGAGCCTCGTGGACTTCGCCGTGGAGATGGGCGTCGGCGAGATCGGGATCGTCCTGGACCTCGACCCGGGTTTCTACGCCGAGTACGGCGGCGACCGGATCGCGGCCCGGCTGATGGACCTGGTCGGGTACGGCAGGCGGCACGGGGTCGTGGTGACCGGTTATTGGCACCAGATCTTCCAGCTGCTCGCCGGATTCGACGTGGTCGCCGACCGCGGGTTCAAGAACTGTTCCGCGAAGGGCGCCCAGTTCAGCATCGAGCCGAACGGCGAGGTGTTCTCGTGCAAGGCCGGCTCGGGGCATTTCGGGAACATCGAGGCGGGCCGCGCCCTGCTCTCCACACCGGGCTATGAGGCACATGCGGCGCTGCGCTACGACAATCCGGAGTACTGCCGTGGGTGCGCGATCGAAGGCTTCTGCGGCGGGTTGTGCCTCGGACCGCTGGAGAAGCAGCACCTGACGATCGACGCCGTCGAGATCCCCGCCTGCGACACCTACCGCACGGTCACCGAGCAGTTGATCCAGCAGTACGAGGACATACCGGCTCTCCTGCTGGCGACCAGCGGCACGGGTGGTTCCTGACGACGGGTGGTTGCTGATGACGGGCGGCCGCCGACTGTCGTGTTCGCCGGTTACGCCGAGCGAAAGGCGAGGCGGTCCCGGGCGAGCCGCGGCGCGCGCCGACACGCGGGGAATGAAGGCGCCGGATCCGGGCACATGCGGGCGTGGGTGTCGAGCAGTGGTTCCTGAGCCGCGCTGAGCGCGGCAATTCGGCTACTCGCCTGGCGCGGGCCTGGTCCGAGGGCAACGAGGTGCACGCGCTTGTTCACGGCGCGGCTTACTTCGCCGAACTCGTCGCCGCGATCCGCCGGCTGGAGCCGGCCGACCTGCTGCTGTTCACCGACTGGCGCGGCGACCCGGACGAGCGGCTGGACGGCCCCGGGACCGAGGTCTCGCGGATGATCGCGGACGCCGCGCGGCGAGGCGTACTCGTGCGCGGCCTGATCTGGCGTTCCCACCTGGACCGGTTCCAGTTCAGTGAGCAGGAGAACCGGCACCTGGGGGACGAGATCGAGCAGGCGGGCGGCCGATGCCTGCTGGACATGCGGGTGCGCCCCGGTGGCTCGCACCACCAGAAGCTGGTCGTACTGCGCCATCCGGGGCGACCGGAACTGGACGTCGCGTACGTGGGCGGGATCGATCTGTGCCACAGCCGACGCGACGACGAGGAGCACGGCGGCGACCCGCAGCGCCAGCCCATGTCCGCGCGCTACGGGCCGAACCCGCCCTGGCACGACATCCAGCTGGCCGTCCGCGGACCCGCGGTCGGCGACCTCGAAACGGTGTTCCGCGAGCGCTGGGACGACCCGGCCGCGCTCACCGCCAACCCGGTGCACCGCCTGCGCGACAGGCTCCAGCACGAGGACACGAAAGCCGCGCCGCTCCCGCCCCAGCAGCCCGATCCGCCGACCCGCGCGTGTCAGACGGTGCAGGTGCTGCGCACCTATCCCAACCGGATACGCGCGGGTTACCCGTTCGCCCCGCACGGCGAGCGCAGCGTCGCCCGCGGGTATTTCAAGGCTCTGTCCAGGGCGCGCGAACTGATCTATCTTGAGGACCAGTACCTGTGGTCGCGCGACGTCGCCGAGCCGTTCGCCCGGGCGCTCGCCGACAATCCGGCACTACGCCTTATCGCGGTGCTGCCGCGGTTTCCCGATCAGGACGGCCGGCTGAGTCTGCCGCCGAACCTCGTCGGACGGATCGAGGCCATGCGCATGCTCGCCGAGGCCGGGGGAGACCGGGTGGCGGTTTACGGCGTGGAGAACCACGCCGGCGTTCCGGTCTACGTCCACGCCAAGGTCTGCATCATCGACGACGTCTGGGCTTGCGTCGGATCAGACAACCTCAACCGCCGCTCCTGGACCCACGACTCGGAGCTGGCCTGCGCGGTGATGGACCAGCCGGACCCGGGCTCGCACCAGGCGCGCGGCGCGTCGGAGGGTTTCGCCTCGGGCCTGCGCATCGAGCTGGCTCGCGAGCACCTGGACGGACCCGACGAAGAAGAACTAAGCAAGCCGCTTGCCATGTATGACGCCTTCGCCCGGAGCGCGGCGCGACTCGACGCCTGGTACGCGGCCGGGTGCCGAGGTCCACGGCCGCCCGGCCGGCTGCGTACCTACGGCATTCCGTACCTGTCGCGGTGGACGCGGTTGTGGGCGGGTGCGCTCTACCGCGTCGTCTACGATCCAGACGGCCGTCCCGCCGGGCAGCGCCGCAGGCGCGAATACTGATCAAGCCAGGCCGAACCTCCGGCCACGTCATCCCGGTGCCATCCCGGCGTCCGCCCCGCCCCAGTGGCAGAAGCCGCGGACGCGTCATCATGCCCTCGTCGTCCGTGTCCGTGTCCGTGTCCGTGTCCGTGTCCCTGCCCCTGCCCCCGGCGCGGCGGGCCACGAGCATCGCAGGAAGTTGCGTCAAAAAGTCGTAACCTGCGCGTTGCTTTTGTCACATGGACGAAACATCTCGCGCCGTGCGCGGTAACGCTGCGCCGCGATCGTGTCGGAGCACCGCACCACCCCGCCGGCCTTGACGAGAGCCGCACCGACCGAAGGAACCGTAAACCGTGTCAACAGTGGACACCGGCAACACCGCGTGGGTGCTCGCGAGCTCCGCGCTCGTCCTGCTCATGACGCCGGGACTGGCGTTCTTCTACGGCGGCATGGTCCGTTCGAAGAGCGTGCTGAACATGCTGATGATGAATTTCATCTGCATAGCCGTGGTCACCGTGGCGTGGATTCTGTACGGATGGTCCGTGGCTTTCGGTAACGCGAACGACGCGAAAGGCAGCGGCTTCTGGGGCGGTTTGACCCAGTGGGGGATGCACGGCATCGCCACCGGCGCGGGCTCCGGCCACCCGGCCCTCTACGGCTCCAGCGGCGTGCCGATCTTCGCGGTCGCGTGCTTCCAGCTGATGTTCGCCATCATCACGCCCGCGCTGATCTCCGGCGCGATCGCCGACCGCACCAAGTTCGTCGGCTGGACGGTGTACGTGCTCGGCTGGGTGACGTTCATCTACTTCCCGGTCGCGCACTGGGTCTTCTCGCCCAACGGCTTCATCAACGCCAAGCTGCACGTGATGGACTTCGCCGGCGGCACCGCGGTGGAGATCAACTCGGGCGCCGGGGCACTGGCCTGCGCCCTGGTGGTCGGCAAGCGCATCGGCTACAAGAAGGACCCGATGCGGCCGCACAACGTGCCTCTCGTGATGATCGGCGCGGCGCTGCTGTGGTTCGGCTGGTTCGGCTTCAACGCCGGCTCCTCGCTCACCTGCGCCGGCCAAGCCTCGCTGGTGCTCATGAACACGCAGGTCGCCGCCTGCACGGCGCTGCTCGGCTGGCTGGCCGCGGAGAAGATCCAGCACGGCACGTTCACCACCATCGGCGCCGCCTCCGGAGCGGTGGCCGGCATGGTCGCGATCACCCCGGCCTGCGCCTCCGTGTCCCCGATCGGCGCGATCTTCGTCGGCCTGATCGCCGGAATCGTGTGCTGCTACGCGGTGAACCTCAAGCACCGCTTCGATCTCGACGACTCGCTCGACGTCGTGGGCGTGCACCTGGTCGGCGGCATCGTGGGCACCCTGCTGATCGGTCTTTTCGCCGCGCCCGACGAGGTCGCCGCGTTCTCCAACGGCGCGCGCGCCGGGCTGTTCTACGGCGGCGGCCCGCGCCAGCTGCTCGACCAGGCGGCCGGCGCCGGCATCGTGCTCGTGTACACCTTCACGGTCTCGTTCGTGCTGGCAAAGCTGGTACACGCGACGATCGGCCTCAGGGTAGGCGCGGAGGCCGAGATGGTCGGCGTGGACCAGGCCCAGCACGCCGAGACCGCCTACGACTGGGGCGGCCTGTCCGGAACACTGCACCGCGCCGCGGTCGGCGTGGCCACGGCGACCGCACGCGCTCAAGCCCCCGCGACGACACCGGCGAGGGAGCGGCACTAGCCGTTCGCGCCGGCTGGTGAGCGCGCTCCAGTCTCGGGTATGCGGCGGCCTGGCGAAAGGGTCCCAGCGCGCGGGTGCCGCGGCGGTGCCGACCTGGTTGCGCGGCTGGTGGAGCAGCAGGGCGAGGAAGCGACCGTCTCGCGTGAGATCGAAAGGGTGGCGGTGAAGGTGACGGGATCGTCCAGGTCACGGTTCACGCCCAAGCGATCACGATGCCCTGGAGCCTTTGCCTGCTGCACAGTCGTCACCGAGACTGACCGCCAACACCCGCCAGTGCCCGTCCTGACGGGTACGCAACGGGCATGGGGTCAGGGCAGCCAGTGGGAACGACCGGCGGCACCTGGGCGTTTCACGTCGGGTGTCCGTGCTGAGGGTTCGCGGCCGTGTTCTGGTGCGGGGTGTGCGCTGTCGGGTGCGTCGGCTTCAGCCTCGACGACTTCGCCATCGACACCGCCACCGGCACGGTGACCCGCCCCGCCGGGCACAGCGCCGCCCTATCCGCGCCCGGCGGGCACTACCGGCAACGCAGGGCAGCGTTCACCGGGCCGGCCGCCCGCCGCCGCTGGCGTCCCCCGGTAGAACGCGCCGTGGCCTGGATCGTGGCCCACGGCAACCGCCGCGTGCGCTACTACGGCACCATCAAGAACAACGCCCGGCTACACACCCGCGCCGTCGCCCTGAACCTACGCACCCTGATCAACCTCGGACTGCGACGAACCGACGGACACGGGAGCATCGCCGCGACACCCGCGAACTGAAGCGGTCGAGCGGGCAAGCCCGCCCACCACCACACCCACAAGATCTTCAGTGAGCTTCTGGTGTCCCGCGCCGGACATCCGTCGCATGACTCTGCTCGACCTGGCTGCGCGCGTCCGGTCATCCGCGCCCGGCTGGCAAGGCGCCGGAACACCCTCGCGGTGCTCGATCAACGCAGTGGGTCGTCTGTGGGCGTTTCGGCAACGCGGCCAGGCGGGATGCGGGGGCCGATTTTCACGGCGGATTTCCGGCGCGGGACACTAGGCAGTGTTGGGGAATGTATCAAGGCAACGATTCGACCGCCGCTTTGCCCGGAATCGTGATGGCGAATCCGGTCAGCGACGAGCATGGGCGCGCGGCCGGAGCGTGCTCATACCGGTTGTCTGTGGACGTTTCGGCCGTGCGTCCAGGCGAAGTCGATCACCGGATTCGCCCCTTGAGACATTCTCCAACACTGCCTAGGCCGGGCCCGTGACCGGGGCATCGCCGGCGTCACGCGGCGCAGGCGCAAGCCGTCCGGGAAAGTTGCACGAGGGGCCGTTGTGATCCCGGAAGCGGAAGTCGAGCTCGAATACGCTCCGTCGCGCCGCGTGCTACGTCGGCCGAGCCGCGACGTGGCGCGCGATCCACGGGCCGCGTCGGCGTCGCGGCGACGACACGCTGCCCTTCCCGCGAGATAGGTGGGACACTATCTCGGTGTATATGAGTACTGCGCTACTATGAGGCGGAATTAGACTCGGCATTCGGCAACGCCCATGACCGCCGTTTGCGTGGCGGCGCACCGGCGCCATTACGCGAGCACAGAGGAAGAGGGAGCTTGCTTGATGGATTCGCTGGAGGCGGCGGCGTCAGAAGTCCGACACGACGTGCTCGAGGAGTGGCTGGCGACGGTGCCGCGCAGCCTGGGGGACCTGACGCCGGCCGACATCAGGGTGTACCGGCACGCGGTACGCCGTACACGGATCGATCCGAGACAATCCATTCCCGAACTGGGCGTCTCCAGCGCCGAAGTCGCAGCGTCCTGCGAACGGCTGCGCCACGTGTGCCTGCTGGTGCGCGGGACGGGTCGCGGGGACCTGGTGCCCGTATCGCTGGAACTGGCCCGCCGGCGTCTCAACGAGCCGTTGACCAGCGAGATCAAGGCCCGCGAGCAGCGTATCGACGAGAACAACAGGCTGATCAAGGGGCTGGCCGAGCTGTTCACCGACGCGTCCGAGCCGGGCTCCGAGGTGGCCGGCATCGACGTCGTCCAGGACCCGGACAAGGCGCACGAACTGTTGTTCCGTGCCGCGCGCAACTGTACCGAGGAGGCGCTGACCACCCATGTCGGCTCCCAGACCGACGTGGGCCTGCTCGAACAGAGCGCTGAGACCGCCGTGGCGATGCTCTCCCGCCGGGTGCGCCAGCGGATGATCTACCAGCACATCAGCCGCTCCAGCCTCGGTATGCGCTCGTTCATCAGAACCGTGACGCGCTATGGCGGACTGGTGCGCACGACGTCCGAGAGCTTCGAGTCGATAGCCGTCTTCGACCGCAGCACCGCCTTCATCCCCATGGAGCGCAACGGCGTCGCCAGCGGCATCGTGGTGATCACGCACGAGGCCGTGGTGCGCTACCTGTGCCGCGGGTTCGAGCGGCTCTGGTCCGGCGCGATGCCGTTCACCGAGGAACTGGCGACGCACGAGCTGGCCTTGAGGGACAACCGGATGCTGCTGATGCGCCTGATGGCCGCCGGGCTCAAGGACGAGGCGATAGCCAACCGCCTGGGCATCTCGACGCGCACGTGCCGCCGGCACATGGCCGCGCTGCTCGAAGCACTGGGCGCCAGCAGCCGGTTCCAGGCAGGGGTGAAGGCCGGCCAACTCGGTCTGCTGCGCCTGAACGACTCCGCGCAGTCGGGCGCGGGCACCTGGATCAACGCTCACCCGTGAGCTGAACCGCGCAAACGCGGCGGGGCCGCGCCGCGCGGGCCGACCCCGGCCCCGCGGCGCGGCCCCGCCGGCTTCTTCGGCGCGGCGCGCCGCCGGCCGGGCCGCGGTCAGCGCTCGAACAGCGGACCGCGGAACACCTTGTGCTGCGCCGCCTGCGCGAGCGGACGCACGACGAGCTGATCGACGTTGACGTGTTGCGGCAGGCCGACCGCGAGCGCCACGCACTCGGCCACGTCCTCCGCCGAGAGCGGACGGTCGACGTCCGCGTAGACGGCGGCCGCGCGTTCGGCGTCGCCGCGGAAGCGGTTGAGCGAGAACTCGTCGGTGCGAACCATGCCCGGCGCGATCTCGATCACCCGCACCGGCTTGCCGCACAGCTCAAGCCGCAGCGTCTCCGTGAGGGCGTGCTGCGCGTGCTTGGCCGCGCTGTACCCCGCCCCGCCTTCGTAGTTCACGAAGGCGGCGGTCGAGGTGATGTTCACGACGGTGCCGCCGCCCCCGGCCGCCAGCTGCGGTAACAGCGACTGAACGACGTGCAGCGTACCCAGAACGTTCACCGAGAACATCGCCGCCCAGTCGGACGGCTCGCCCGTGGCGACCGGATCGGCTCCGAGCGCGCCGCCGGCGCTGTTGACCAGCACGTCGCAGGACTCGATGCCCTGCGCGAACTCCCGCACGCTCGACGGATCCGTGACGTCCACGCGCGCCGCCCGGCCGCCGATGCGCTCGGCCAGTGCGTCGAGCCGGTCCACCCGGCGGGCCGCGAGCACGACGTGGTAGCCGTCCTTCGCCAGCCGCGCGGCGGTGGCCGCTCCGATTCCGCTGCTTGCTCCGGTTACTACGGCGACCCGAGCCATGAGTCGAGACCTTTCATCTCATTCGATCATCCGAGACTGCCTTCGTGCTGCGCCTGCTCGGCGCCGGTTGCCACGTCGCGCCGCGACCTGCGGCCGTCGCGCTCGGCGGGTCAGTCGGTGGCGATCCGTACCGCGAGCGCGGTGAGCACCCCTCCCATCAAGTAGCGCTGGGCGCGCATCCAGGCACGGTGCTCGCTGAGGAAGCGGGCGACCGAGCCCGCCGTGAGGACGATCAGGGCATTGATGGTCATCGCGATGGTGATCTGGGTGAGGCCGAGCACCAGGATCTGACCCGCCACGTGCCCCCGCGCGGAGTCCACGAACTGCGGCAGCAGCGAGACGTAGAGTACCGCGATCTTCGGATTGAGCAGGTTGGTGACCAGCCCCATCGTGAACAGCCGGCGCGGCGGATCGGGCGAGAGCTGCTTGGGCTCGAAGGTGGAGGCCCCGCCCGGCTTGACCGCGTTCCAGGCCAGGTACAGCAGGTAGACGGCGCCGGCGATCTTGAGCGCCTCGTAGACCGGCGGGACCAGCGCGAAGAGTGTGGCGATGCCGGCCGTCGCGGCGGCGAGGTACACCAGGAAGCCCAGGCCCACGCCGAGCAGCGAGATCAGGCCCGCGCGCCAGCCCTGGGTGATGGATCGCGACACCAGGTAGATCATGTTCGGCCCCGGGGTGAGCACAAGGCCGAGAGCGACGCCGGCGATAGCCAGCAGGGCGGACTGACTGACCACGGATGACCTCCCTCGGCGTGCGCGAAGGCTCGCGAACGCGTACACGGACGGTTCGGGCGCGCCGCCCGTCCCGCCCTTTCGGGCTACCCGGAGGATACCGGTGCGGCGCCCGGTGCGGCCAAGTATGACAGAACGCTGGCAACCCGGCCGGTGTGCGCCGTGCGGA